>JANQGU010000023.1 GCA_028282935.1 Kiloniellales bacterium
CGGAAGGGCAGCAGCAGCGCCTTGGGATAGCGCGCCCGCCGGGCCATGACGATCATCGCCAGGATCGAAAGAACATAGGGCAGCATCAGGAAGAACTGATAGGGGATGACCGCGCCGGCCATCTGCTGGGCGCGCACCTGCAGGGCGTCCAGCCCGGCGAAGAGCAGCGCGCCGAGCAGCGCCTTGCCGGGCCGCCAGGAGGCGAAGATCACCAGCGCCACGCAGATCCAGCCGCGGCCGTTGATCATGCCGAAGTAGAAGGCGTCGAAGGCCGACATGGTGAGATAGGCGCCGCCGACCGCCATCAGGGCGCTGCCGACCACCACCGCGCCGCAGCGCAGGGCCAGGACGTCGATGCCCTGGGCCTCGACCGCCACCGGGTTCTCCCCCGCCATGCGCAGCGCCAGGCCCAGCGGCGTGCGGTAGAGCCCGTAGATCACCAGCGGCACGATGGCCAGCGCCAGGTAGGTCATCGGCGTCTGGCGGAACAGGACCTCGCCCAGGAAGGGCAGCTCGGACAGCCAGGGGATCTCGACCGGCTGGAAGGGCGTGATCTTCGGCGGCGTGGTCGACGACGGCAGCAGCATGCGGAAGATGTAGAAGGAGAGCGCCGAGGCCAGCAGGGTCAGTCCGATGCCCGAGACGTGCTGCGACAGGCCGAGGTACACGGTGAAGCCGGCATGGATCAGGCCGAAGAGCGCCCCGACCGCCGCCGCGAAGAGGATTCCGGTCCAGAGGTCGCCGCCCTGGTAGACCCACATCCAGCCGGCCATGGCCCCGATGGTCATGATCCCCTCGATGCCCAGGTTCAGCACCCCCGCCCGCTCGCAGATCAGCTCGCCCAGGGTCCCGAAGATCAGCGGACAGGCGATCCGCAAGGTTGCCGCCCAGAACCCGGCGGTGAGGAAGAGCTCGAGGAGGTCAAGCATGCGCCCAGCTCCGCGCATCGACCTTGCCAATCGCCGTAAGTCTTGCGCAGCGGAGAGAGTCACCCCCACCCCGACCCTCCCCCCTCAAGGGGGAGGGGGTAAAGAGGCGGCGGCGCTCAAAGTTCCCTCCCCCCTTGAGGGGGAGGGTTAGGGTGGGGGGTGATGCCGCGCACCTTAGGAGAGGTATGATCGCCACCCCTACCCCCCGAACCTGACCCGGAACTTCACGAAGAGCAGGCTGACCAGGACCGCCAGGACCGAGGTCGCGACGATGACGTCGGCGATGTAGGTCGGGATGTTGACCGCCCGGCTCATGGAATCCGCGCCGACGTAGATGCCGGCGATGAAGATCGCGCTGAGGATCACCCCCAGGGGATGCAGGTTGGCCAGCATGGCGACCGCGATCCCGGCGTAGCCGAAGCCCGGCGAGAGGTCGAGGGTCAGGTAGCCCTTGAGCCCCGCGACCTCGCCGACTCCGGCCAGGCCGGCCAGGCCGCCGCTGATCAGGGCGACCCGCAGCACGGTCAGGTTGATCGAAATCCCGGCGAAGGCCGCCGCCTGGGGGTTGATGCCCACGGCGCGGATCTCGTAGCCCCAGACCGTGAAGCGCAGCACCAGCCAGACCGCGAGCGCCGCGACCAGCCCGACGACGAGGCCCAGGTGCAGGCGGCTCTTGGCCAGCAGCTTGGGCAGCACGCCTTCCTCGACGATCGGCGCGGCCTGGGGCCAGCCCAGCGACATCGGGTCCTTCCAGGGCCCCTCGATCAGGTAGCTGACCAGCAGCAGGATCACGAAGTTCAGCAGCAGGGTGGTCACCACCTCGTCCACCTTGAGCCGGGCCTTGAGCAGCACCGGCAGCAGCAGCGCCAGGCCGCCCGCCAGCGCCCCCGCGAGGAACAGCAGCGGGATCATCAGGAGCGGCGGCAGCAGGATCATCCCGGCCCCCAGCCAGGTCGCGGCCAGAGCGCCGCAGTAGAACTGGCCCTCGCCGCCGATGTTCCAGAACCTGGCCCGGAAGGCCACCGCCGCCGCCAGGCCGGTCAGGATCAGCGGCGTCGCCCGGGCCAGGGTCTCGGTCAGGGCGAAGCGCGAGCCGAAGGCGCCCTTGAGCAGCAGGCCGTAGGCCTCCGGCACCGATTCGCCGGCCCAGAGGATCAGGCCGGCGCAGAGCAGCAGCGCCGCCGCCACCGCGGCCAGCGGTGCTACGACCAGCAGCCAGAGCGGCGCGTCCTCCCGCGGCTCGGTCCTCACGGCACCGCCTCCGGCAGCTTCTCCCCGGCACCTCCCAGGTCGCCGGCCATCATGGCGCCGAGCTCGCGGGCGGTGACCGCGCCGACCTCCAGGGCCGGGCCGACCCGGCCGCCGTGGATCACCGCGACCCGGTCGGCCAGGGCCAGGATCTCGTCCAGGTCCTCGGAGATCAGCAGCACGCCGGCGCCCCGCCGCTTGGCCTCCAGGATGCGGGCGTGGACCGCGGCGATGGCGCCCTCGTCCAGGCCGCGCACCGGCTGGTTGGCCAGGATGAACCTGGGTTCCCGGCGCAGGGTCCGGGCCAGGATCAGCTTCTGCATGTTGCCGCCGGACAGCAGCTTGGCCGGGACCTCCATCGACTTGCAGCGCAGGTCGAAGGCCGCGATCAGCTCGGCCGCCAAGTCGCGGCAGGCCCGGCCGTCGATCACCCGGCCCCAGCGGAACAGCGGCGGCTCGCCCAGGTCCTCGCAGATGAAGTTCTCCCAGACCGACATCTCGCCGATGATCCCGGTGGCGTGGCGGTCCTCGGGAATCCGCCCGATGCCGCGGGCGACGAAGTCGCGCGGCGCGAAGCGCGTCACCGCCTCGCCGGCGAAACGCAGGGTCCCGGAGCTCGGCGCCAGGACCCCGCTCAGCACCCCGGCCAGGGCCGACTGGCCGTTGCCGGCGACCCCGGCCAGGCCGAGGATCTCGCGCGCCCGCACCTCGAGGCTGACCCGCTCCAGCAGGGGCCGGCCCCGACCGGCCGGGGCGACGCCGACCGCCTCCAGCTCGACCACCGGATCGCCCGGCGCCAGGTGCTCGACCATGGGCCGGCTCACCTTGTGGCCGACCATCAGCTCGGCCAGGCCCTCCCGGTCGGCCTCGGCGGTGGCGACCTCGCCGACCACCCGGCCCCGGCGCAGCACCGCGACCCGGTCGCTGACCGCCAGGATCTCGTGCAGCTTGTGGGAGATGAAGATGATCGAGAGGCCCTTGGCGACCATGGCCTTGAGGGTCTCGAAGAGCCGCTCGACCTCCTGCGGGGTCAGGACCGCGGTCGGCTCGTCCAGGATCAGGATGCGGGCGTCGCGATAGAGCGCCTTGAGGATCTCGACCCGCTGCCGCTCGCCGACCGAGAGCGCGCCGACCGGCGTGTCCGGATCGACCTCCAGGCCGAAGTCCGCGGCCAGGGTCAGCAACCGCTTGCGCCCCGCTGCGGTCTCCGATCGCCAGGACCAGAGCCGCTCGGTGCCGAGCATGACGTTCTCCAGCACGGTCATGTTGTCGGCCAGGGAGAAGTGCTGATGCACCATGCCGACGCCGGCGGCGAGGGCGGCGTCGGTCGCGCCCGGCGGCAGCCTTTCGCCGCCGACCTCGATGTGGCCGCTGTCGGCCGTGTAGTGGCCGAAGAGGATGTTCATCAAGGTGGTCTTGCCGGCGCCGTTCTCGCCGAGCAGCGCCAGCACCTCGCCGGCCTCCAGGCTCAGCGAGATCCGGTCGTTGGCGACCAGGTCCCCGAAGGCCTTGCTCACCTCGACGATGCGCAACAGCGCCATGACGCCTTTCCCCTTGCGTGTCTTCCGGCCGGGGCCGCGGCCCGGCCCTCATGCTTCGACAGGCTCAGCATGAGGGCCTTCCAAGGCACCCAATGCACCCTCATGCTGAGCTTGTCGAAGCATGAGCCCCCTGGTATGTGCGCAAGCAACGACCACCAAGCCGCCGGAACCATGGATCCCCGGATCAAGTCCGGGGATGACATCGGAAGGGGTTGATGCGCCGAGCGTGCAACACCCCCGCTGTCATGCCCGGACTTGATCCGGGCATCCATCGTGCCGCTTGCTCCTGCGATGGCCGCGGCCGCCCCCTCAATAGGTCGACTTCGGCTCCTCGTCGTTGATCTCGACCACGAAGTCGCCGGCCAGGATCGCGGCCTTGGTCTCCTCGACCTTGGCCTTGATGTCCTTCGGGATCCGGTCCTCGAACTCGTAGTAGGGGGCGAGCGAGGCGCCGCCCTTCCGCATCATGGTCCACTCCTTGTAGTCCACGGCCTCGAACTTGCCGGCCTTGACCAGCTCGATGGCGTGGTTGATGGCGTTTTCCATGTGCCAGAGCGCGGAGGTCACGACCACGTCCTTGCCGTTCTCCTCCTTGTTCATGTCGTTGACGTTGCCGAAGGCGATGATGCCCTTCTCGCGCGCCGCGTCCACGACCCCGGCGCGCTCGGCGTAGAGCACGTCGACCCCGGCCTCGATCTGGGCGAAGGCGGCCTCCTTGGCCTTGGGCGGGTCGAACCAGGAGCCGATGAAGGTGACCTTGAACTGGGCGTCCGGATTGACCGAGCGCGCGCCGGCCATGAAGGCGTGGAACAGGCGGTTGACCTCGCCGATGGGATAGCCGCCGACCATGCCGATCTTGCCGCCCTTGGTCATGGCGCCGGCGATCATGCCCATCAGGTAGCAGGGCTCGTGGATGTAGTTGTCGAAGACCGCGAAGTTGCTGCCGTGCGGCTTGAAGGGGTCGCCCATCAGGAAGGCGACCTCGGGATAGTCGTCGGCGACCGCCCGGGCCTCGCGGCTGATCCCGAAGGCCTCGCCGACCACCAGGTCGACGCCGCCCTCGGCGTATTCGCGCAGCACCCGGACGTAGTCGGTGTTGGCCACCTTCTCGGCGAAGACGTAGTCGATCTCGCCCGCCTTCTCGGCCGCGGACAGGGCGAGGTGCAGGCGCGCGTCCCACTTCTGCTGGATCGGCTGGGTGTAGATGCCGGCGACCTTGATCTTGTCGGCGCGGGCGGCGCCCCCGGCGGTCAGGACCGCCGCGCCGGCGGCCAGCGCCCCGGCGATCAGCAGCGCGCGACGGGTCATGTCTCTCGAAGTCTTCATGGAGCCCTCCTGTGACGGATCAGAGCCTTGCCTCCCTTGCCCCTCCGCCGGGCGCCCTCACGGCGGCGCCTCCCCCGAGGGGCCGTCGCGCGGGCAGGGAATCTCTGGCGGGAAGGTCTTGGGCTTGTTTTGCTCTTTGCTTATTTTTCCATTTGATCAAAAATTATAGTGAGAGGCCAAGATCTTGGCGTCAAGTTCCTAGCCGTCCCCCGGGGAAAGGGGGCAGCCTCAGGCGAAAGTGGGAAGAGCATGAGCGACAGAACCGCGCGCGCGACCAAGACCCGCAAGCGCACGCGCATCCAGGTCGTCAACGAGGAGAAGATCCTGGAGGCCGCGCTCGAGGTCTTCGCGCGCTATGGCTTCAAGGGCGCGGCGGTCGACCAGATCGCCGCCGCCGCCGGCATGTCCAAGCCGAACCTGCTCTACTACTTCCGCAGCAAGAAGGCGCTCTACATCGCGGTCCTGCGCCGGACCCTGGAGATGTGGCTGCAGCCCCTGGAGGACATCGCCGCCGAGGGCGATCCCGAGGCCGAGATCCGCGACTACATCGCCCGCAAGGTCGCCTTCTCGCGCAGCCACGCGGTGGAGTCCCGGCTCTTCGCCATGGAGATCATCCAGGGCGCGCCGATCCTGAAGGAGGTCCTGGAGACCCGGCTGCGCGAGCTGGTCGAGGACAAGGTCCGGGTGATCGAGGCCTGGGTCGCGGCCGGCAAGATCGCGCCGGTCGACCCGCACCACCTGATCTTCACCCTCTGGGCCTCGACCCAGCACTACGCCGACTTCGACGCCCAGATCCGCGCCCTGCTCGGCGCCGGGGCGGAGGACTTCTACCTCTCCGCCGACGACGCCCTCTCGGACCTCCTCCTCAAGGGCCTGCTGCCGCGGCCCTGACCGGGCCGGGTCTCGGCCGGAGTCATTCGACCGTCGCCGCCAGCCGCTTCGGCGCGATCAGCCGGTAGCTGCGCTTGACCACCTCCGCCACCTCCTCCCAGTCCGGATCGCGGTCGAGCCGTACGCCGATCCAGCCCTTGCTGCCGACATAGGGCGGCACGAAGAAGAGCTCCGGGTCGGCGCCGACCAGGATCTCCTGGCTGCCGGGCGGCGCTTTGCACCAGAGCGAGATCCGCCCGTCGCCCCGCTTCTCCATGGCGAAGATCTTGTCGCGGACCCGGAAGGTCGGGTCGCCCCAGGCCTGCTTCTCGGTCGCTTCCGGCAGCGCCAGGCAGATCGCGCGCAGGCGCTCGATGGGCTCTTCAGGCAAGCGTCACCTCCCGGCTGATCGCGAAAAGGGGCCTGCGTGGTCTTGGCACGCAGAGGCCGGCGCGAATGATAGGCGCGCCTCCCGTCCTCATGCCAGCGCCAGCAGGTCGTCGCGCAGCCGGTCCGGGTTCAGGTCCGGCAAGCCGCGGTCGATCTCGTCGTGGGTCGAGCGCCAGACCGGCACCGCGGCGACCAGGAGGTCGCGCCCGGCGTCGGTGAGCCGCAGGCGCCGGCTCCGCTTGTCCTTCGGGTCGACGACGACATCGACCAGCCCGCGCCGCTCCAGCGGCTTCAAGTTGGCGGTCAGGGTCGTGCGGTCCATCGCCAGCAGCGGCGCGAGGTCGCCGATCCGCGGCGGGGCCGGGCGGTTGAGCGACATCAGCAGCGAGTACTGCCCGTTGGTCAGGCCGAAGGGGCGCAGCGCCTCGTCGAAGCGGCGCGCGATCGCCCGGGCGGCGCGCTGGAGGTGAAGGCAGAGGCAGCGGTCGCGCACCTCGTGAGTGACGTCGAGGGGAAGGTCGTCACGCATGGTCATGGAAAAATATACGTTGACATCAACGTATTTGTCAAGGATAGTCCGCGCTCTCGGACACAACCACAGGTATTGGAGACCGGGACCATGAACGCTGAACGGCAGGACGGCGACCGCGCCGAGATCGGGGCGCTCCTGGCAGGGCTGGCGGCGGCGCACGCCGACAAGGACGCGGCGGCGATCGCCGCCGCCTATGCGCCCGATGCCGTCATCTTCGACCTGGCGCCGCCCCTGGGACGGCGCGGCATGGAGGTCGCGCAGGTCGCCGCCTGGCTCGACACCTGGGAGAGCCCGATCCAGGTCGAGGCGGAGGACGAGGTGCTGACCGTCGCCGGGGACGCCGCCTTCACCTCGGCGCTGGTCCGGATGCGCGGGCGCCAGGACGGCCGGGACCAGGACCTTTGGTTCCGCTCCACCCTCTGCCTCGCCAAGCGGGAGGAGGGTTGGCGGATCGTCCACGAGCACAGCTCGACGCCCTTCTACATGGACGGCAGCTACCGCGCGGCCGTCGACCTGAAGCCCTGACCGAAGCGAACGCCCCGGGAGCACCGCGCATGAACCCCAAGGCCTACATCAACCTGCCGGTCACGAATCTGGGCCGCTCGCGCGCCTTCTTCGAGGCGCTCGGCTTCGCCTTCGACGACCGCTTCGGCGACGAGACGGCGCTCGGCATGACGATCAACCAGAGCTGCTTCGCGATGCTGCTGACCCACGACAAGTTCGCCCAGTTCACGCCCCGGCCGATCGCCGATGCCGGCAAGACCACCGAGGTCCTTATCGCCCTCCAGGTCGAGAGCCGCGACGAGGTCGACCGCCTCGTGGAGATCGGCCTCGCGAAGGGCGGCAGCAGCCCGCGCGATCCCCAGGACCACGGCTTCATGTACGGCCGCGCTCTCGCGGATCCAGACGGGCACATCTGGGAGGTCTTCTGGATGGATCCGGCGCAGATGCCGGGAAAGGAGTAAGATCGATGGAGTTCAGTTCGAAGGTCCGCACCTGCCTCTGGTTCGACGGCCAGGGCGAGGAGGCCGCCCGCTTCTACGTCTCGCTGCTGCCGGACAGCCGGATCGAGACCGTGGTGCGCCCCGACCCGGAGGGCCCCGCGCTGGTGGTCGAGTTCTCCCTGGCCGGCGCGCCCTACATGGCCCTGAACGGCGGGCCGCAGTACAGCCACACGCCCGCGGCCTCGATCTCCGTCCTGACCGAGGACCAGGCCGAGACCGACCGTCTCTGGGCGGCGCTGACCGCCGAGGGCGGCAGCGAGGGCCGCTGCGCCTGGCTCGTCGACCGCTACGGCCTGTCCTGGCAGATCGTGCCCAAGGCCCTGCCGCGCCTCCTGGGCTCGGACGACGGCGCGGCCGCCGCGCGCGCCCAGGAGGCCATGCTGGCCATGAGCAAGATCGATATCGCCGCGCTCGAAGCCGCCTTCCGCGGCGCATGATGGAGGAAAAAGGGATGACCTACGTCGATGGTTTCGTCGCCGCCGTGCCGAGCGCCAAGCGCGCGGACTTCCTCGAACACGCCAAGGAGGCCGCGGTCGTCCTGAAGGCGCACGGCGCCCTGAAGGTGGTGGAGTGTTGGGGCGACGATGTCCCGAAAGGTGAGATCACCTCCTTTCCGATGGCGGTCAAATGCAAGGACGACGAGACCGTCATCTTTTCCTGGATTCTCTGGCCGTCGCGCGAAGCCCGCAACGCCGGCATGCAGAAGGCCATGGCCGATCCCAGGCTGCAGCCCGACAGGAATCCGATGCCCTTCGACGGCAAGCGGGTGATCTTCGGCGGCTTCGAGATGATCCTGGAGGTCTGAAGAGCCAAGCCGGGCGGGAAGACGGAAGAGCTTTATCACCCTTCACGAAGCCGCGCTCCGCGGCGCAGCAACCAGAGGGAGCCTCACCCCATGACGATCGCAGTGACCGCCTTCAAGGCCGTTCCCGACTTCGCCAAGGGCCACGTGAAGGATCTGCGCGTGCGCTGGGCGCTCGAGGAGGCCGGACTTTCCTATGACGCGCGGCTGATCGACGGCGCGGATCAGGCCTCCGACCGCTATCGGCGCTGGCAGCCTTTCGGCCAGGTCCCGGCCTATCGGGACGGCGAGGTCGAGCTTTTCGAGTCGGGCGCCATCGTCCTGCACATCGCGCAGCGCTCGGACGCCTTGATGCCGCGCGAGGCGGCCGCGCGGGCCAGGGTCACGGCCTGGGTAATCGCGGCGCTCAACTCCATCGAGCCCTACGTGTCGAACGTCATCGATCTCGATCTCTTCCACGACGGCGAACCCTGGGTCGAGGGCCGCCGGCCCTCCGCGATGGCGATGCTGAGGACGCGGCTGGACGCGCTCGCCGCCTGGCTCGGCGAGAAGGACTACCTGGAAGACCGCTTCACGGCCGGCGACCTGATCATGACCACCGTGCTGCGCGACCTGCGCGAACGCGACGTCATGTCGGCGTTCCCGTCGCTCGATGCCTACCGCAGGCGCTGCGAAGCCCGCCCCGCCTTCGGTCGCGCGCTGGACGCGCAGCTTCAGGACTTCGAGGATGACGAGGCCGCCTGATCGGCGGAGGCGGCACCCCATCCGGAACTGGAAGACCGCCAACCTGGCTCAGAGGAGGAAGAAGGGATGACCTACGTCGATGGTTTCGTCGCCGCCGTGCCGAGCGACAAGCGCGAAGAGTTTCGCCGCCACGCCGAGACGACCGGCAAGATCTTGAAGGAGCTTGGCGCGCTGAAGATCGTCGACTGCTGGGGCGACGACGTGCCGGAGGGCGAGGTGACCTCCTTCCCTCTGGCCGTGAAGTGCCAGCCGGACGAGACGGTCTGCTTCGGCTGGATCCTCTGGCCGTCCCGCGAGGTGCGCGACGCCGGCATGGAGAAGCTGATGAGCGATCCGCGCATGAGCCACGAGGCCAACCCCATGCCCTTCGACGGCAAGCGGATGATCTTCGGCGGCTTCGAGATGATCCTGGAGGCGTGAGATGGCAAAGAGCCTGCACCTGCTGATCGGCACCAAGAAGGGCGCCTTCATCCTGGACGGCGACCCGGCGCGGGAGTCCTGGAGCCTGCGCGGCCCCTTCTGCGAGGCCTGGCCGATCAATCACCTCATCGCCGATCCGGCGAGCGGCGCGATCTACGGCGCCGGCGGCAACGAGTGGTTCGGGCCGGCGGTCTGGAAGTCCGAGGACCTCGGCGCGACCTGGAGCCATTCCAGCGAGGGCCTCGCCTACGCGGAGGGCGAGACGCCGATCAAGGCCGCCTGGAGCCTGGCCCCGGACCGCGACGGCCTCTACGCCGGGGTCGAGCCGGCCGGGCTCTTCCGCAGCGAGGACGCGGGCCGGAGCTGGCGGCAGGTCGCCGGCCTGCGCGCGCATCCCTCCCGCCCGGAATGGCAGCCCGGCGGCGGCGGCCTGATCCTGCACCACGTGCTGCCCCACCCGGAGGACCCGCGGCAGATCTGGGTCGCCATCTCGACCGGCGGCGTCTTCCACAGCGCCGACGGCGGCGAGACCTGGGAGCCGCGCAACAAGGGCACGCGCAACGACTTCTCTCCCGAGGACCAGCGCTATCCTGAGTACGGCCAATGCGTCCATTCCCTGGTCATGGCGCCGGGCAGGGCCCCGGGCCGGACAGAACGCCTCTACCAGCAGAACCACTGCGGCATGTACCGCAGCGACGACGGCGGCCGCTCCTGGGACAGCATCGAGGCGGGCCTGCCCTCGACCTTCGGCTTTCCCGCCGTCGCCCATCCGCGCGACCCCGAGACGCTCTACCTCGTCCCGCTCAACGGCGATGCCCAGGGCCGCTTCATGCCCGAGGGCCGGACCGCGGTCTGGCGCAGCCGCGACGGCGGCGCCTCCTGGCAGGACCTGCGCGCCGGACTGCCGCAGGAGAACGCCTTCCTCGGCGTCCTGCGCCAGGCCCTGGCGACCGACCCCCTGGAGCCGGCCGGGATCTACTTCGGCACCACCTCCGGCGCCCTCTTCGCCAGCGCCGACGAGGGCGAGACCTGGACCTGCATCGCCCAGCACCTGCCGGCGATCTCCTCGGTGGAGACGCTGCTGGTCGAAGGCTAGACTGCGTGGCGGGGAGACAACGGCGATGACGAACCAAGCCTCCGCCGCCACGGCACCCACGGTCACGGTCGTGCTGCCGGCCGCCCTCCGGGCGCTGTTCCCGGGCGCGCCGTCGCGGCTCGAGCTGGCCGCCGCCAGCGTCGCCGACCTGCTCGACGCGCTGGACGCCCGCTGGCCCGGCATGCGCGACCGCCTCCGCGATTCCACGCCCGCCGTCCGGCGCCACGTCAACGTCTTCGTCGACGGCCGCCGCGCCAAGCTGGAGACGCCCCTCGAGCCCGGCACCGAGGTCTTCATCCTGACCGCGATGAGCGGCGGTTAGCTCTCTCTTCACCCGGCCGGCCTCCCCCCTCACCCAGCTCCGGCTAAGGCTCGCCTTATAGGCTCGCCAAGCCTCCACATCCCTCTCCCCTGGGGAGAGGGATTCTCAAGGCCGCCGCAGAGATTCCCTCTCCCCAGGGGAGAGGGAGGGGCCCGCAGCGCGGCAGCGCTGTGGGAGGGTGAGGGGACCGCCGCCCGCCGATCAATCGGCTAACCATCCGACGTCCGCTGCAGCAGCAGGGTCACCGCCGCGGTGGCGACGATGCCCGCGATCACCGACGCGCTCGGCCAGCCCTGCCCCAGGGCGCCTTCCAGCAGCACCACGAAGGCCGGGGTCAGGTAGGTGTAGGCCATGACCTTGAAGGCCTGGAGCCGCAGGCTGGCGGTGTCCGGCGGGGTCTACCTGGGCGTCGCCTACCTGGCGGTCTGCAACACCGCGGTCACCTTCTATATCGCCAAGTACGCCAGCCTGCGGCTCCA
>JANQGU010000092.1 GCA_028282935.1 Kiloniellales bacterium
CGGTCCCGGAGGAGGACATCCTGCCGCCCAAGATCAACCTCTCCGATCTGCGGATCCTGGAGAGCAACGGCTTCGAGCAGCAGGTCGAGGTCGACCTCAGGCTCAGCAACCCGAACAACTTCGATATCGACCTGGAAGGCCTGACCTTCGCCCTGAACGTCAACGATTCGCACTTCGCCGACGGGCAGTCCAGCGACGCCTTCACCCTGCCCCGCCTCGGCGACGCCAAGGTTCCGGTCATCGCCACCACCACCATCCTGGACGTGGTGCGCCAGGTCCTGCTGCTGGGCCGGAGCCGGTCGATCGAGTTCCGGATCGAGGGCTACGCCTACGTGGCGACCGGATTCGGCAGCCGCCGCGTCCCCTTCGAGACGGAAGGCAGCCTGAAGCTGCTCCCCGATACCGAGGACGAGCGAACCTACGTTCCGATCTGACCGCTGGCCGATTTAGCCGCTGGCCGAGCCGCTACTGATCCCGGGTGAAGGCCGGCTTGCGCGGCTTCTCGGGCTTCGGCGCCTCGGCCACGCTCGGCGCCTGCGGCCGCACTCCCTTCAGATGAAGCAGCAGCTGGTCCGTCACCGTTCCGGTGACGCGCAGCTCGTTGTCCTTCTGATAGGCGCGGATCGCGCTGCGGGTGTTGCGCCCGACGATGCCGTCCGCGGTCCCGGCCTTGTAGCCCTTGTCGTTAAGCAGGGACTGGGTCTGCTTGATACTCGCCTTGTCGGTCAGCAGCTTGGGCTTGCCGGCGAAGGGGTCCGTGCCCGAAACCGATGCCTGTGCCTCCTCGTCGTCGGAGAAGGCCGCCGGGACGTC
The DNA here is from genome assembly GCA_028282935.1 of Kiloniellales bacterium. GTDB lineage: Bacteria > Pseudomonadota > Alphaproteobacteria > Kiloniellales > JAKSBE01 > JAKSBE01. The sequence goes on from JANQGU010000092.1 coordinate 814, forward strand.
TTCGGTGAAAAACTCGGGGACGTCGTCCGAAAAGAAGCTGCCGACGTCCGAGAAGAAGTTCCCGGCGTCGTCGGCCATGCCGTCGAGGAAGCCGTCTTCTTGTTTGGCCTCTTGCTTGGGGCCGGCTTCTTCGGCCCAGGCGGGGGCCCAGGCGGCGCCCCAGGTCGACGCCACCAGCGTCAAAGCGCAGGCCGAAGCCGCCAAGAGCTTGAGATTCACGTGTCTCATCGTCGTCCCCTCATCCATGAACGCCCCGAACCACGCGCCTGGCGGGCGGCGGGCCGAAGCAGCCTCCGTCGGATCAAAGTACGCGAAGGATGGCAGAGGGCGCGTTAACGAAAGGTTGACCGCTGCCCCGGCCGTGGCCGCCACGGCCCCTCGCCAGCCTCGCTGGCCCTGCGTTTTCGCGCCGCCCGGCGCCAAGGTTGGCACTGTGTCTTAGCTGTGACCTCGCTGCCCTGCAGGCAAGCTTCGTGTTAGGCCTTTGTTAATCTAATTAACCAAGAGTAAATACGCCCCCCGAACAGCAGGCTCACGATCATGGATATGCAGGGAATGAAGCTAGTCCAGGTGGCCGAGCGGAGGCAGTGCCTTCGTTTCGATCTCGACCGCTTCACCTCCGTGACGGCCGTGGCCGCCGGCCGCGTCTACGACTGCCAGGTCACCGACATCTCGCTCGGCGGTCTCCGGCTTCGCTTCGCCGGCGCGCCGCCGGCCGAGGAGCGCATCCTCCTTCGGCACCCCTCCGCGGGTGAGTTGACCGCCGTCCAGGTCTGGCGCGCCGGAAACGATCTCGGCCTCGCCTTCGAAAGCTCCGAGCGCGAGCTGGAGCACCTGCTCCAGTGCATCAGCCTGATCCTGAATCCGGACGAGGATCAGATCGCCCGGAGCGCCTGAAGCCTCGGATGTCCTGAGACCCCGAATCGGCCGGCCGGAGCCTGCCGCGACTCAGTCGGCCGCCGGGCTCTCCTCGGAGGACGCGGCCTGTTCGGACTGGCCTTCGCCCGACAGCACGATCACCGGCTCCATCTTATCCAGCTCGTCGCGCGGAATGTGGCAGGCGATCCGATGCCCGTCGCCGAGATCCACCACCGGCGGGTCCTTGGTCTCGCAGATCGATCCGATCTTGCGGTGGCAGCGGGTGTGGAAGGGACAGCCCGACGGCGGATCCAGGACGCTGGGCAAGGCCCCTTCCAGGATGATCCGCTTGCGCTGGATCGAGGTGTCGGCGATCGGCACCGCCGACAGCAGGGCCTCGGTGTAAGGATGATAGGGCGGCGAGAAGACCTCGTCCGTCCTGCCCTGCTCCACGATGTGACCGAGGTACATCACCACAACCCGGTCAGACAGATAGCGGACCAAGCTCAAGTCATGGCTGATGAATAGCAGGGTCGTGCGGTAGCTGCGCTGGATGTCCATCAGGAGGCCGGTGACCGCGGCCTGCACCGAGACGTCCAGGGCCGAGACCGGCTCGTCCGCCACCACCATGGCCGGGTTGCCGGCGAAAGCACGGGCGATGCCCACCCGCTGCTTCTGGCCGCCGGAAAGCTGCCGCGGCCGGCGCTTGGCGAAGTCGCGCGGCAGCTTCACCAGGTCGAGCAGCTCCATCACCCGCTGCTTGATCTTGGCCGGCTCCGACTCGGCCCCGAACTTCCGGATCACGCGGGCCAGCTGGCTGCCCACCGTATGGCTCGGGTTCAGGGTGTCGAAGGGGTTCTGGAAGACCATCTGGACGTCGCCGATCTGCTCCGGGGTCCGGGCCTGCACCGGCTCCTGCGCCAGATCTTGGTTCCGGTAGAGGACCTCGCCGTCGGTGGCGGTCTCCAGGCCCATGAGGACCTTGGCAAAGGTCGACTTGCCGCAGCCGGATTCGCCGACGATGGCCACCGTCTCGCACTCGCGGGCGTCGAAGCTGATGTCCTCGTTCGCCTTGACGTACTTGATCCGCTCGCCCTTGATGATTGCGGCCAGGGAGTTGTCGGTGATCTCGTAGTACTTCTTCATGTTCTCGATCTTGAGAACCGGCTGGCCCGGCGTCATCTCCTCGCCGCTCAGGCCCTGCGGACGATAGGCGGCCCAGTCGATCTCCTGCCAGCGCAGGCAGCGCACGCGATGGCCTTCCTCGCCGGCCACGGCCTCCATCTCGATCTGCCCCTGATCGCAGCGGCCATCGTTGAAGAAGTCGCAGCGTGGACCGAAGTAGCAGCCGCTCGGCCGCTCGTGCGGCAGCGGCAGCTGGCCGCGGATCGGTACCAGGGGACGCGCGGTCTTGTCGGCCCCGGGCAGGGGAATCGCGCTGAACAGCCCCTTGGTGTAGGGGTGGCGCATCTCGTCGAAGACTTCCTTGACGCTGCCCTCCTCCACCACCTGGCCGGAGTACATCACGTTGACCCGGTCGCAGGTCTCCAGGATCAGGCCCAGGTTGTGAGAGATGTAGATCATCGAGGTGTTGAAGCGCTCGGCGATCTCACCGATCAACTCGATGATGCCGGCCTCGACGGTGACGTCGAGGGCCGTGGTCGGCTCGTCCAGCAGCAGCAGGGTCGGGTTGGACAGCAGCGCCATGGCGATCACGACGCGCTGCTGCTGGCCGCCGGAGATCTGATGCGGGTAGGCGGCCATCACCCGCTCCGGGTCGGGAAGCTTGACGTCCGCCAGCATCCTGACGGCGCGGTCGTAGGCCTCCTTCACGGCCACCTGCTCGTGGTAGAGCGGCACCTCCATCAGCTGCTTGCCCAGGGTCAGGCTGGGGTTCAGCGAGGCCATGGGCTCCTGGTAGACCATGGAGATCTCGTTGCCGCGCAGCTGGCGCAGCTCCTCCTCGCTGAAGTCGGCCATGTTGCGGCCCTTGTAGAGCACCTCGCCGCCAACGATGCCGCCGTTCTTGCCGAGGTAGCGCATGATCGCCATCGCGACCGTCGACTTGCCGCAGCCGGATTCGCCGACCAGGCCGACGCTTCCGCCGCGCTCGAGGGTCAGGTCGAAGTCGATGACCGCCGGGATCTCCCCGGCCCGGGTGAAGTAGGAAATGCAGAGGCCGCGGCACTCCAGGATCGGGCCATCGTAGTCCACACCATTGCCGGTCATGCCGCTCTCCTCAATCCCGCAACGAGATTTCACGCAGGCCGTCGGCCAACAGGTTGAAGCCCAGCACCAGCGACGAGATGGCAATACAGGGGAAGACCGTCATGTGCGGCGCCACCAGGGCCATCAGGCGGTTCTCGTTGATCATGCCGCCCCAGTCGGGATCTGGCGGCGGCAGGCCCAGGCCGAGGAAGCCCAGCACGCCGATGGTGATGATCACGTAGCCCAGGCGGAGGCAGGAATCGACGATCAGGGGGCCGCGCGCGTTCGGCAGGATCTCGACGAACATGATCCGCCAGGCGCTCTCGCCCCGGGTCTGGGCGGCGAAGACGTACTCGCGATTGCGCAGGTCAAGGACCAGCCCGCGCACGATGCGCATGATTCCCGGCGCCGAGGCGAAGGTCACCGCGATCACGATATTGGTGCCGGAGGCGCCGATCGTCGCGATGATGATGACGTAGAGCACCAAGACCGGGAAGGACAGGATCACGTTCGAGACGAAGGACAGCACCTCGTCCGCCCAGCCGCGAAGATAGCCCGCGGCAAGCCCCATCGGGATGCCGACGGCATAGGCGCAGAAGGTCGCCAGCGGGGCGTAGAGCAGGACCCGCTGCGTGCCGTAGATCAAGCGGCTGAGCACGTCGCGGCCGACCCGGTCGGTGCCGAGCCAGAAGGTGCCGCAGTCGTACTTGCCCTGCTTCTCGCCCGTCTCGATAAGGGCGCAGACCTCCTCGACTGCCTGCCCGTCGAAGGTCTTCCCCGGATCGAGGACGTAGGGATCGCCCGGGAAGGCTAAGAGCTGCAGCGTGGCCAAGGGATCGAAGGGCGCGAGCAGAGGCGCGAACAAGGCGACCACGACCCAGAACAGGACCAAGGCCGCGCCGATCATGCCGACTCCGCTTTCGCGCAGCAGGGCGATGCCCTTCAGTATACGGAGAAGGATAGGCTCGCCTCGCAGGGCGTCGATGGTTTGATCCGCCATGATCGCCTCCCTCAGCTGAACCGGATTCGGGGGTTGAGATAGGTGTAGCCGATGTCGGCCAGCGCTTGCGTCGCGACCGCGACGAAGACCGCGACCATGGCACAGGCCTCGATCAGGAAGATGTCCTTGTTCAAGGACGCATCCAGGATCAGGAAGCCGAAGCCCTTATAGGCGAAGAAGAACTCGACCACGATCACCCCGGACAGCAACCAGTTGATCTGCAGCATGACCACCGTGAAGGGCGCGATCAGCGCGTTGCGCAGCGCGTGCTTCATGATCACCATCTTGTAGGGCAGCCCCTTCAGGACCGCCGTCCGGATGTAGTGGGTGGTCATGACCTCGGCCATCGAGGCACGGGTCATGCGGGTCACGTAGCCGAAGTCGTAGAGCACCAGGACCATGACCGGCAGGATCAGCTCGACCGGGTTGAAGCCGCCGATCATCGAGCTCGTCCCGGGCAGAAGTGCCAGGTAGAAGACGAAGAAGGCCTGCAGCATGGGGGCGCTGGCGAACTCGGGGACAGAGGTCGTGATGATCGAAAGGACCGAGATACTTCGATCCGTACCCGAGCCCTCGCGCATGCCGGCCAGGACGCCCAGAACCAGGGCCAGCGGGATCACCACCGCCATGGTCGCGGCGCCCAGGATCGCGGTGTTGCCAAGCCGCGGCCAGAGCACCTCGCTGACCGGCACCTTGTACTTGATGGAATCTCCGAAGTCGCCCTGCACGGCCTTGCCCAGCCAGCGCAGGTAGCGCAGCGGCAAGGGGTCGTTGTAGCCCTTCTCCTCCAGCCAGATCTGCCGCTGCTCCTCGGAGGAATAGGGCCCCAGGACCTTGGTCGCCACGTTGCCCGGCGAGTACTCCAGTAAGAGAAAGAGCAGGATGGAGACGACCACCATGGTCAGTACCATCGCGCCGATTCTGCGCATGACGAAGATCAGCATGACCCATGGTCTCCCCTGTGTCGCCTCAGCCCTGTAGGTGCGCCCCCCGCGGACCCCCCGGACGGGCGGGCAGGTGCGGGGGCGGTGCTTCGCCGCCCCCGCTTGTCGTTATCGGAACCCTAGGCCAGCCAGACCTTGTGGAACTGATGGTAGACCGTCGGATGGATCTCGTAGCCCTTGACCTTCTCGGCCGTTGCCGTGAACTCGGCGCGCCAGAGCGGCTGGATGATCACGGCGTCGTCCTGAAGCATCTTCTGCGCTTTGGCCATCAGCTTGCGCCGGGCATCGACATCGAGAGTGGCGGTGGCCTGATCCAGCAACTTGTCGAACTCCGGGTTGGCATAGTGGCTCTCGTTCCAAGGCACGCCCGAGCGATAGCCAAGGTTCAGGACCATCACACCCAAGGGCCGATGGGTCCAGGAGGTGAAGCCGAAGGGCGTCTTGTCCCAGATGTCCCAGTATTGCGAGCTTGGCATGACGTTCAGCTCGATATTGATGCCGGCTGGGGCGCACTGCTGCTTGAAAGCCTGCATGGCGTCCAGTTCCCAGGCGCCGGTCGTGTTACCGATGTCGATCGGCAGGGTGACTCCGCCTTCGTGGCCGGCTTCCTTCAGAAGCTGCTTGGCCTTGTCGTAGTCCTGCTTGAGCCTCGGCAGCTCAGCGTACTCCGGATGGATCGGGGCGACATGATGGTCCTCGCCCGGCGCTCCCTTGCCGCGGTAGGCGATCTGCAGGATCGCGTTGTGATCGACGCAGGCCTGAATCGCCTGACGCAGCTTCTTGTTGTCGAAGGGCGCCTTGTCGACTTGCATACGCGCTACGGCGGTCTGGGCCGTGATCGCCGTGTTGACCACGACTCCCGGAATCCCCTCCGCGACCTCCAACTGGTTGACGTCGAAACGCCAGACCATATCCACCTGCTTCGACGCCAGAGCGGCGAGCCAGGCCGAGCGATCCTCTCCCAGGTCGATGTAGTGGATCTCATCGAGGAAGGTCTGGTCACCCCAGTAGTTGTCGCGGCGCTTCAGCTTGCAGACCTCACCAACCCGGAACTCGGCCAGCTCATAAGGTCCGGTGCCGACCGGATTCTTCGAAAGGTCGCCGCCCTCCTCGGAGAACCGGCGGTGCACGATCGCCGTCGGATAGTTGTAGAGGTTCTCCGGAATACTAAGGTCCGGCGCGTTGAGATGCAGGCGCACCGTGCGGTCGTCGACCTTCTCGACCGCGCCTTCGGTCATCCGCTTGGACATGACCGGATTGCCTTGATCGTCCTTCTTTCCGGTATCGACCTCCTCGACCATGTTTGAGAACAGGCCGATGTTGGACGAGCCGGTGTCGGGGTTGAGCCAGCGCTCGACGTTGAAGACCACGTCGTCGGCGTTGAAATCATCGCCGTTCGACCACTTGACGCCCTGGCGCAGCTTGAAGGTCCAGGTCTTGAGGTCGTCCGAAGCCTCCCAGTTCTCCGCCAGATAGGGCCGCGTGATGTTGTCGCTCCCGGTGCGCGTGAGATACTCGACCGTGTGCCGGGACTGGTTGGAGGGCTCGGTCCAGTTGAAGGTCGCAGGATCGGTCATTTCCTGCACCTGCATGCCGACCCTCAGTGTTCCGCCCGTCTTCGGCTCCTCGGCCAGGGCGCTGCGCATCGGGCTGCCCTCGCCCAGGATCCGGCCGGCCATGCCGTAGGCGGCGCCGGCGGAGACGCCGAGCAGGCAGACCGTGCGCAGGAATTCGCGGCGGTCGACTTCGCCCTTGCGCAGCTGTTCGCAGAGTTCGGGGACGTAGGGATGAATTCTCTTCCCGGTCTCGTCCTTCAGGTCTTTTGTCATCGATCACTCCCCATTCGGTGGAAGGTGTTGCGCCCTTCGAGCCAAGGCCGCGGCCGCGGAGGCTCTCGCCTTCCGCCGGCCCGGCACCACGCCCGAGCAGGTCTCGCCAAGTCCTTGAGTGGTGCTGGAGGACGGTCCGGCCAAAGGACCAGCCGCCGTAAAGTGACAGACGCTCACAACGACAGGACCAAAGAAGGTTGTTTCCCGTGCGCCGCCGGCTTGCACTCGTCTCCCTGTCCCCGGCCGATCACTTGCCGGCCGCGTTTTTTTATTAAGCCGTTGTCCTATAACAAGACCCTAACAAACTTTAGGGCTAGCCGTCACCCGCAAGTTTCCTAGCGCCGACATCGGCTTTAGCGCCAGCGACGCCAGCAGGAGCGCGGCCATGAGCATTCCTCGGACAGGCTCCTAGGCCGGGGACTCCGCCGCCAGGGCGGTGACCACCTTGACCTCGTTCTCCAGGGTCCGGTGAACCGGACACTTGTCGGCAATCTCCAGCAGGCGCTGGCGCTGCTCGGCGTCGAGCGCGCCGGTGACGGTGATCTCGCGCTCGATTCGGTCGACCCGGCCCTCCACGGTCTCGCAGTCGGCACAGTCCTGGGCGTGAATCTTCTCGTGGCGCAGGGCGACGGAGACCCGCTCCAGCGGCCAGTTCTTGCGCCCGGCGTACATCCGCAGGGTCATCGAGGTGCAGGCGCCGAGCCCGGCCAGCAGCAGGTCGTAGGGCGTCGGGCCGCCGTCCCGGCCCCCGACCGAAGGCGGCTCGTCCGCGCGCAGAAGGTGGCGTCCCGCGGTGATGCGCTGGGCGAAGGGGCCTTCGCCGGTCTCGGTCACCACGACCCTGCCCTCCTCCGCTGCGGGGGCCGGCGCCGCCGCGGCCGTGGTCGCGGCGGCGCCGTCGAGGTAGCGGCCGACCCAGGCGGAGAGCACCTCGGCGACGTAGATCGCATCGGACTTGCGGCTCAGCAGGTGGTCGGCGTCATCCAGCGAGATGAAGCTCTTGGGGTGCTTGGCGGCGGCGAAGATCTCGCCGGCGTTCTCGATGCCGACGGTCTGGTCGCGCGGCGCGTGGAACACCAGCAGGGCCTTCTTCAGCTTGCCGAGCGCCTCTGAGAGATGCTGCTGCGAGATGTCGTCCAGGAACTGCTGCTTGACCCGGAAGGGCCGCCCGGCGATCTCGACCTCCGCCTCGCCCTCGGCCGCGATCCGGTCCAGCGCCCCGTGAAAGAGGTGCTGCACGTGGCCCGGCGCCGAGGGCGCGCCGATGGTGACCACCGCCGCGGCTTCCGGGATCTGCGGCGCGGCGGCCAGGACCGCGGCCCCGCCCAGGCTGTGGCCGACGATGATCTTCGGCGCCTGCCGGGTCTCGCGCAGGAAGTCGGCGGCCTTCAGCAGGTCGGCGACGTTGGAGGAGAAGTTGGTGTTGGCGAACTCGCCATCGCTGTGGCCCAGGCCGGTGAAGTCGAAGCGCAGGACCCCGATGCCCTGCTCGGCCAGGGCCGCGGCGATGCGCGAGGCCGCGAAGATGTCCTTGGTGCAGGTAAAGCAGTGGGCGAAGAGCGCGTAGGCCTTGGGCTCGCCCTCGGGCAGGTCCAGCCGCGCCGCGAGCCGATCGCCCAGGGCGCCTTCAAAGGTCACCTTCTCGCTGCCTCCAGCCATGCTCGCCTCCTCTTCCCTCGTCGTCTTGCTGCGTTGGCTTGCTGCGTCCTCGGGCCCCGGCGCCGTTGCCGACTCGGCCGTCCCCGGGGTATCTCAGGCCAAAGCTTTACACCAGGGTGCCGCCGGGTGACAGGACCCCCTCGGTTTTGTGATCGGGCGGTTCTCTGATCGGGCTTGCCGTCCGCCAGGACCCGACAGCCGGGGACCCGGCCGAAAGGAGATCGGATGAACGCCGACGACGTGCGGGTGCTGGCCTGCGACACGGTCTTTCAGGGCTACTTCCGGGTCGACCGCTACCGCCTGCAGCACCGGCGCCACGACGGCGGCTGGAGCCAGGAGCTGACCCGCGAGGTCTTCGAGCGCGGCCATGCCGCCGCCGTCCTGCCCTACGACCCGCTGCGCGACGAAGTGGTGCTGATCGAGCAGTTCCGGCCCGGCGCCCTGGCCGCCGGCTGGGCGCCCTGGCAGCTCGAGGTCGTCGCCGGCATCGTCGATCCCGGCGAGACACCCGAGGAGGTCGCCCGGCGCGAGAGCCAGGAGGAAGCCGGCCTGACCATCCTGGAGCTGGCCCCGATCGCCGACTTCCTGGCCAGCCCGGGCGCGGTCTCGCAGACCGAGCGGCTGTACTGCGGCCGGGTCGATGCCGCCGGCGCCGGCGGCATTCACGGCCTGGAGCAGGAGGGCGAGGACATCAAGGCCGTCGTCGTCCCCTTCGCCGAGCTGCGCGGCCTGCTGGCGGCGAAGAAGGTGAGCAACGCCACCGGCCTGATCGCCCTGCAGTGGCTGCTCCTGAACCGGGACGAACTGCGCGCGCGCTGGTCCGTGTAAGAGAACCGCCATCGTCCGCCCCCTGGCAAGGGCGGCGCCGGATCCTACATTCCATCCAGCAACGTGCCAGGGAGGCCAGGAAAGCCATGCCTTCAGCCAAAGTCCCCGCCGCAATCTTGCCCGCAGCTCTGGCGCTTGGCGCCGTCCTGGCGCTGGCGCCGCCGGCCCGGGCCGGAGCGGTCACCGACTGCGACCGGCTGGCCGGCGACCCTTGGGACCCGCGCCGGGTCGTCGAACCGGAGGCGCTGACCGCGGCCAACGCCGCCGAGGCCGTGGCCGCCTGCCGCCAGGCGCTGGAGGAGGAGCCCGACGAGCCCCGGCTCAAGCTGGAGCTCGGCCGGGCCCTGCTGTTCCAGGGCTTCCCCGTGAAGGCCCTGGAGCCCCTGACCGAGGCCGCCGAGACCGACTACGCCGCCGCCGAGTTCTATCTCGGCTTCGCCTACGAGCGCGAGGGCTGGGACGGCCACGACAAGGCCGCGGCCCGCAAGCACTACGAGCGGGGCGCCGAGTTGGGCCACGCCCAGGCCCAGCACAACCTGGCACTAGCCCTGATCTCGGAAGAGCAGGGCGACGGCCGCCATGTCCGCGAGGCCCTGCCCTGGCTGGAGCGCGCCTCGGAGCAGGGCCTGGCCGAATCCCTCTACCTGCAGGGGGTCCTCTACTTCAACGGCGGCTACGGCATCTGGCCGGACCTGGAGCGGTCGGCCGAGCTCTTCCGCGCCGCGGTCGATCTGGGGCACGACGCCTCGAAGCTGGCCCTCGGCAACGCCTTCGTCATGGGCTTCGGTGTCGAGAAGGACCCGCCGCGGGGGCTCGCCCTGATCGTGGAGGCCGCGGAGAACGGCTTCCCCAGCGCCCAGATCGAGCTGGGCCGGATGTACATCAAGGGGCGCGCGGTCGAGCGGAACGAGGAGCTCGGCTACCAGTGGTTCTGCAAGGCCGGCACCGCCGGCCAGGCCCACTTCATGATGGAGTACGGCAAGCCCCTCTCCTGCAACGAGCTGTGAACCCGGGGCCGCCTGCCGTCAAAAAAGGGGGTCAGAGTCATTTTTTAGAAAAAGGGGTCAGAGTCATTTTTTAGAAAAAGGGGTCAGAGTCATTTTTCACGGCGATGGCTTTACCGCCTCTGTGCCAAGGCACTCCGAAAAATGACTCTGACCCCTTTTTCTAAAAAATGACTCTGACCCCTTTTTTGACGGACCCCCTTTTCCCTCCGCCCGCGAGCGCGCGCGTGACCCCGGGACCGATTGTCTTCCCCGGGTGCCGGGGCTAGCATCGCTGTCCGGCGCAAAGGCGCACCAAAGGCAGATGGAGAGGCTCCCTTGGACATCCGCGACGGCTTCGTCGGGGCGATCGGCAACACGCCGCTGATCCGCCTGCGGCACCTTTCCGAGGCAACCGGCTGCGAGATCCTGGGCAAGGCCGAGTTCCTCAACCCCGGCGGCTCGGTCAAGGACCGGGCGGCGAAGTTCATCGTCCTCGACGCCGAGGAGCGCGGTGTCCTGAAGCCGGGCGGCGTGATCGTCGAGGGCACCGCCGGCAACACCGGGATCGGCCTGGCCCTGGTCGCCCGGGCGCGCGGCTACCGCACGGTCATCGTCATTCCCGAGACCCAGTCCCAGGAAAAGAAGGACATGCTGCGGCTCTGCGGCGCCGAGCTGATCGAGGTCCCGGCCGTGCCCTACCGCGACCCCAACAACTACGTCCACCAGGCCGCCCGCCTGGCCGAGGAACTGGCGGCCAAGGAGCCCAAGGGCGTGGTCTACGCCAACCAGTGGGACAACACCGCCAACCGCCGCGCCCACTACGAGGGCACCGGGCCCGAGATCTGGGAGCAGACCGACGGCAAGGTCGACGCCTTCATCTGCGCGGTCGGCACCGGCGGCACCCTGGCCGGCACCGCCAAGGCGCTGCGCGAGCGCAAGAAGGACATCGCCATCGGCCTCGCCGATCCCATGGGCGCCGCGCTCTACAGCTACTTCACCACGGGCGAGCTCAAGGCCGAGGGCAGCTCGATCTCCGAGGGCATCGGACAGGGCCGGATCACCGGCAACCTCCAGGACCTGGCGGTCGACGCGCCCTTCCAGATCCCCGACGAAGAGGCGATCCCGCTGGTCTTCGACCTGATGGAACGCGAGGGCCTGGTCCTGGGCGGCTCCAGCGGCATCAACGTCGCCGGCGCCCTGCGCCTGGCCAAGCAGCTCGGCCCCGGGCACACCATCGTGACCATCCTCTGCGACTTCGGCACCCGCTACCAGAGCAAGCTCTTCAACCCGGCCTTCCTGCGCGAGAAGGGCCTGCCGGTGCCGGACTGGCTGGAGCGCGGCGCGGCCTGAGCCGCCCGGCCGGGGAGACGGAGACCAGGGGGCCCACGAGGGGGAGAGAACGCGATGGAGCTGATTTTCCGCGACGACGCCTACCAGCGGTCCTGCGAGGCCGTGGTCGTCTCGGCCGACGAGACCGGGATCCGGCTCGACCGGACCGTCTTCTACCCGCTGGGCGGCGGCCAGCCCGGTGACAGCGGCGTCCTGCGCCTGGTCCAGGGCGGCGGGTCCTTGCGCATCGTCGACACCCGCAAGGGCGAGAGCCCGGACGACGTCCTGCACATCCCCGAGGAGGGCGCCGCCCTGCCCGCCCCCGGGACCGCGGTCACCGCCGAGATCGACTGGGAGCGCCGGCACCGGCTGATGCGCATGCACACCTGCATGCACCTGCTCTGCTCGCTGATCGAAGGCGACGTGACCGGGGGCCAGGTCGGCGAGGCCAAGAGCCGGCTCGACTTCAACCTGCCGGACACCCGGCTCGACAAGGAGGCGCTGACCGCGGCGCTGAACCGGATCGTCGCCGAGGATCATCCGGTGCGGCCGCGCTGGATCACCGACGAGGAGCTGGCCGCCAGCCCACAACTCGTGCGGACCATGTCGGTCAAGCCGCCGAGCGGCCAAGGCAAGGTCCGGCTGCTGGAGATCGAGGGCGTCGACCTGCAGCCCTGCGGCGGCACCCACGTCCGCAGCACCGGCGAGATCGGCCCGGTCGCGATCGGCAAGATCGAGAACAAGGGCCGCCAGAACCGCCGCGTCAACATCCTCCTGGCGGAGTAGGCCGTGGGATGATCTCGTTCTGCTCCCCTTTTCTACTGTCATGCCCGGACTTGATCCGGGCATCCATTGAGCAACCGGCACCATGGATGGCCGGATCAAGTCCGGCCATGACAGCGGAGCTGACGGCCTGCCGGCTGCACCTCGAGGCCGCCCGATCAAATCACGAGAGATAGAGCCGAAGCATGACCCAAGCGCCCCAGGACTCCCTGGTTTCCACCGACTGGCTGGCCGACCACATCCAGGCCCCCGACGTCCGGGTGGTCGACGCCACCCTGGCCCTTCCCAACGAGGACTGGGATCCCCGCGAGCGTTTCGAGGCCGCGCACATCCCCGGCGCCGTCTTCTTCGACATCGACGAGATCGCCGACTCCGCCTCGGACCTGCCGCACATGCTGCCGCCGCCGGAGAAGTTCTCCTCGCGTGTCCGGCGCCTCGGCCTCGGCGACGGCACCCGCATCGTCGTCTACGACCAGCAGGGCCTGCGCAGCGCGGCCCGGGTCTGGTGGATGTTCCGGCTCTTCGGCCACGACGACGTCGCGGTCCTGGACGGCGGCCTGCCCAAGTGGCTCGACGAGGGGCGCCCGGTCGAGGACGGCCCGGCGCGACCGGGCGAGCGCCACTTCAGCGCCCGCATGAACACCCTGATGGTCCGCGACAAGGACCAGGTCCGCGACAACATCGAGGACAAGCGCGAACAGCTCCTCGACGCCCGCTCCCGGGGCCGCTTCCAGGGCACCGAGGCGGAGATCTGGCCGGGCCGGCGCGGCGGCCACATCCCGGGCAGCCTCAACCTGCCCTTCAACGAGCTCTTCGCCGAGGACGGCCGGACCCTGCTGAAGCCGGACCAGCTCAGGGACCGCTTCGAGGCGGCCGGCATCGACATGGCCCGTCCGGTGGTGACCACCTGCGGCTCCGGCATCACTGCGGCGGTGCTGGCCCTGGGCCTGCACCTGGCCGGCCACAAGGAGGTCGCGGTCTACGATGGCTCCTGGGCCGAATGGGGCCGGCCCGGCGACACGCCGGTCGAGGTCGGTCCCGGCCGCGGCCGCTGACCAGGCATGACCGCCTCTACATGAGCACCGAGGACGACGAACTGCCCGACCTGAAGATTCGCCCGGCCGAGCCGGCGGAGGACGAGGCCCTGCTGGGGCTCTGGCACGCCGCCGGCGTCCTGGCCGAGCGCGACGACCCCCTGGCCGACCTGAAGAACTTCCGCGCCGCCTCGGACGCCGAGGTCCTGGTCGGAGTCCACGGCGGCGAGGTCATCGCCGGGCTCTGCGTCGCCTTCGACGGCGGCCGGGGCTCGATCCACAACCTCGCGATCGACGCCGGGCAGCGCGGCCGCGGCTATGGCCGACGCCTGGTGCGCTTCGCCGAGCGCTGGCTAAAGGAACGCGGCGCCGAGAGCGCGCAGCTCCTGATCCCTGCCGGCAAGCTGGAGGCGCGGCGCTTCTGCGAGCGCCTGGGCTACGGCACCGAGCCGCGCCACATCATGCGCCGGCGCCTGGTCGGGGGCAAAGGCGAAGCCAGCGCGGCCGGAGACGGCAAGCTCGAAGTCGCGGTCACCTACCTGGAGATGACCGAGCGCCCCAGCCTGCCCCAGGTCCTGCACCCGGCCGAGACCACCATCGCCTTGCTCCGCGCCCACAATCCGCCGGTCCCCTTCTATCGCTTTCTCTACGACACCGTCGGCGAGCCCTGGCTGTGGTACGAGCGGCGGCTCATGGCCGACGCCGCGCTGGCGCGGGTGATCGAGGACGAGCGGGTCGAGATCTATGTGCTCTACGCCGAGGGCGCGCCCGCCGGCTTCGCCGAGCTGGACCGCCGCCAGGGGAGCGAGATCGAGCTCGCCTACTTCGGAATGATGCCCTTCTTCATCGGCCGCGGCCTCGGCCGCTACCTCCTGGCCTGGGCCATCGAGCGGGCCTGGAGCTACGAGCCCAGGCGGCTCTGGGTCAACACCTGCAACCTCGACCACCCCAAGGCCCTGCCCCTCTACCAGCAGCTCGGCTTCAAGCCCTACAAGCAGGAAAAGAAGGTCATCGACGACCCCCGGGTGATTGGCGTGATCCAGGTCTAGGCGGCGGCGATCTTTCAGTCCGAGCGCGGCATCGGGACCGACTGGCGGATCAGGAGTCCAGCTCCCAGCCGATCGCCCGGCGAAGGAAAGAGAAGCCGAGGGCAATGAAGCTCGCCATCTCGCGGTTGTCCTTGCCGTAGCCGTGGCCGCCGGCGGCAGGCTCGTAGAAGTGCGCGTCGCAACCCAGCGCCTGGAGCTTCGCCGCCATCTTCCTGGCGTGACCCGGATGCACACGGTCGTCGCGCCGCGTCGTGGCGAGCAGGATGGGCGGATAGGGCCGGCCTGGTTCGGCCGCGTGGTAGGCGGAGTAGGTCTGGAGGAAGGCCCAGTCCTCGGGCTTGTCCGGATCGCCGTACTCGTCGATCCAGCTGGCGCCCGCCAGGAGCTTGGTATAGCGGCGCATGTCGACCAGCGGAATGGTGCAGAACAACGCGCCGAAGCGCTCCGGATAGCGGGTCAGCATGTTGGTGATCAGGATGCCGCCGTTCGAGCCGCCCTCGGCCGCGATACGCTTCGGCGTCGTGACTCCGCGCCGCACGAGGTCGTCCGCGACCGCGGCGAAGTCATCGTGCGATAGGCGCTTGCCCTCCCGCCGCCCGGCTTCGTGCCAAGGCGTGCCGAACTCGCCGCCGCCCCTGATGTTGGCGATCACCGCGGTGCCGCCGCGTTCCAGCCAGAGCTTACCGATGGCCGTGCGGTAGTAAGGCAAGACCGGGATTCGATAGCCGCCGTAGCCCGTCATGTGGACCGGCGCATTGCCGTCACTCTCCGATGGTCCGACCTGGGCATAGGGGATGCGCACGCCGTCGATCGAGACGGCCTCGTGCCGGGTGACGGTGAACCCCTCGGCCTCGAAGGTCGGCTTTTCCTGCTTCAAGACGGCGGGTGCCTTGCCGGGCTCGATCCGCAGGAAGGTGGGCGGAGTCAGCGGATCCTGCAGGGTCGCGAGCAAGTCGCCCTTGGACTCCGAGGGCTCGTTATCCATCGGCCAGACGCCGACGACCGCGATCTTGGGCAGGCCTTCGATCGCGCTGCGCGACCAGCCCTCGGCACCAGGTATCACGTAGTGAATCTCGGGCGCGAGATTGTCGAGGACGCTGAGGACCAGCCGGTCACCGCACCAGAAGAAATAGTCGAGAGCCCGCCGCTCGGCCGGCTCGAACAGCACCTCGAAGTCCCGGTCCCCGGCGAGGAAGCCTTCGAGCCCGATGCCGAGCAGCGTGTCCGGAGCGAAGGTACGACCGCCGACCGTCCAAGGTTTTCTGGGTCTGATCGCGAGCCAGTCGCGCTGGCTTTTCATATCGGCGTCGAGCGGCAGGTCGAGCTTCCGCTTCGGCCCGTTCCGGTCTCCCAGCCAGCGCAGGGTCTCGAAGAAGCTGAGCCTTTCCAGGTACCAGATCCGCTCTTCCTCCGCCTCACGGTCCAGGTAGGCCAGGACCATGACGTTGGCTTCGTCAGTCTCGAACAAGACCGGCGCCGCCGCGGGGTCCGATCCGCGCTGCCAGAGTTGCACGCTGCGCGGATAGCCGGCGCGCGTGGCCCGGCCGCCGCCATGGGCCGTGCAAAAGAGCAGCGTGTCGCGGTCCAGCCAGTCCGACCAGCCTTTGGCCTCGACGCTGCGAAAGCCGTCCTCGACGAAGGTCTTGGTGGTCAGGTCGAACTCGCGCAGGGTCACCGCGTCGCTGCCGCCCCTGGAGAGGCGAAGGATTGCGAGATCGTGGCTGCCCGGCAGGGTTCCGGGCCCCTGCCACGTCCAGTCCTCGCCTTCCTCGGCCGCGAGGGCGTCGAGGTCGAGCAGCACCTCCCACTCCGGCGTCTCGGTCCCATAGCTCGCCTCGCTGGTTCTGCGCCAGAGGCCGCGCGGATGCTCGGCGTCCTTCCAGAAGTTGTAGAGGCGATCCCGGCGGCGCCCGACATAGGGGATCTTGTCCGGCCGGTCGAGCAGGGCGGTCAGGGTGTCCCGGTCAGCCGCGTAGCCGGCGCCGCCGAAGCGTCCCAGAGTCGCCCGGTTCTGGCGCTCGACCCAGGCAAGCGCTCGCTCGCCTTCGATCTCCTCGAGCCAGAGATGCGGATCGTCATCGGGGGCCGAGATGGTGGGGCGGCGATCGATCGTCATGAAGTCTGGGTCTCCGAAAAAGAGGTCGGACGGACAGCGTCGAATGACAGTGCCAATGAACCACAAGATGGTCTCGGGGTTCGAGACGGCAAGCGACCGTGTCGGACTCGCTCGCCAGGAGTCCCTCGCTTCTTGCCGGGCCTGCCCTGGCGACAAGGCCGCCCAAAGCCGCACACCGGGGCGCAGGCCGGAGGCGGCGGCACACCCCGACAATTCACCGCTTGATCTCCCGTTCTCCAGTTTTTATATATTTCAAGAATTCTTGTAAATTCAGGAAAGACATGGATTTACCTACGATCACCCAGGCCTTCGTGCTGCACTTCGGCGAGATGGGCAGCCGTTGGGGCATCAGCCGCACCGTCGGGCAGATCTACGCCCTGCTCTTCCTGTCGCCGGAGCCGCTGAACGCCGACCAGCTCGTCGAGAAGCTGAGCTTCTCGCGCTCCAACGTCTCCATGGGCCTGAAGGAGCTGCAGGCCTGGAACCTGGTCCGCCTGCGGCGTGTGCCCGGCGACCGGCGGGACTACTTCACCACGCCCGAGGACCTCTGGGCGATCGTCCGGACCCTGGCCGACGAGCGCAAGAAGCGCGAGGTCGACCCGACCCTCTCGATGCTGCGCGAGATCCTGATGCA
>JANQGU010000140.1 GCA_028282935.1 Kiloniellales bacterium
CAGCCCGAATGGATTGCCGCCAGGACGCCCGAGGAGCGGTTGACGACGTACCTGGGACTCTTGCCGCCCAGGAGCGCCCCCAGCCAGCGCGTGCCGGAGAACTCCGGCCGGGTCGTGCCGAAGCCGACCCAGTCGTGCTCCGGCCAGCGATCCGGATCGAAGGCGCTGGGGCGGTTCCGGCAATAGGACTCCGATCCGTAGACGTAGGAAGCCGTCGTGCCGATCT
Organism: Kiloniellales bacterium; assembly: GCA_028282935.1. Classification (GTDB taxonomy): domain Bacteria; phylum Pseudomonadota; class Alphaproteobacteria; order Kiloniellales; family JAKSBE01; genus JAKSBE01. Next base: position 227 of record JANQGU010000140.1, read on the forward strand.
TCTTCGCGATCAGGTGGTGATGCCTCGGCCGCTGGTTGCGGACCGCGAGGTCGGCTTCGTTCCGCGACAGGTCCGTGAAGCGGTCCTCGGCCACGATCTCGATCTGGAGCTCCGGATTGCCCGATACCAGGTCTGAGAGCCTGGGCGCCAGGAAGTGCAGGCTCCAGTCTCCGAGGGCGATCCTGATCCGCGGCGACCTGCGGCTCGATGACGCCAGGGACGCGGCCCTTTCGAACTCCGCCGCGTCCAGGCGCATCCGCCTGGCCAGCTCCAGCAGCTTCCGGCCCTCGGCGGTGAGCGTGTAGCCGGTCCGGTGGTGTTCGAAGAGACGCAGGTCGAGGGCTGCCTCCAGCTTGCCGACCTGACGGCCCGCGGTCGGCTGGGATATGCCGAGCTCCTCCGCGGCGCCGCTCAGGGTGCCGTGCTCGGCCACCGAAGCGAAGACCCGGATCGCGTTCCAGTCCAGGGCCGCAATATTCATATCTGAATAATATGATGGGCGATTCTTCATCGCAAGCCGGGTGGCGGGGCGACATCCTGTTTTTTTGCGATGGGGCAGGCGCCATGCAGGTCAAGAAGGCCGGTATCCGCGAGGTCTTGAGACGGGCGACGGCGTGGCTGAGGCCCGGAGAGGCGAAGGTGACGTATCTGCCCCGCTCTCTGGACGACTGGCCGGGCTGGTTGCGCAGGGACATCCTATCGGATTCCCGGATGCCGAAACGCGGGGCGGCACCCGACTCCCATCGCCGTCCTCGGGACTGACCAGCCTCTTGGCGCGTTCCTGTCCGATTGGCCCTGTGGAACCGGGCAAAGCGGTTCTTCCAAGAGGGCCGATCTGCTGATAGCTACCAGCGATCGCGCAGCCTGGAGGGAGCCATGTACGTTCCGGAGGTCTTCCGCCTGGAGGACGCGGCCGCCGCCACCGCGGTCGTCCGCGACAACAGCTTCGGCCTGCTGGTGACGGTCTCGGCGCAGGGGCGGCCGCAGGCCTCCCACCTGCCCTTCCTCTTCGAGGAGACCGCGGTCGACGCCGCCGGCGGGGTGCAGGGCCGCCTGCTCGGACACTTGGCCCGGGCCAATCCGCAGCGGCACGACCTCGAAGCCCTGGCGGACTCGGGCGGCGAGGCGCTGGTCGTCTTCCAGGGCGCCCACGGCTACGTCTCGCCGTCCTGGTACGAGCCCGGGCCGGCGGTGCCGACCTGGAACTACCTGGCCGTTCACCTCTACGGGCGGCCGCGGATCATCGAGGCGGCGGCCGAGGTCGAGGCGCTGCTGGATCGCCTTGTCGAGGACCACGAGGCCGGCGCCGCAAAACCCTGGCGCATGGAAGGCCAGGACCCGAAGTACCTGGCCCGGATGCGGCGCGGCATCCTCGCCTTCGAGATCCCGGTCGCCCGCCTGGAGGCCAAGGCCAAGCTCAGCCAGAACAAGTCGGCGGCCGACCGCCGGCGGGTGGTCGAGGCCCTGGACGCGGCCCAGGATCCGCTGGCCCGGGCGCTCGCCGCCGAGATGCGGGCCAAGGCGCCGTGAAACAGGTCAATACTTCCTTCCCTTGGTATTAGCCGCCTGCCGCCCGATCCCCGCCTTGCTCGCCGGCGGCCTCGCTCAGCAGCCAATCCTTGAAGGCGACCACCTTGGGCAGCCGCGCCGCGCCCGGCGTGGTCACCACGAAGTAGCAGAAGTTCACCGGCACGCTCATCCCGAAGGGGCGGACCAGGCGGCCGGCGGCGAGGTCGTCCCCGGCCAGCGCCTGGCTGCCGATGACCACGCCCTGGCCGTGGACCGCGGCCTGCAGGGCCAGGTTGGTGTGCGAGAAGCGCGGGCCGCGCGAGACGTCGACCACGTCCTCGAGCCCGGCCGCCATCAGCCAGAGCTTCCAGTCGCCGGTCTCCTCCATGAAGGGCGTCCAGTCGACGTGCAGCAGGCTGTGATGGCGCAGGTCCTCGGGCGCCTTGAGCGGATGCGGGCCCTCCAGGAGGGCCGGGCTGCAGACCGGGAAGATCTGCTCGTCGAGGAGCTGCTGAACCTCCAGGCCCGGATAGTCGCCGGCGCCGAAGCGGATTCCCAGGTCGATGGCCTCGCGGCGCAGGTCGACCACGCGGTCGGTGGTGTCCAGGCGGACGTCGATCTCCGGGTGCTGCGCCTTGAAGCGGCTCAGCCGCGGCACCAGCCAGGAGACCGCGAAGGAGGGCAGGACGCTGATCGTCAGCAGGCGGTCCGGCAGCTCGCTGCGCATCCGCTCGACCGCCTCGCCCAGCAGGTCGAAGGCCTCGCGCAGGGCCGGCAGCCCGGCCTGCGCCGCGTCGGTCAGGAAGAACTCGCGCCGCGTCCGGCGCAGCAGGGGCACGCCGAGGTCCGCCTCCAGGGCCTTGAGCTGATGGCTCACCGCGGCCGGGGTCACGTGCAGCTCCGCCGCCGCCCGGGTCAGGCTGAGATGCCGGGCCACGGCCTCGAAGGCCCGCAGCGCGTTCAGGGAAGGCAGGCGCATCGACGCGGCTCCTAATTTAGTTTTTCTAAATTTAGGGGACAGAAGAAATCGATTTCAAGGCCTTTGTCCTGCGCCCATTCTTCAAAGAGACACCTTGATCCCGCGCCCGATCGGGATTCGAGAGTTTTGAGTTCAGCTAAATACCTGGCCAAGACCGGAGACCTGCCATGACCGACCTGTCGCAGCGTTTCGTCGATCCGACCATCCCGGGCCTCAGCGCCCGTGACCTCGTGGCCCGGGCCGGCCTCGCCTTCGCTGAGACTGCCGGGAGCCTGGTGGCCTGGCGGCGCGAGCTGATGATCCAGCGCGACCTGCGCGACCTCGACCCGCTCCTGCTGCGCGACATCGGCCTGGACCGCAGCCGCTCGTAGCGCGGGTCCTGCCCCCGGCGCCCGGGGAGACGCCGGAGCCCCTCGCCCTCGCGGCGGGGCGGTCGTCTGCCCGTTTTCGCCGGCGCGGGCGCGGGCAGAAAGCCGTTTCGGCCCCCCTGCCCCTGTCCTATAGTGCCGCGCAACTGAGGCCTTCGCCCAAAGCCACTTGGGAGCTCGGCATCATGCGCAGCAGCCAGACGGGTCTACTGGGTGTCGGTCTCGCCATCGCTTGCCTCTTCGCGACGCCGGCCCCGGCCCTTGAAGCCGGGCAGCTCCGCGGCAAGATCGAAGAGGCCTTCAAGCTGATCCACGCCGCCCGTGGGCCCGAGGCCCCGCCGCTGCTGGCCTACGATGGACTCGAAGTCGAAGGCCCAGGCGAGGGCGGGGGCGAGGGCTTCAAGGTCACCCTGACCGGTCTGCGGATGATCCCGGACCCGACCAAGGCGGCGCGGCTCGACATCGGCCGCGCCAGCTTCACCATGACCCCGGCGGGCCGACGCGGCGGCGACGAGCTGTTCCGGGTCTCGGACCTCAGCCTGCCGCCTCGCTGGCTCTATTCGGAAGACGGGCAAACCCCGAGCCATGTGGTCAAGCCGGGCCTCCTGGCCTTCGAGGGCCTTTGGTCCTTTGCCTACCTCAGGCTGATGGAAGGAAGCTTCTCGGCCAGCGGCGCGGCCGTCGAGACCGTGGCCGGCGAGCCCCTGGCCGGGTTCGAGACGATCCTGGGCGACTTGGCGAGCCGCCCGGCCGAGAAGGAACGCTACGACATCGATGCCCGGCTCCAGGTCAAGGGCGTCACCCTCCGGGACGACGACCTGCGCGTCTCGCTCGGGGGGATCGACGGCAAGGTCGAGGTGCCGGACCACGATCCCACGGCGGTGGTCGCGGTCCCGCGCCGGGCGGACGAGGCATCGCCGGAGCGCACCGCCGAGGAGGCACCGACGAGCTTGGTGACCGATCTGCTGACCCTGTCGCAGGGCGGCCGCATGACCTTCGAGCTCCGCGATTTCCGAGGGCTCCGGGAGGGTGCCCAGGAAGCCTTGGAGATCGACAGCATCAGCCTCGGCTACGCGGTCTCGGACCTCGAGGAGTCGGTCGCCAAGCTGGATCTGGCCCTGGCGCAGACCGGGCTTCGGATCACCGGTCCCGACCGCAAGGACGAGGGCCTGGCCGCCGCCCTGATGCCGGCCGACGGCAGCGCCGTGCTGTCCCTGGAGCGGATCCCGCTGCGCACCCTGCTGGCGCTTCTGGAGCCCCTGGCCGAAAAGGTCGAGGGCGAGGACCTGACCCTCGGCGGGCCCAAGAGCGAGCGCCTGGCCGCGGAGGCCGGCGAGAAGCTGATCGGGGCCATGTCCGCGGCCGGCACGACGCTCGACCTCTCGGGCACCCGCTTGGCCGCGCCCGACGCCGAGGTCGCCCTCAAGGGCGGCCTGGTGATCGACGTCGGCGCCGCCTTCGGGGTTCGCGGCACCGTCCTGGCCGAGGTCGGCGGCTTCGATGCCCTGCTCGAGCTGGCGCAGCAAAGCCTGGCGGACCCGGACCAGAAGATCCGGGACAACGCCCGCGGCGCGGTCGCGATGCTCGCCCTGCTCAAGGCCTTCGCCGAGCGGGACGAAAGCGGCGCCGAGGGCCCGGTCGACCGCTTCCTGGTCAAGGTCGAGCCCGACGGCGCCCTCTCGGTCAACGACAAGCTGCTCCTGCCGCCGCAGCCGAGCCACTGAGCGGCGCCGGTTCCGGTCGGGGGGCCGGCGGGTCAGACCAGCGAGATGTCGCCGTCGATCTCGTGACTCAGCTCCAGGCCTTCCAGGGTCAAGGTGACCTTGGCCTTGACGGTCTCGTCGCCCTTCAGCTTGCCGGCCTCGATCGCGCCGCGCACCGCCTGCTCGATCTCGCGCTGCGAGGTCACCCCGACCTTCTTGAGGAACTTGCGCAGCTCCATGTTGAAGACGTCTTCGTTCATGGTCCTTGTCTTCCCTGTGCACTGGAGATGAGAGCCTTGAATAGCGCGTCCAGGGCCGCCGTCGTCAAGCCGATCGATCGGGAACCACCACACTAACCATCGTCCGCGGTCCTTCGAACCATCTCGGCGACGGTTTGCCTCGGACGCGGCCTGCTCTAGACTTGGTGCCCGGAGGCCCGCAGACAGGGAGACAGGCGCCATGAAACTGACCGAGGCACAACGCGCCGATTTCGACACCGAGGGCTACCTCTTCCTGCCCGAGGTCTTCTCTCCGGCCGAGGCCGCCCTGCTGCGGGCCGAGGCCGACCGGGTCTACCAGCTCGACCGCGAGGAGGTCTGGCGCGAGAGCAGCGGCACCGCGCGCACCGCCTTCGCGGCCCAGACCTACAACGAGGCCTTCCGCCGCCTGGGCCGGCACCCGCGCTTGGTCGACCCGGTGATGCAGCTCCTCGACGGCCCGGTCTACCTGCACCAGTACAAGGTCAACGCCAAGGCCGCCTTCGACGGCGAGGTCTGGCAGTGGCACCAGGACTACGGCACCTGGGCGCGCGACGACGGCATGCCGGAACCGCGGGCCATGAACATCGCGGTCTTCCTGGACGAGGTGACCGCGGCCAACGGCCCGCTGCTGTTCATTCCGCGCAGCCACAAGCAGGGCGTCCTGCCGGCCGGGCACGACCTGGAGACCACCTCCTATCCGCTCTGGACCCTGGACCGGGCGACCATCACCCGCCTGGCCGAGGCCGGCGGCGTGGTCGCGCCGACCGGGCCGGCCGGCTCGGTGCTGATGTTCCACTGCAACCTGGTGCACGCCAGCCCGGCCAACATCAGCCCCTTCGGCCGGACCATCGTCTATCTCAGCCTCTGCCACGTCGAGAACCACATCCGCCAGTTCAAGCGCGCGGAGTGGATCGCGCACCGGGACTTCACCGCGATCGACTGCCTGGCGGACGACTGCCTGCTCGAGCTGACCACCGCCGCTGCGGAGTAGCGCGGCGGAAGTCTGCCGGCTTTCTGGCCGCGGGTTCGAGATGTTCCTCCCAATCGTTCTTTATTTGTTCCCTTTTTGTGCTAGCATGACGAGAAAGACTGTCCGGCCGTCCAAGCGCAGGCGAGGCCTGCTCGGTCCTGCCCGAAGGGCGGCAGAAGGTCATGAGGGGGAAGGGGGAGCAAGGCATGTTCGGTTTTCTGTCGCGGCTTCTGGGCCGCGAGGCGGCGCCTGGTGCGCTGGACGTCCTGGCCGGCCGCCTGATCGACTACACCCAGGGGCTGACAGCCGGCGCGATCCTTTTGCCGCAGGTCGACGGAGTCGCCGCCGATCCCAAGGCGGCCAAGGCCGAGGACCTGGTCGGGAAGGGCTACTTCGACTGGACCATCGAGGCACAGGTCTTCCTGGTGAGCTTCCTGATCGAAGTCTGCATCGACCGGGATGTGACGGACGCCGGCGAGGTCTTCGGCGTCGTGGAATGCGTCTTCCGAGAGGCGCTCAAACAGCCGGAGGCCGAGGCCCAGGGGATGACGATTTCGGCTTTGAAGCTGCGCCAACTGGCGATCGATGGCGAGGGCGGCGAGGACCTGGAGGACGACATCCGCAAGCTGATACCCCTCGCAGCCCTCGGGATTCGACGCGGCAAGGCCTTCGCAGGGCGGATCGACGGCGGCGACCACAGCCCGACCCTGGAGGAGCTCGAGGATTTCGTCGCCCGCTTCGGCGGCCGGGATTGACCCGCTCCGGCGCGGAGGTGCTTGCCTTGCGCGGCCGCGGCGGGCGGTTCGCGCTTCGGCCCCGACGGCCGGTTTGCCGCTCCGCCTCAGGCGGTGCTAACCTGCGGGCATGAACCTGCATCGTCTACTCATGAAGCGCGCCGAGGAGGGCCGGCCGCTGCGCTGCGGCCTGATCGGCGCCGGCAAGTTCGGCTCGATGTTCCTCGCTCAGGCGGCCGAGACGGTGGGCCTGGAGGTCGCGGTCATCGCCGACCTCGATGCCGGCCGGGCACGCGCGGCCTGCGCCGCGGTCGGCTGGTCCGAGGAACGGATCGCCGCGACCCGGATCGTCGAGGACGCCGCCGCCTTGATCGCGGCCCCGGAGCCCGAGGTGGTGATCGACGCCACCGGCCATCCCGCGGCCGGGATTCGCCACGCCCGGGCCTGCGTCGACCAGGGCAAGCACCTGGTCATGGTCAACGTCGAGGCCGACGCCCTGGCCGGGCCCTTGCTGGCCCGAGAGTTCGAGCGCGCCGGCCTGGTCTATTCCCTGGCCTACGGCGACCAGCCGGCGCTGATCTGCGAGATGGTCGACTGGGCCCGGGCCTGCGGCTTCCCGGTGGTCGCCGCCGGCAAGGGCACCAAGTACCTGCCCGCCTACCACAACATGACCCCGGACACGGTGTGGGACATCTTCGGCATCTCCGCCGAGGACGCGGCGGCGGGCGGCATGAACCCCAAGATGTTCAACTCCTTCATGGACGGCACCAAGTCCGGTATCGAGATGGCCGCCGTGGCCAACGCCACCGGCCTGACGCCGGCGCCGGACGGCTTGGCCTTCCCGCCCTGCGACGTCGACCGCCTGCCCCAGGTGCTGCGCCCGCGGGCCGAAGGCGGCTGGCTGCACCACAAGGGCCAGGTCGAGGTGGTGTCGAGCCAGGAGCGCGACGGCAGCGACATCGCGCAGCACCTGCGCTGGGGCGTCTACGTGGTCTTCGAGGCGCCCGGCGACTACGCGGCGCGCTGCTTCAAGGAGTACGGGCTCGCGACCGACGACAGCGGCCGCTACACCGCCATGTACAAGCCCTATCACCTGATCGGGCTGGAGCTCGGCGTCTCGGTGGCCTCGGCGGCCCTGCGCGGCGAGGCGACCGGCGCGCCGACCGGCTTCCGCGGCGACGTGGTCGCGGTCGCCAAGCGCGACCTCAAGCCCGGCGAGGTTCTCGACGGCGAAGGCGGCTATACGGTCTGGGGCCGCCTGATGCCGGCCGAGGACAGCCTGGCCGAGGGCGCCCTGCCGCTGGGCTTGGCCCACGACGTCAAGCTGACGCAGGGTGTCGCGCAGGGCGCCGTGCTGCGCTGGGGCGACGTGGAGGTGGACGAGACCGCCGAGCCGGTCCGGGTCCGCCGTGAGATGGAGCGGACCTTCGCGCCGCCGGGCCAGGCCGCGGCGCAATAGGCGCAATAAGGGAGACTGGAGGAATGGAATACCGCCGTCTGGGCCGCAGCGGCCTGATGGTCTCGCCGATCTGTCTGGGGACCATGATGTTCGGCGGGCGCGCGGATCCGCTGACCTCGGATCGGATCATCGGCCAGGCCCGCGACGCCGGGGTCAACTTCATCGACACCGCCGACGTCTACAACGAGGGCGATTCCGAGGAGATCACCGGCCGGGCGATCGCGCCCGACCGAGACCTCTGGGTCCTGGCGACCAAGCTCTGCAACCCCATGGGCGAGGGGCCGAACCAGAAGGGCCTGTCGCGCAAGCACGTCATGTCCGCGATCGAGGCCAGCCTGCGCCGCCTGGGCAGCGACTACGTCGACATCTACTACCTCCACAAGGAGGACCTGGACACGCCGCTGGCGGAGACCGTGGCCGCCATGGGCGACCTGATCCGGGCCGGCAAGGTCCGCTACTTCGGGGTCTCCAACTACCGCTCCTGGCGGATCGCCGAGATCGTCCGGCTCTGCGACCTGCAGGGCGTGCCGCGCCCGGTGGTCAGCCAGCCCTACTACAACGCCCTGAACCGCATGCCCGAGGTCGAGCACCTGCCGGCCTGCGGCCACTACGGCCTGGGCGTGGTGCCCTACAGCCCGCTGGCGCGCGGCGTCCTGACCGGCAAGTACCATCCGGACGAGGCGCCGCCGGCTGAGACCCGCGCCGGCGCCGAGGACACTCGCATGATGCAGACCGAATGGCGCCGCGAATCCCTGGTCATCGCCCAGCAGGTCAAGGCCCACGCCGAGGCGCGAGGCATCACCCCGGGCCAGTTCGCCATCGCCTGGCTGCTGAACAACGCCCTGGTCACCGCGCCCATCGCCGGACCCAGGACCGAGGCCCAGTGGGCCGACTACCTGGCCGGCCTGGACTACGCCTTCACCGCCGAAGACGAGGCCCTGATCGACGGCCTGGTCCCGAGCGGCCATCCCTCGACCCCCGGTTACAGCGACCCCGCCTATCCGATCGAGGGCCGGGTCGCGCGCAGCGGCTGAGGCCGGGGCCGTGCAGAGCTTTCCCGGCCGCTGCCACTGCGGCAACGTCGCCCTGGTCTACGAGACCGCCGTGGCGCCGGCGGAGACCGAGGTCCGTGCTTGCGCCTGCGGCTTCTGCCGGCGCCACGGCGCGCTGGCGGTCTCCGACCCCGAGGGCCGCCTGCGGATCACGGTCGCCGACCCGAAGCGGCTGATCCGCTACCGCTTCGCCCTGGGCACGGCCGATTTCCTGATCTGCGCCGACTGCGGGGTCTACGCCGCGGCGGTGGTGGCCGAGGAGAGCGCCGCCTGGGCCCTGGTGAACGTCAACCTGCTGGACGCGCGCGCCGCCTTCACCTCTCCGCCCCTCGTCATGGACTACGACCGGGAGGACGAGGCCGCGCGGATCCGCCGCCGCAAGGCCAAGTGGACCCCGCTCGCCGCCTGATCGGCGGTCTTTCTCAGCCGCCGTTCAAGGCCTTGGTGGCGCGGGCGTGGAGCGCCCGCCCGGCCTCCCCTTCGGCTTCCGGGAACTCGGCCCGCAGCCGCTCCAGCGCCTTGATGGTCCCGGCATGGTCGTGGAGCCCGAAGCGCGCCTCGGCCAGGTCGGCGAGCAGCTCGGCGCTGGCCCCGTAGATCAGGCAGCTCTCCAGCAGGTCCCGCGCCTCCTCGTGATAGCCTTTGCCCAGGCACTTGCGGGCCAGCTTCAGCCGGTCGGGCAGGGGCTGGCCCAGCGCCTTGAGGCGCGTGGGCCAATAGAGTCGCCATTTCGGCTTCGGTCGCTGGAACCTGATCTTCTTCTTGCGCGGCCGCATGCCCATCAGATAGGCGGCCTCGGGTCAGGCGCCAAGCCGTTCCCGGGCGATTTCGTACCACTCGTGCTGGTCCCGGTAGTAGGCCTTGGGCGCCAGCTCGACCGAGCGGATCACCTCGGCGAAGACCTCCCGGGCCTCGTCCGGGCGCCCGCCCCGCTCGAGCAGCAGGCCATAGCGGCAGCGCGCCTCCTCGCCGGCGAAGTAGCCGGCCAGGGCCTCGAACTCGTAGAGCGCCCGCTCGATGTCGCCCCGGCCCTCGAGGCTGCGGGCGTAGAGCATGTGGCCCTCGGCCGACTGGAAGTTGGGATCCGCCCGGCGCAGCCGGTCCAGGGCCTCCAGGGTGCCGGTGAAGTCCTGCAGGCCGAAGCGGGCCCTGGCCAGCGCCAGCAGGATCGACGGGTCCTCGCCGTGGATCCCGTGCAGGCAGCCCTCCAGAAGCTCCCGCGCCTCCTGGAAGCGGTTCTTGCTGAGGCACTCCTTGGCCAGCTTGAAGCGGTTCTCGACGGTGTCGGCGCGCGCCGCCTCCCGGGTCAGCTGGCGCAGCTCGCGATCCGGGTTGACCACCGAGTCCAGGTCCTTGGCCATCCTCCGGCCGGCGCGGCTGTGCGCCAGGTCCGGCAGGATCTCGACGACGAAATAGGCGATCGCGCCGACCAGGGGCAGCATCATGACGATGAAGACCCAATAGGTCTGCCGCCCCGTCTTCATGACGTGGACGACCAGCAGGACCTGGAGCGCCAGGACGACGACGCCAATGATCGGCACGGTTGGAATCCCCGAAGCGGTCGCGACGGCGCCACCCTTCTGGGTTGCGCCGAACGGGAAGCTAACACGCAGGGGGTGGCGTCCGCATACGCGATTCAGGGGGTCCCGCCGAATTTGAGAAGAAAGTGGCCCCCCTGCCACGCTTTGCGTCCGCGGCAGGGGGGCACCGAGTGGAAGCACTCTTTGGCTTGCAGGCTCCTGATGGCCCGGCGGCGGGGGATTTACCGCCTGCCATCTGCCTGCTTGTGTTATTCGGGTCGGAATCGGGCAGGTTTGTGGCTCACGCATTAAACTTTGTCCATCTTGACCGAGCCCCGGCCCGGCCGGGAAAACCGGCAGGAAAACGCGCAAGGACGCGGGGAGATCGCAGAGCATGACTGGGTTCGAAGCATGACGGGGGTGATGATCGTGACCGGCGGCAGCCGGGGTATCGGGGCGGCGACCGCCCGCCTGGCGGCGCGTCGCGGCTACGCGGTCTGCGTCAACTACCAGGGCAATGCCGAGGCGGCCGAATCCGTCGTACGGGACATCGCCGAGGCCGGCGGCCGGGCCTTCGCGCTGCAGGCGGACGTGGCGGTGGAGGCGGAGGTCCTGCGGCTCTTCGACAGCGTGGACCGGGAGCTCGGCCCGGTGACCGCGCTGGTCAACAACGCCGGGCTGACCGGGCACTTCTCCCGCCTGGACGAGGCCGATCCGGAGGTCCTCCGGCGGGTCGTCGAGGTCAATCTGCTGGGGGTCCTGTGGTGCTGCCGCGCCGCGGTCCGGCGCATGTCGACCCGCCACGGCGGCAAGGGCGGCGGCATCGTGAACCTGTCCTCCGCGGCCGCCAGTCTGGGCAGCGCCAACACCTACGTCTGGTACGCCGCGACCAAGGGCGCGGTGGACAGCCTGACCCTCGGCCTGGCGCGCGAGCTCGCCCGCGAGGGCGTCCGGGTCAACGCCGTGTCCCCGGGCTATGTCGACACCGAGATCCATGCCGCCTCGGGCCTGCCCGACCGGATCGAGAAGGATGCCCATATCCTGCCGATCGGCCGCGCCGCGACGGCCGAGGAGATCGCCGGGCCGATCCTCTGGCTGCTGTCGGAGGAGGCCGCCTACACGACCGGTGCGATCCTGCGGGTGTCCGGCGGTCGCTGACGGCCGCTACCAGGAAGTGAGCCTTACCGGGAAGGAGGAGGAGGCGGTCGCCGCTTAGAAGCTGACGCCGAAAATCAGCATGAGGTCGTGGGAATGCAGATCGGAATCCGGGTCGCCGGCCTCCCGGTCCAGGGTCGCGCGGTCGCTCTCGCCCTGGCCGACATAGCGGTAGGCCAGCGAGAGGTTGAGGTTGCTCGCCAACGGCATGTTGACGCCGGCGGTCAGGCCCCAGGACAGGTTGTAGCGCTCCCGGTCGGCTTCCTCGGCGGTCAGGCTGGCCGCGCCTGGCGCGCCCGAGGCCGAGGCGGCTTCGCCAGGGCTCCGGGTCAGGCCGATGCCGCCGCCGACATAAGGCCGCATGTTCATGCCGAAGAGGCCCTCTTCGCCCAGGTCGAAGGCGTAGAGCAGGCTGACCATCGCGGTGGTGTCGGTCTCGCCCTTGCCGCTGCTCAGAGCCGCCAGCTCGCTTCCGGAGAGGCCCTGCAGGGCGAAGGGGGACTGATGGCTGAGGCCGGCGGCGATGCGCCATTCGCCGCTTTCCCGCGGCAGCGCGTAGCCCATGGACAGGCCGAAGCCCTCGGTCGCCTCGCCGGAGCCGGCATTGGCGCCGGCCTGGCTCAGCGCCAAGCTGCTCGCCGAGCGCTGCTGCGCGCTCGGGAGATCGAAGTCGAGATAGAACCGATCCTCACCGGCCACGGCCGGCCGGGCGAAGCCGATCAGCGCGACAATGGTTAAGAAAAGGTTAATATTCCGCACGTTCTGATCCCCGAAAACCTGACCAAACATAGCAGGTTCGATACTAAGGCGCCAAAATCAACTTTGAGTTAGTTTCGTGACCTCTGCCTCGTTGCCCGGCGTCTAAACGATTCCTTAATCCCTTACGACGGTGTAACACCTGCAGATGATCGACGGTCCGCTTCCCATCTATCGCCAGCACCGCCGGGACGGCCTGATCAGGCCGGACATGGCGCAGGAGCTTGCCGCCGAGAAGCTGCAGAGCCTGCACAATGCCCTCCGGCATTACGAACCTGCGACGGGCCGCGGCGGCTGGAAGGCACGCCTCGGCCTGGGCCGACGGAAGGCCGATCCTCCTCAAGGACTTTATATGTTCGGTGGGGTGGGACGCGGCAAGTCAATGCTCATGGACCTCTTCTTTGACAGCGCACCTGTGGCAAATAAGCAACGGGTTCATTTCCATGCCTTCATGGCCGAGGTCCACGACCGCCTGCATGCCTGGCGCCAAAAGACCAAGGGCAGCAAGTCCGACCCCCTGCCCGAGCTGGCCGCCGAGCTGGCCGAGGACGCCTGGCTGCTCTGCTTCGACGAGTTCCACGTGGTCAACATCGCCGACGCGATGATCCTCGCCCGGCTCTTCACCGGGCTCTTCGACCTCGGCGTGGTCGTGGTGGCGACCTCCAATTTCCCGCCCGACCGGCTCTACGAGGGCGGCCTGCAGCGCGACCGCTTCCTGCCCTTCATCGATCTGCTCAAGCAGCGCCTCGACGTGCTGGAGCTGGACGGCCAGATGGACTATCGCCTGGCCCGCCTGCGCGAGCTGGAGGTCTATCACCAGCCCCTGGACGCCGCGGCCGAGGCGGCCTTGGACGCCGCCTTCGCGCGCCTGACCGAAGGGGCCGCGGTGACCGCGGACAGCCTCACCGTCAAGGGCCGGACGCTCGAGGTGCCGGCGGCGGCGCGCGGCGTCGCCCGCTTCGACTTCGCGGCGCTCTGCGAGCAGCCCCTGGGCGCCGAGGACTACCTGGCCTTGGCGCAGCGCTACCATACCCTGGTGCTGGCCGGCGTTCCGGTGCTCAGCCCGGAGCGTCGCGACGCGGCGCGGCGCTTCATGATCCTGATCGACGCGCTCTACGAGCAGCGCGGCAACCTCATCGTCTCGGCCGCGGCCGAACCGGAGGCCCTCTATCCCGAGGGCTCGGGCGCCTTCGAGTTCCAGCGCACCGTCTCGCGCCTCAACGAGATGCAGTCCAAGGACTATGTCGAGGCGGCCTCGGCGCCCGCCGCGATGCGCCGGGCCGGCGGCTAGCCTCGGCCGATGCTGAGCGAGGCGGAGATCGCGGTCCGACGGCCGGTCTGGGTCGCCTTGTCCGAGCTGTGGCTCGACACCGTACTGCAGGACCGCGACCTGACCCACATCGCGCGGGTGCTCCGTGACAGCGGCTACGATCGGGAGACCCTGGAGGCGATCCTCGTCGAAGAGGTGGCGCCGGTGGTCTACCGCAACCTCTATTCGGTCGCCGGCGAGTGGATCGGCTTCGATGAAGACTGGCTCTGCGGCGAGATCCGCGGCGCGCTGCGCCGGCGCGGGCGGCTGGGGCGCTGGCTGCTGCGATGCCGGCGCCGAATGATGACTCGGCCGGTCCTCGAAGACTGGCAGGAGGTCCTTCGCCGCCACGACGCGCTGGCGGAAGACGCGAAGCGGGACTCTTCCTGAGGGCGGCGTCCCTAAGGACGGGCCTCGTCTTGCTCCCTCCTACGTTTCGCGCTAGTAACCGCGCGGTCCGGTCGCGCTCTCGGCCGAGACTCCGCTTACAAGCCGCGGCGCGCCGCTTCCGGCCGGTGCCGCCGGCACTCAGCTTCGGGGAACAGGCATCATGGCAAGAAACAAGATCGCGCTGATCGGCGCCGGGCAGATCGGCGGCACCTTGGCGCTGCTCGCCGGTCTCAAGGACCTGGGCGACGTCGTGCTCTTCGACATCGTCGACGGCATGCCCCAGGGCAAGGCGCTGGACCTCGCGCAGACCGGCCCGGTCGAGGGCTACGACGCCAAGCTGGCCGGCGCCTCCAGGTACAGCGCGATCAAGGGGGCGGACGTGGTCATCGTCACCGCCGGCGTGCCGCGCAAGCCGGGCATGAGCCGCGACGACCTGCTCGACATCAACACCAAGGTCATGCAGGCGGTTGGCGAGGGCATCAAGAAGAACTGCCCCAAGGCCTTCGTCATCTGCATCACCAATCCCCTGGACGCCATGGTCTGGGTCCTGCAACAGGCCAGTGGCCTGCCGACCAACATGGTCGTCGGCATGGCCGGCGTGCTGGACTCGGCCCGCTTCCGCCACTTCCTGGCCCAGGAGATGGACGTCAGCCAGGAGGACGTCTCCGCCTTCGTGCTCGGCGGCCACGGCGACACCATGGTGCCCATGGTG
>JANQGU010000248.1 GCA_028282935.1 Kiloniellales bacterium
GCCCTTTGCCCGATGCCCCGCATCGCGCTGCAGGGCTTTCCTGTCCTGTCGACCCGAAATCGCCGCGCAGACCGTGACCAGGGTGAGAATTGTGGGCTAGGGTTGTTGTAAACCCAAGCCGAGGGAGCGGCGCATGACCCGGCGGATGCAGGCCATGGTCCTGGAACGCGCCAGGACGCCCCTGGTTCCCCGGGAGCTGAGCCTGGCCGACCCGGGGCCGGGGCAGGTCCTGGTCGAGGTCTCGGCCTGCGGGGTCTGCCGCACCGACCTCCACGTGGTCGACGGCGAGCTGGACCAGCCGGCCCTGCCGCTGGTCCCGGGCCACGAGGTCGTCGGCCGGATCGCGGCTCTGGGCCCCGAGGTCGCGCGCTTCGAGACCGGCCAGCGGGTCGGCGTTCCCTGGCTCGGCTGGACCTGCGGGGCCTGCGACTACTGCCGCGGCGGCCAGGAGAACCTCTGCCCCGAGGCGCGCTTCACCGGCTACACCCTGAACGGCGGCTACGGCCGCTACCTCCTGGCCGACGCGCGCTACTGCTTTCCGATCCACGGCGACTACAGCGACGCCGAGGCGGCGCCCCTGCTCTGCGCCGGCCTGATCGGCTACCGCTCGCTGGTCATGGCGGGCGAGGCCCGGCGCCTGGGGCTCTACGGCTTCGGCGCGGCGGCCCACATCGTCGCCCAGGTCGCCCGCCACCAGGGCCGCGAGATCTATGCCCTGGTCCGGCCCGGGGACGAAGCCGCCAAGGCCTTCGCCCGCGAGCTGGGGGCGGTCTGGGCCGGCGACTCGGGCGAGGCCCCGCCCGAAGAGTTCGACGCCGCGATCCTCTACGCCCCGATCGGCGGCCTGGTGCCGGCGGCCCTGAAGGCGGTCCGGCCCGGCGGCACGGTGGTCTGCGCCGGCATCTACATGAGCGACATCCCGAGCTTTCCCTACGAGCTGCTGTGGCGCGAGCGCAAGCTGGTCTCGGTCGCCAACCTGACCCGCCGGGACGGCGAGGACTTTCTCGCCCTGGCCCCGCAGGTGCCGGTCCGGACCACCGTCGAGCGCTTTGCGCTGACCCAGGCCAACGAGGCCCTCGCCCGCCTGCGCGACGGCCGCCTCACCGGCGCGGCGGTCCTGGAGATCGGAAGCTGACCACGCACCGCGGTGCCGGGCGCAGCGTCCTCCGTCGCAATCCCGCCCCCGGAATCCCACCTGGTCCCACCTGGAATGTCGCTGCCGCTTCCGTCACTATGCCTCCATGAACGGACATCTTTCGCGCGCCGCCGTCGTGGTCTGGGCTCTGCTCGGCGCCACCGCCGGCTGGGCCGCGGACTTCGACAAGGGCGCCGAGGCTTACCAGAGAGGCGACTTCTCGACGGCCCTCAGGGAGTGGCGGCCGCTGGCCGAGCAGGGGGACGTGGACGCCCAGAACAATCTGGCCGTCATCTACTATCAGGGGACCGGCGTCGCCCAGGACCACGTCGAGGCGGCGAAGTGGTATCGGCTGGCCGCCGAGCAGGGCCATGTCGATGCCCAGGTCGATCTCGGACGGATGTACCAACTCGGCCAGGGCGTGGCGCGGGATCCCGAAGAAGCGGTCAAGTGGTTCCGGCAGGCCGCCGAGCAGGATCATCCCGTCGCGCAGGTCAATCTGGGCATCGTCTATCTCGAGGGACTCGGGGTCGAGAAGGACGAGGCGGAGGCCGTCCGCTGGTTTCGGCTCGCCGCGGAGCAGGGGCACCTCGGCGCCCAGAACAACCTGGTCTTCGCGTACAGACAGGGCATCGGCGTCGAGAAGGACGAGGCAGAAGCGCTGAGGTGGGTGCGCCGTGCCGCCGAGCAGGATGCCGCGCCCGCCCAGTACGCTCTCGCCCTGGCCTACGACAGCGGCTCGGTCCTGCCCCAGGACCACCTCGAGGCCGCCAAGTGGTACCAGCTCGCCGCCGAACAAGGGCACTCCGCGGCGCATGCCGCCCTGGCCGACCTCTATCTCGATGGCAAGGGCGTTGCCCAGGACATCGTCATGGCGCATGTGCATTCCAGCATCGCCGCGAAGCTGGACCCCGAACGCCTGGGCCCGAGAATCGAGCCCTTCCTGAGGACCATCGAAGGACGGATGACGCCCGCCGAGCTCTCCACGGCGCGGGATCTGGCCGGGGAGTGGCTCGAGACTCAAGGCCGGTGACGCCGCGGCATGAAGAGGCCTGACGGATCTCCCCGGTGAGGTGGCCGAGCCGGCCCCGGCGGCATCCCTTTGAACCCGACGGCCCGCGACCGAGACAGACCACGGGTCCGTTACAGTTTGGACGGGCATTCCTCACAGTGCTCCGCCGACGTCCTGTGCCAGAGTCTCCACCTTCGGTGAGGCGGGTAAGGATAGTCCATTCCGATCAGGGGAGAACGAGAATGACGACGACGACAACTTCGCTTTTCGAGCGCCTGGGCGGCTTGCCCGCGGTGGAGGCCGCGGTCGATCTGTTCTACGAGAAGGTCCTCGCCGACCCCGGTATCAACCACTTCTTCGACGGGACCGACATGGTGGCCCAGCGGGGCAAGCAAAAGGCCTTCCTGATCATGGTCTTCGGCGGCCCGGCGACCTACAGCGGCAAGGACCTGCGCCAGGCCCACGCGCCCTTGGTGGACCGCGGCCTGTCGGACCAGCACTTCGACGCGGTGGCCGGGCACCTTCAGGCGACCCTGGAAGAGCTGGGCGTGGCCCGGGACCTGACCGAGGAGGTGATGTCGATCGCCGGCTCGACCCGCGACGACGTCCTGAACCGCTAAACGGCCCCCTCCCGGTGTGGCCCATCCCGGTGTGGCCCATCCCAGATCGGACCGTCCCAGAGTAAGCCGCCGCAAGGCGGGCGACCCCGCCTTGCGATAGGTCAATGCCGGCCGCCCGCCCGCGGGTCCATCCTGTCGAAAAGGACAAGCCTGCGGGAGGCGGACGGCCATGTCGGAGATGATCGCTGCGCTGAAGGAAGAACACGCCAGCATGCGCGACCTGCTCGATCTCATCGAGCGCGAGGCGAAACGGCCGGAGGGCCCGGACTACGGCCTGCTGCACGAGATCATGGCCTATTGCCGGACCTATCCGGACCAGTTCCACCATCCCAAGGAGGACCTGATCTACCGCGCGATCTGCCGCCACGACCCACGGGTCACGCCGGCGATCGACGACCTGGAGGCCGAGCACGAGGAGCTGGCCATCGCGAGCCGGGAGTTCGCCGAACTGGTCGAGCAGGGCCTGGCCAGCGGCGCGCGGCCGCCGGCCTTCACCGAGATGGCCCTGGCCTTCGTCGCCCAGTACCGCGGGCACATCGAGAAGGAGGACCGCGAGTTCTTCCCGAGCGCCGTCGAGATCCTGAGTCCGGAGGAGTGGCAGGAGCTGGGCGACCAGATCAGCCACCCCGGCGACCCGCTGTTCTACCAGACCGCAGGCGACCGCCTGCAGGCGCTGCTGTCCCGGAAATTCGATCAGGCGGGCTGAGCGTTCGGCCGCTGGCCGCCTCCCCTTTCCATCGCTTTGCACGTTCCGGCAGCCCAAGCGAAAGCCCGGGACTGCTGCCGCCCCGCGTCCTGACGCTTGCTTAAGGAATTCCTGGCAGGATGGCGCGCCTCGGGGCCGAAGGCGCCGCGGCCACTGACTGACCTGAGGACGAACGGATGAAGACCTGCCGCAGCTGCCATTTCTGGGACAACCAGGAGGTCGAGCTCGACCGCGACGATCCCGAGATGATCGGCCGCAAGGTGGAACTGGGCACCTGCCGCCGCTACGCGCCGCAGCCCTATTCGGTCGAGCTGGACGCCGAGGGCAACGAGCCGAAGTACGTCACCCGCTGGCCTCCGGCGGCCTCGGACGACGGCTGCGGGCAATGGGAACCGCGGGTCGACTGACCGCCGCGGCCGGGGCATCGGCAGCCGACGCGCCGGGGTTCCTGCCGGCCCTGGAAGCGGGCCGGACATTCACCTTTCGACACCCGAAGCACCACTGGCCAGTGTTTCTCGCCGCCAGCGGCGCCATGACGCTGTTCGGCCTCTTCCTCCTGGTGCTCGGCGGATCCACTCTCCCCGTTTTCACCTGGGAGGCCGCCGTTCTTCTGGTCCCCGCGCTGGCCTTCATCGCACTCGGCGCCTTCGGGTTCTACCAAGCCGTCTCCGGGGGCCTCGCCAGCCTGACGATGGATGCGCTCGGGCTGGAGCTCCGCTACCGGGACGCCCGGTCCTATCGCCTGCGCTGGCATGAGCTTGCCAAGGCCGAGCGGCGCTGGACCGGGTTCCGGATCACGACGACCGGAGGCCGGGAGCTGCGCGGGATCGACACCAGCTTCGATCACGGCGACGATCTGGCGCATCACCTCGCGGGCGTGGCCTGGCTCAACAAGCGTCACCCCGCCGCTCGCCAGGGACTTCCCCAGACCGTCCGGAACGCCGTCAAGAGCGGCGCCCTGAGGTTCCGGCCGATGAAGCGGGTTCCGGCCTCGAGACGGCGGCGCTGGCTCCGCATTGCGGGGTGGCTGATCCTCTCGGCCGTCGCGAGCCTCGTCCTCCTCTGGTCCGACGATGAAGCGCCCTGGACGGATGTTCTGCTGATCGCCTGCGTCTGGATCGGGCCGATCCTGGAGGCCCATGGCCTCTGGAAGCTGACGGCCGGCTACGACGCGACCATCGAGCTCACGCGCCGGGGCCTGGTCGCCCGGCAGCCCGACGCCGCCGAGAGCCATCTGAGCTGGGAGCAGCTCGCGGGCGCGGAGCTGGACGAGAGCCGGCGCGGCAGGGAGATCCTGGCCCCGGCCGGGCGCATCGGCGTCGGCGAGCTGGAGCAGGAGTTCTTCTTCTGGGACATCCTGGGCCTCCTGCGGGAGGATCTGCGCGACGAGATCTACGGCTTCGCCATCGGCGACTGAGCCCGTCCCGGGGCCTTTGTGGCCTTTGGCCCCTGGAACTTTGGGGTCGTTTCCGCGGGCCGCCCTCCCTAGAATGCCGCCTGCCACCGGGCCCGAAGCCCGGATCAAGAAGAAAAGACCGCGCGGGGAGAGAGCTGCTTCGATGAGGATCAACGGCAAGACCGTCCTGGTCTGCGACTGCGAAAAGACCATGCCGCTGGCCGGCGGCGGGCTGGCCAAGGCCTGCGCGGCGGCCGGGGCCGAGGGCGCGCCGGAGCTTGAGACCCAGCTCTGCCGGGCCCAGCTCGGCAACTTCCAGCGGGCGATCCTGGGCGAGGACCCGGTCCTGGTCGCCTGCACCCAGGAGGCGCCGCTCTTCACCGAGGTCGCCGCCGAGGACAACCCGCAGGCGGGCCTGGCCTTCACCAACATCCGCGAGCGCGCCGGCTGGTCCGAGGAGGCCGAGGCCGCGGCCCCGAAGATTGCCGCCCTGCTCGCCGAGGCGGCGCTCGACGTCGCCCCGACGCCTAGCGTCGCCTTCGAGTCCCAGGGCGTCTGCCTGGTCTATGGCCGCGACGAGCAGGCCATCGAGGCGGCCAAGCAGCTTGCCGGCCGGCTGGAGGTGACGGTCCTGCTGAGCGAGCCGGACGAGGTCGCGGCGCCGCGGGTCATGGACGTCCCGGTGTTCAGCGGCCGCATCGTCCAGGCCCGGGGCCATCTCGGCAAGTTCGGGATCACCGTGAACGGCTACGCCCCGGCCAAGGCGGCCTCGCGCCGGCAGCTCGACTTCGAGGCGCCGCGCGACAACGCCTTCTCGGAGTGCGACCTGATCCTCGACCTGACCGGCGGCACGCCGCTGTTCCAGGACCACGCGCGGCGCGACGGCTACCTGCGGCCCGACCCCGGCAACCCGGCGGCGGTGCAGAAGGCGATCTTCGAGGTCGCCGAGCTGGTCGGCGAGTTCGAGAAGCCCCGCTACATCGACTACGACGCCTCGATCTGCGCCCACGGCCGCAGCCGCAAGACCGGCTGCACCCGCTGCCTCGACCTCTGCCCGCTGGGCGCGATCACGCCGGACGGCGACGCGGTCGCCATCGACCCCTTCGTCTGCGCCGGCTGCGGGGCCTGCGCCAGCGTCTGCCCGACCGGGGCGGCGACCTACCAACTGCCGCCGGTCGAGACCCTGTTCGAGCGCCTGAAGACCCTGCTGGGCGCCTACCGCGCCGCTGGCGGCGGCCACCCGGTCCTGCTGGTCCACGACGGCCGTCACGGCGAGGAGCTGATCTCGCTGATGGCGCGCTACGGCCGCGGCCTGCCGGCCCGGGTCCTGCCCTTCGCGGTCAACGAGGTGACCCAGCTCGGCTTCGATGTCCTGGCGGCGGCCCTGGCCTACGGCGCCGAGCAGGTCGTCCTCCTGGCCGGCCCGGACAAGGCCGGGGAGCTGACCGGGCTGGCCCAGCAGATCGGCCTGGCGGAGACCGTGCTCGCCGGCCTCGGCTACGGCGGCGGCCGGATCCACCTGATCGACGAGCCGGACCCCGAGGCGGTCGAGGCCCGGCTCTACGGCCTGGAGGCCCGCCCGGAGATGCCGGCGGGCAGCTTCCTGCCCCTGGGCGGCAAGCGCACCCGGACCCTGCTGGCCCTGCGCCAGCTGCACGACGAGGCGCCGGAGCCGGTCGAGGTCCTGCCACTGCCCGAGGGCGCGCCCTTCGGCGCCATCGAGGTCGATACCCAGGGCTGCACACTCTGCCTGGCCTGCGTCGGCGCCTGCCCGACCGGCGCCCTGCTGGACGACCCCGAGCGGCCCTGGCTGGGCTTCAACCAGTCGGCCTGCGTCCAGTGCGGGCTCTGCCGCAACACCTGCCCCGAGAGCGTCATCGCCCTCAAGCCCCAGATCGACTTCACCGGCGAGGCCCAGGGCGCGGTGACCCTCAACGAGGCCGAGCCCTTCCACTGCGTGCGCTGCGGCAAGCCCTTCGGCGTCGCCCGCTCGATCGAGCGCATCGTCGAGCGCCTGGCCGGCCAGCATTCGATGTTCCTCGAGGGCGACCAGGTCGAGCGCATCATGATGTGCGAGGACTGCCGGGTCGTGGTCCAGTTCGAGGCGCCGGACGCGCCCTTCAAGGGGGCCGAGCGCCCGCGGCCCCGGACCACCGACGACTACCTCCGCGAGCGCGAGATCGAGGAGGCCCGGGCCGAGGTCCTGGCCGGGCGGAAGACCGAGGGCCGGCCGGGGCGCGAAGACGAAGACTGATCCAGCCCGGCCGGCTTAGCCCACGGTTAACCCCTTTGACTTAATCTGCCTCCCCGATTCAGGCGAAACTCTCCCGGGGCGATCCGTGACCAGCACATCCCAGGCCATGATGAGCGAAGAGGAGGTCGATCAGCTCGCGACCTCGGAGGTCCTCGACGAGGCGCGTGACGTCGTCGCCGGCCTCGAGCTGCGCCTGCAGCAGGTTCGCGCGGGGGTCCTCGACGGCGCCACGGCGGCCAAGCTGCTGGCCCAGGATGCCGCCAGCCTCCGCCTCAAGGCGCGCAGCGTGACCATCGCCGGCCTCGGCCCCCTGACCCACCGGCTCGACGACTACGCCGCGGACATCCAGACCATCGAGGCCGAGCACGTCGAGGACCTGCAGGCCTTCAGCGACAAGATCTCCGACCTGCTGGACGGCGTCCCGGTCGGGCAGGAGGACGTGGCCGCCGTCGTCCGCGACCTGCCGCACAAGAAGACCTTCGACATCAGCGACATCACGATCACCAACACCGAGGTCACGCTGGTCGTCCCCCAGCGGACCGCGGCCAAGGTGGTGGAGCGGGAGCTCGCCGCCTGCGGCTACCGGGTCTCGACGGTCAACGACCCCCTGGAGGCCATCGGCCTGGTCATGGAGACCAAGCCGGACCTCGTGATCACGGCCATGGTCATGCCGCGCATGAGCGGCGTCGACCTGGCCTGCGCCCTGGCTGCCATGCCGGCGACGCGCGACATCCCGGTCGCGGTCCTGACCAGCATGGACGCCGAGCATCCGGACCTGAAGCCCTTGCCCATGAGCGTCGGCCTGATCCGCAGAGGCGACAGCTTCGGCGACGACCTGGCCGACGTCCTGCAGCGCTTCAAGATCACCTGAGGCGACTCACCCCAGATTGATCAAGATCGCGTCCTCTCGCCATGGTAGGCTAGAGGATAAGAAAACCGACCAGTCGAAAGAGACTCACCGCTCGAGGCGGGCCGGCGGGTGCCTTCCGCTCTCGCAGGACGGCGGGTGCGGTTGCGATGGAGCTCCGTCCGGCGGCCCGCGCGAAGCGACTGGCAACGGGAAAAGAGAAGCGGCTCGGGATCGAACCTGCCCTGACGACCTGGGAGGGTTTCGTGCGCGTCGATCCTTACAGCGAGCGGCTTGATCGCCTGGTCAAGTCGATCTACGCCACCCTCGGCGGCGGCGATCCCTGGCCCGAGGTCCTGGACGAGCTGTGCCACCTTTTCGACGGCCGCGGCTCGATGCTCACCGATCACAACTTCGGAAGCCGCAGGGGCGCCATCCGCTTCAAGTGCGATCACTTCGACGACGCGGTCCCCGAGACCTACAGGAGCCGGATGTGCAGCCGGAACCCCTGGCTGCATTCCGACCTTCCCTACCGGCCGCGTTCGGTGATCCTCGGGACCGAGATCCTTCCGGACGCCGAGCTCACCCGCACCGAGTTCTATCGGGACTACCTGCATCCCCTGGGACTGAAGCACCGGCTTTGCGGCGTCGTGCAGCGCGACGGCCTGGGGGTCCGCTTTCTCGCCATCCTGCGCGCGCCGCGGCAGCCGGCCTTCGACGAAGCCGACAAGGCCCGCCTTCGGCGGCTGCTTCCGCATTTTCAGCAGGCCTTCGATCTGCGGCGGCACATCCAGCAGGACCGGAGCGAACGCGAGGCCCTGCTGGAGGTGCTGGATCACGTCCCGGTGGCCTGCATGCTGGTCAACCAGGGCGCCGCGCTTCACTTCGTCAACACCGCGGCGACGCGTCTGCTCGAGCGCCGTGACGGCCTGCTGCTGCGGGCCGGCGGCCTGGCGGCGGGCTCCAGCCGGCTCACGGCCCGGCTCCGCTCCACGATCTCCAGGGTCGCCGCCTTGCGGCCGAGGTCGAGCCAGTCCCCCTGCGAGCACTTCGTCGTATCCCGGCCCTCGGGCCGCCCGCCCTTGCTGCTCTCCCTCCTGCCGATCCATCAGAGCCGGATCGGGCGCGCCGCCAAGCCCGAGGCCCTGGTCGCGATCCTGACCAAGGATCCGGAGGGCGAGAAGCTGGAGTCCGTCGAGACCTTCGCCGAAGCCTACGGCCTCACCGAGGCGGAGGCGCGCCTCATCGGCCTGCTCGCCGAGGGCGGCGGCCTCCAGGAGGCGGCGGCAAGCCTGGGCGTGACGAAGAACACCGCCCGCACCCATATGCGGCACATCTACGCCAAGATCGGCGCCCATCGGCAGAGCGACCTCATCCGCCTGCTCGCCAAGCTCGGGTCGGCGTGAGGCGGAAACCCTCCCTCCCGCAGCGAGACTGAAGGCCGTCGGCCCTGCGGGCTCCGTCTCACCCCTGGAGGTGAGGCCCGGCCCGCCCTGCCTCACCCTCAGGGACGGCCCGGCGGCGCCGCGGCCTCACGCCGCGGCAGCAGGAGAAAGCGCCGCCGGCTCCTTCCGCGGAGCGATGCCGGGGCCGGGCGCTGCGGCCTAGAATCCTAATCACGGCCGCCTGCCGGCCGAGCACCACCGCAGACAAGAAACCTGCGCCGATCGCAGCGGCACCCGATCCGCCGCCCGGCGAGCAAGCGCTGTCAGGGAGGACCTAGACGTGGCAAAGACAGCTTTCTCCGTTGATTTCAGCAAGTGGCCCGAAGAGGACGAGATCAAGACCCAC
>JANQGU010000266.1 GCA_028282935.1 Kiloniellales bacterium
CAGACCTCCAAGTACAAGATCAACCGCCGCCTGGGCGTTAACCTTTGGGGCCGGCCCAAGAGCCCGGTCAACAAGCGCGAGTACGGCCCGGGCCAGCACGGCCAGCGCCGCCGCAAGCCCTCCGACTTCGGCACCCAGCTGATGGCCAAGCAGAAGCTCAAGGGCTACTACGGCAACATCGGCGAGAAGCAGTTCCGCCGCTACTACGCGGAGGCGGTGCGCCGCCGCGGCGACACCGGTGAGAACCTGGTCGAGATCCTGGAGCGGCGCCTGGACGCGATGATCTACCGCGCCAAGCTGGTGCCGACCGTCTTCGCCGCCCGGCAGTTCGTCAACCACGGCCACATCCAGGTCAACGGCAAGCGGGTCACCATCCCCTCCTACCGGCTGAGCGACGGCGACGTGGTGCAGATCAAGGCCAAGAGCCGCGAGCTGCCGCTGGTGCTCGACGCCGTGCAGTCGAGCGAGCGCGACGTCCCGGACTACATCTCGGTCGACTACAATCAGATGAAGGCCCAGTTCGTCCGCGGCCCCAAGCTGGCCGACGTGCCCTATCCGGTGCAGATGGAGCCGAACCTGGTCACCGAGTACTACTCGCGCTAAAGCCTCGTCCGACCGGATGGACCCGCTCGGCGGTCCCTCCGGTCGGAGATAACGTACTTGTCCCAAAGCGTTACTGCGCGTCCCCGCTCACTGCGCGACTGAGCGGGGGATCCGCGCGGCCTCGGCGCGCGCGTCGAGAGGCCCGCAAGCTGCGCCCCAAGCTACACCACGCTGCCATCGCCCCTTCGATATGCGGGGGGTAACGACGTTAGGCTATGGCCGAGCGCACGCCATCAGTGTTATATAAGACCAGTTAACCGTATTCTCCTGGGCCAGGCGGTGATCAGCTTCCGGCAGATCGAGGCGTTCAAGGCGGTCATGGAGACCGGCACGGTGGTGAAGGCGGCGGAGGTCATGTACCTCTCGCAGCCGGCTGTCAGCCGTCTGCTCTCGGACCTCGAGGCGGGCATCGGCTACCGCCTCTTCGAGCGCCGCAAGGGCCGGCTCACGCCCCGGCACGAGGCCAGGGAGCTCTACGCCGAGGTCGACAAGGCCTTCATCAGCCTGCGCGTGCTGCAGCACGCCGCCGACCGGATCGGCCGGATCCATGCGGACCGGCTGCGCGTCGTCGCGCTGCCCGGCCTGTCCTTCGGCCCGGTTGCGCGCATGACCGCGAAGTTCCTGGCCGAGAACCAGACGGCGCGCCTCAGCGTGCAGGTCAGTTCCCGCCGGGAGGTCGTCGACGCCGTTGCCCAGGAGCGCTTCGACCTTGGCCTGACGACCCTGCCGATCGACCATCCGGGGATCGAGGCGAGGGTCATCAAGCGGGTGGCCTTCGACTGCGTGATGTCGCGCGACCATCCCCTGGCGGAGCGCGAGACGATCACCGCCGCCGACATGGCGGGCTTCAGCTACATCTCGATCTTCGGAGAGGTGCCCCTGAGGCTCTGCGGGCAGATCCACCGGACGCTGCGCCACAACGACGTCGGTCCGGCGATCCGCTTCGATTGCTCCGAGACGATGCTGGCTTGCGCGACCGCCGCCGAGGGCTACGGCGTCGTTTTCTCCCCGGACTGCTGCGTCAACGACCAGATGCGGGCCCACCTGCGCGTGGTTCCCTTCGCGCCGGAGATCGCCATCGATATCGGCGTGATCCAACCGAAGGACCGGCCGCTGGACGATGCCGGCCAGGACTTCATCGACGCCTTCTGCAAGGCGCTCTAGATCGGAGGACGCCGCCGAACAGCGAACGGCCCGCCGCCAGGCTGGCAGCGGGCCGTTTCGATTGCCGGCGAGGCGGGACGCGCCGGCTGGAGCCGCTCGTGCGCGCTCGGTCGGGTCCGATCGAGCGCGGGCCGATCTAGTTGATCTCGCCCATCTTGGCCAGGAGGCTGCGGTGGATGTCGCGCTCCTGGAGCCAGTAGCTCTTGAGTTCCTTGCCGGTCAGGAAGTGGCCGCGGAGGCTGGCCTGGTTCATGTAGTCCTGCCAGTCCTTGGACTCGTAGACCTCGCGGAACAGGTCCTGATAGAAGGCGGCGGCCTCGTTGCTCATCCCCGGCGGGCCGACGATGCTGCGCTGCATGAAGTAGACCATCTCGCGGCCCTTCTCCTTGAAGGTCGGCACCCCGTCGAACATGTCCAGGCGCTCCGGGGTGAAGACGGCCAGAGGCCGGGTCAGGCCTTCGAGGAAGTAGTCCTCCTGCTCCGCCGGGTTGTTGACCGTCGAATCGGCGCGCTTCTCGACCAGCTCCTTGGCGACCCGGCCGCCGCCCTTGAAGGGCACGTACTTCATCTGGAGGCCATAGGCGGCGTTGAGGGTGTCGGTCAGCAGGTTGTCCTCCGAGGACTTGCCGGTTCCGGCCATGACCCACTTGTCACCCTTGGCCTTGGCGGCGGCGATGAACTCGTCGAGGGACTGGATCTTGCTGTCCGAGTGCACCCAGAGCACGAAGGTGTCCTCGGCCATGCGGCCGATCGGCGTGAAGGCGTTGATGTCGATCTTCAGCTCGGGACGGCGCAGCGGCGTGGTGTAGAAGCTGTTCAGGGTCACCATGACGACGTGCGGATTGCCGCGGTTCTTCGCCATGTAGCTCAGCGCCTCGGCGCCCGATCCCTCCGGCTTGTTGATCGGCACGAAGGGGACCGGGGAGAGCTCCTCGTCCTCGATGATGCGCTTGAAACGCCGCGCCATCTTGTCGGCGCCGCCGCCCTTGCCGGCCATGATGACAAGCTCGACCGGCTTCCGCGGTTCCCAGCTCTGCGCTTCCGCATCGCCGGGCAAAGCGCCCAGCGCAAGGATCGCGGCCAGGCAGATACCCATAACCAGACTTCCGCCCATAACCAGACTTCCGAGTGACCCTGCTTTCGCCATACTTTTCCTCCTGGTGACGAAGCCAGCACCGAATTCGGCCGGAGCTCTGACGGCCATAGCTGACACTAGACCCTGAGACCCAGGGTGAGAAGACCTGCAACCGATCCGATTTTGCAGCTTGGGCCTTTTCGCGCAAGCGGATAGGCCCGGGACTTTGCCTTGTCTTGCCGTCCGAACGACCCCTTCCGCCCGGGTCCCAAGCTCTGTTTTCCATGCTTGCCGAAGGGTATACGTGATCTCCAGTGGCGCTGGCGACGCAAAAGGCCCGGCCCACAAAAAAGACACAAGCGACAGATAAAAGCCATAGCCTTGCCGCAGTTCCGCTGGCGCCAAAACAATTTGGGGTTGTTGCTTGGGCCGCTGCTGTGCTTTATCTTTATTATCCAGTCACACGAGCTGGCAACTCCATTGCATTTGTCTGTCTATGGAGAAGACTGTATCCCACTAGACATATCCCTGGATCTTCACGCAGGGGTGGTGATCTCCGATCCGAGCTTCTGTAAAGAGGAGGCGACTGAGCATGTTGAGGCCAGAAGGACCGTTTAGGTTTACGATCCTACTCTGTGCCGCGATGGTTGTGGCAGCAGGAAGCGCACACGCGGAAAGCTACTTCCAGCTTAAGAAAAAGGTCAACGCCAACACTGTACGCGTTGTCACCGGCAGCATCGAGGACACGGCCTTCCGTATCGGTGCCGACATGTCCGCCGTCCTGGACGACGGCGACGACCTTCGAATCCTGCCGATCATGGGCAAGGGCTCGCTCCAGAACGTGACCGACATCCTCTACCTCAAGGGCGTGGACGTCGGCATCATCCAGTCCGACGTCCTGACCTACGTTCGTGACCGGAAGATCCACAAGGGTCTGGATCGGCGCCTGAACTACATCACCAAGCTCTACAACGAGGAGTTCCATCTGCTTGCGCGCAAGCAGGTGCGGAGCCTCAAGGAGCTCGCGGGCAAGCGGGTCAACATCGGCGAGCCCGGCAGCGGCTCGACGGTCACGGCCTCGATCGTGTTCCAGTCCCTGGGCATCCAGATCAACCCGACCAACTACGATCAGGCCCTGGCCCTGGAGATGCTGAAGACCGGCAAGATCGACGCCATGGTCTCGGTAGCGGCCAAGCCGACGGACCTGCTCAGCACGGTCCGGGCCGAGGACGGCCTGCACCTGCTGGATATCCCGCGGACCCCGGCGCTGCTGCAGACCTATCTGCCGGGTCGGCTGAAGCCCGAGGACTATCCGAAGCTGATCCCCTCGGGCAGCGAGGTCGCGACCCTGTCGGTCGGCGCCGTCCTGGCGGTCTTCGCCTGGAAGCAGGACACCAAGCGCTTCCGGAACGTCGAGCGCTTCGTCAACGCGCTCTTCGACAACATCGCCGAGTTCCAGAAGAAGCCGCGGCACCGGAAGTGGACCGAGGTCAGCCTTCAGGCCTCTGTGCCGGGCTGGACCCGCTTCCCGGCCTCGGAGGCCTGGCTTCAGAAGCGGCTCGCCCTGGCGCGCTCCGGCGGCGGCGGGTCGGGCCAGCAGGATCAGCTCCAGGCCGCCTTCAAGGCCTTCCTGGCGAAGGAGGCCCCGGGCCTGATCGACAAGATGAACCAGCGCCAGCAGGACGAGCTGTTCCAGCGCTTCCTGATCTGGGCCAAGGAAAACCAATAACACTCCGTCGAGGGGCAAGACGATAGGGGCCGCCGGCTGACCGCCGGCGGCCCTTTTCCTTTGGCCGATTTTCCTTTCGCCCCTTTTCCTTTCGCCGGGCGGCGCCCTGGTGTCAGGCCGCCGGTGCCGCCCCGTCGTCGGGGGCGAAGGCGACCTCGACATGGTTGCCGTCCGGGTCGCGCAGGTGCACCTGGCGGATGCCCCAATCGGGCACGGTGCGAAGCTCGTAGGCGACCTCGGCGCCGCGCAGCCTGTCCAGGAAGGCCTCCAGCCCGCTGGCGGTGAAGGCGAAGTGCTCGATACCCGAGATGCCGCCGCCGGCCCCCGGAGACTCGATCTCGACCAGGTGGATGGCCGCCTTGGTCCCGCAGTAGAGCCAGGTGCCGTCGAAGCTGAAAGGCGGACGCGGCCCGACCTCGAGGCCCAGGACCTCCTGGTAGAAGCGGACCAGGACGTCGCCCCGGGCGGTACGGATGTTGACGTGGTCGAGGTCGATCAGGGTCATGGCGGGTCAATCCGCTCGGAGCTGCAGAAAGCGCAAGGGCCGCCTCGCTCGGGGCGGCCCTTGCCAGTCGTCCGGGACGCGAAGCCCTCAGGCGACGGCTTCGGTCTTGATACCGCTCTTGGTCAGATGCTCCTGCAGCTCGCCGCTCTGGAACATCTCGCGGATGATGTCGCAGCCGCCGAGGAACTCGCCCTTGACGTAGAGCTGCGGGATGGTCGGCCAGTTGGTGAAGTCCTTCACCCCCTGGCGCAGGCCCGGATCCTGCAGCACGTCGACGCCCTTGAACTTGACGCCCATGTGGTTGAGGACCTGGACCACGGCGGCGGAAAAGCCGCACTGCGGAAAGACTGGCGTGCCCTTCATGAAGAGCACCACCTGGTTCTCGTCCAGTTCCTGCTGAATGCGCTCGTTGATCGTTCTGTCCATCTTGTCCTCTCTTGCGGCCCGGTCCAGGACGGCCGCTTGTCGAAGCTTCAGGCCTCCGGCGGCGCCGAGGTCTGCAGGGCTAGGGCGTGCAGCTCGTTGCCCATGCGTCCCTGAAGGGCCTGATAGACCATCTGGTGTTGCTGTACCCGGTTCTTGCCTTTGAAGGCGGAGGAGACGACGTAGGCGGCGTAGTGGTCGCCGTCGCCGCGCAGGTCCTCGATCTTCACCTCCGCGTCCGGCAGGGCGTCCTTGATCAGCTTCTCGATTTCCGCCGGATTCATCGGCATGTCATTGCGTCCCCACCGCTTGTTCGAATCTAGCCGCCGGCCGTCCCGGCACCTGCGCTCATATAGCCCGGAAGCCAGCCGGCGTGGGTACGTTCGAGGACTTCCAGCGATATGGTGGCGCCGTCGGAAAGTGTCAACGCGGCAACGGCCTCTGTCCGGCCGATTTCCGCGGCGGGCACGGCGGCCCGCCGGGCCATATCCAGAAGGCTCTCGGCGTCCCTCGTGGTGACAAGATAGCGCGCTTGGTCCTCGCCGAACAGCCAGGCGTGAAGCGGCAGGCCGCTGTCGATCCCCTCGGGGCCGGGCAGCTCCAGCCGGGCCCCGACGGGATCGGTCCCGGTCTGGCCGGCAGCCGCCAAACCAGCGAGGGCCATCTCGGCCAGGGCGACCAGCAGGCCGCCGTCGGAGAGGTCGTGGCAGGCGCCGATCCGGCCCTCGGCGATCAGGCCGCGGAGGAAGTCGCCGTTGCGCCGCTCCGCGGCCAGGTCCACCGGCGGCGGGGATCCCTCCTCACGGCCCAGAATCTCGCGCAGATAGGCGGAGGCGCCCAGGTGGCCCGCGGTCGCCCCGATCAGGACGATGGCCTCTCCCGCCGCCTCTAGGGCGATCCCCGGGGCCCTGGCGCAGTCCTCCAGCACGCCCAGGCCGCCGATCACCGGGGTCGGCAGGATCGCCTGGCCCAGGGTCTCGTTGTAGAGCGAGACGTTGCCCGAGACGATCGGCATGTCCAGGGCCCGGCAGGCCTCGCCCATGCCTTGGACGGCGCCGACGAGCTGGCCCATGATCTCGGGCCGCTCGGGGTTGCCGAAGTTGAGGTTGTTGGTGGCGGCCAGGGGCTTGGCGCCGGCGGCGGTCAGGTTGCGGTAGGCCTCGGCGACCGCCTGCTTGCCGCCCTCGAAGGGATCGGCCAGGCAGTAGCGCGGCGTGCAGTCGGTGGTGGCCGCCAAGCCGCGCCGGCTGCCGTGGACCCGGACCACCGCCGCGTCGCCGCCCGGGCGGCGCAGGGTGTCGGCCATGACCATGTGGTCGTACTGCTCCCAGACCCAGCGCTTGCTGGCCAGATCCGGGCTGCCGAGAAGCCGCTGCAGCGCCTCCAGGGGTGCCAGCGGCGCCGCGACCTCGGCCGGGTCGACCTCCGGCCGGGGCTCGGCCTTGGTCCAGGGCCGGTCATACTCCGGCGAGGCCTCGGCCAGGGGGTCGATCGGCAGCTCGCCGACCACCGCGCCGGCCTTGCGGATCACCATGCGGCCGCTGTCGGTCAGCTTGCCGACCACGGCGAAGTCCAGGTCCCACTTGCGGAAGATCTCGCGGGCCAGGTCCTCGCGGCCCGGCTTGAGAACCATCAGCATGCGTTCCTGGCTCTCCGACAGCATGATGTCGTAGGGCGTCATGCCGGGCTCGCGGCAGGGCACCTGGTCGAGGTCGAGCTCGACCCCGGTGCCGCCCTTGGAGGCCATCTCGAAGGAGGAGCAGGTGAGGCCCGCGGCGCCCATGTCCTGGATGCCCTCGATGGCGTCGGTCTGCATCAGCTCCAGGCAGGCCTCGATCAGCAGCTTCTCGGTGAAGGGATCGCCGACCTGGACGGTGGGCCGCTTCTCCTCGGAGTCCTCGTCGAACTCGGCCGAGGCCATGGTCGCGCCGTGGATGCCGTCGCGGCCGGTCTTGGAGCCGACGTAGACGATGGGGTTGCCGACGCCCGAGGCCGCCGAGGTGAAGATCTTGTCCTGTTCGGCCAGGCCCACGGTCATGGCGTTGACCAGGATGTTGCCGTTGTAGGCCGGGTGGAAGTTGACCTCGCCGCCGACCGTGGGCACGCCGACGCAGTTGCCGTAGCCGCCGATGCCCGCCACCACGCCGGCCAGCAGGTGCCGGGTCTTGGGGTGCTCCGGGTCGCCGAAGCGCAGGGCGTTGAGGTTGGCCACCGGCCGCGCGCCCATGGTGAAGACGTCGCGCAGGATGCCGCCGACGCCGGTCGCCGCGCCCTGGTAGGGCTCGATGAAGCTCGGGTGGTTGTGGCTCTCGATCTTGAAGACCGC
>JANQGU010000282.1 GCA_028282935.1 Kiloniellales bacterium
TGGGTCGGCGCCTTCGCCCGCTTCCTGCCGGTCGGCTTCTACTACCGCGCCTTCTACCGGCCGGTCGGGGCCTGGCAGCGCTTCTGGGAGCCCTTCTTCCGCCGCAAGGCCGGGCTGGGCGCGGTCGACCCCGCCGCCCGTCCCGCGGACTTCGACAAGGCCTATGGCTTCTGCGACGTCGCCGTGGTCGGCGGCGGCCCGGCCGGCCTCTCCGCGGCCCTGGCCGCGGCCAGCCAGGGCGCCGAGGTCTGCCTGATCGAGCAGGCGCCGTTGCTGGGCGGCGCGCTGACCTATGCCCGCCTGGACCTGCAGGGCCACGCCGCCGCCGAGGCCCGCCGCGCCCTGCTCGGCGAGCTCGCCGCGGCTTCCGGGATCACGGCGATGACCTCGGCGCTCTGCAACGGCTGGTTCGCCGACAACTACCTGCCGGTCCTGCGGGGCAACCGGATGATCAAGCTGCGCGCCGAGGAGCTGGTCCTGGCGACCGGCGAGATCGAGCAGCCGGCCGTCTTCCGCAACAACGACCTGCCGGGCGTGATGCTGGGCAGCGCCGCCCAGCGCCTGATCCGACTCTACGGCGTTCGCCCGGGGGCGCGGGCCGTGGTGCTGGCCGGCAACCCGGACGGCTACGGCGTCGCGCTCGACCTGCTGGACGCCGGTGCCGAGGTCGTGGCCGTGGTCGATCCCCGGCCGGCCGGCGACGCCTCGCGTCTGGCGGCGGCGGTCGCGGCGAAGGGCGTCAAGGTCCTGACCGGCCGGACGATCGCCGAGGCGCGGCCGGGCCTCGGCGGACGTCGGGTTGCCGGCGTGCGGCTGGCCGAGCTGACCCCGGAGGCCGCCGGCCGGCCGGCGGAGCGATTCGACTGCGACCTGGTCTGCGTCTCCGCCGGGGCCTTGCCGGCCTATCACCTGGCCCTGCAGGCCGGCGCCCGGCTCGCCGCCGAGGGCGCGGAGGAGCGGCTGCGGATCACCGGCCTGCCGGAGCGGGTGCGGCTGGCGGGCGGCGTGGCCGGCGCCCACGCCCTCGACGAGGCGATCACCCAGGGCTGGAACGCCGGCTGGGCGGCAGCCGGCGGCGACGACACCGCGGCCGCGCAGCCGCATGTCCAGGTGCGCGACGACCGCAGCGGTCTGGACGTGGCGGCGCCTTGCCCCCTGCCGGCCGCGCCCCTGGGCAAGGACTTCGTCGACTTCGACGAGGACCTGCAGGTCGCCGACCTTGTGAACGCGGTGGCCGAGGGCTACGACGAGATCGAGCTGGTGAAGCGCTTCTCGACCGTCGGCATGGGCCCCAGCCAGGGCCGCCACGCGGCGCTGAACACGGCGCGGATCGTGGCCCGCGCCACCGGGCGCGACCTGGCCGCGGTCGGCGTCACCACGGCGCGCCCGCCGGTGATGCCGGAGCGGCTGGGCCTGCTCGCCGGGCGTGGCTTCGAGCCGGAGCGCCTGACCCCGATGCACCACCGCCACCTCGAAGCCGGCGCGCAGATGATGACCGCCGGCCTTTGGTGGCGGCCGGCCTACTACGGTCCCGAGTCGGAGCGCCAGGCCTGCATCGAGGCCGAGGTCCGCGCCGTGCGCGAGGCCGCCGGCCTGATCGACGTCTCGACCCTGGGCGGGCTGGAGGTGCGCGGCCCGGATGCCGCGGAGTTCGTCGAGCGGCTCTACACCTTCGGCTACAGGAAGCAGGCGGTCGGCCGCTGCCGCTACCTGCTGATGACCAACGAGGCCGGCAGCATCATCGACGACGGTGTCGCCTGCCGCTTCGCCGAGGACCACTTCTACCTGACCGCGACGACCGGCGGGGTCGATCGGGTCTACCGTACGATGCTCTGGTGGAACGCGCAGTGGCGGCTCGAGGTCGACGTCGCCAACGTCACCGCGGCCTACGCCGGGGTCAACCTGGCCGGGCCGAGGTCACGGGAGCTGCTGGCCGGGCTGGTCGAGGGCATCGACCTCTCGCCCCGCGGCTTTCCCTACCTGGGCCTGCGCGAGGGCTACGTGGCGGGGATCCCGGCCCGGGTCCTGCGGGTCGGCTTCGTCGGCGAGCTCGGCTACGAGATCCACGTGCCGGCCTCCTACGGCGAGGCGCTCTGGGACCGCCTGCTGGCGGCCGGCGGGGACGACGGGCCGCGGCCCTTCGGGGTCGAGGCGCAGCGCGTCTTGCGGCTGGAGAAGGGCCACCTCATCGTCGGCCAGGACAGCGACGCCATGACCACGCCCGAAGAGGCGCAGCTCGCCTGGGCGGTGGCCGGCAAGAAGGCCTTCTTCGTCGGCCAGCGCTCCCTGGCCCTGCGCGCGCGCCATCCCTCGAAGCGGCGGCTGGTCGGCTTCGCCCTGCCGCCCGACGCGCCGCTGCCGCAGGAGAGCCAACTCGTGGTCCGGGACGGCGAGATGGTCGGCTTCGTGACCTCGGTCGTGCGCTCGCCGACCCTTGGCCAGATCATCGGCCTGGCGTACACCGCGGCCGACGCCGCCGAGCCCGGCGCCGGGATCACGATCCGCCTGACCGACGGCGGGCTGGTCCAGGGCCAGGTGGTGACGCTGCCCTTCTACGATCCCAAGAACCAGCGCCAGGAGGTATAGGGCCGTGGCCGAGGTGAAACTGGCGGACTATCCCCGGCGCAGCTTCGTCCACCGCAAGCTGGAGGCGGCGGGCGCAAGCTTCGTCGCCCTGGGGGACGCGGCCATCGCCGCCGACTTTGGCGATCCCGCGGCCGAGGCGGCCATGGCCAGCCAGCTCGGCCTGGCGGATCTCTCGGTCGTCGCCCGCTGCGGCTTCAAGGGCGCGGGGGCCGCGGACTGGCTGGCCGGGCAGGGGCGCCGCCTGCCGGAGGAGAGCAACCGGGCGCTGCGCCAGGAGGACGGCAGCCTGGTGGCGCGGCTCTCGCCGGGCGAGGCGCTGATCCTCGCGCCGCTGGAGCGGGGCGAAGCGGGCCTCGCCGCGCTCGACGAGGCCTGGCTCGCCGGACGCGAAGCCGGCCAGGGGCCGCAGGGCTATCCCCTGCCGCGCCGGGACAGCCACGCCTGGTTCCGCCTGACCGGAGAGAAATGGCCGGGGACCCTGGCCAAGCTCTGTGCCGTCGACCTGCGGCCGGCGAAGTTCCCGGACGGCGCCGTCGCGCAGACCGTGGCGGCGCGCGTCGGCGTCATCCTGATCCGCGACGACATCGCCGACCTGCTGGCCTTCCACCTGCTGGTCGACAGCGCCTCGGCGGCCTACCTCTGGGACTGCCTGCTGGACGCCATGGCCGAGTTCGGCGGGCGGCCGGTCGGGCTGTCGGCCCTGAAGAGCCTGGCCTGACCGGCCGCCCGTCTCCCTCCGTCGCTGGGTCTACTGCTCGGCCGAGGCCAGTGCCGGCTGCGGCTCGGCACGGTTCTGCAGCGCGATCAGGGTGGCGTGGGCCGCGACGGCGATCTGCCGATGGGCGGCCGCGGTCGGGTGGACCAGGTCCCAGAACAGGATCCCGGTCGAATCGAAGCTGTCGCCTTGCCGCGGGCAGAGACCGGTCGGTATCACCGGATCGCCGAGGGTCTGGATCAGGCAGGGCTTGGTCACGTTCTCGAAGCCGAAGACTCCCGGGTTGGCGACCACCTGCTTGAAGGTCGCGTTGACGTCGAAGAGGGCGACCTCCAGCGGGCTGAACCGCCGGAAGGCGTTGACCTTGGCCCGCAGCAGGGTGTTGTGGGCCGAGGTCGTGAAGTTCAGCACGTCACGGGTCTTGGTCTTGATGCCCAGCGGCGTGTCGCCGAGGTTCGGCAGGTTGACGATCAGGAAGCGCTCTCCGCCGAGATCGGAAAGCCGCCGGATCGCCTTGCCGATGTTGCTGACGACCTTGAGCGCGTTGGCCCTGACCACCGAGAAGTAGTCGTTGGCGCCGATCCAGATGACGATGAGGTCGTCGCGCTCGAAGCTGCCGCCGGCGGCGGAGAAGTTCTCGATCTGGGACAGCACGCCCTCGGGGTCGCCGGACAGGCTGCCGAAGCCGGATTGGGCGCCGCCGAAGGCCTGCACGTTGGCCAGGGGATCGTCCGTGACCTTGATGCCGAAGTCGATGTCCAGGCCGAGCATGGGCGCAAGGACCTCGACCCAGACGGGCCCGTCCGAGAAGCGACCTTCGAAGTAAGGCGGGCTGGGCGGCCCCTCGCCGGTGGCGAAGTCGTTGCCGCTGTCCGACAGGCTGTCGCCGAAGACGAAGAGGTTGGTGATGGGGCGCGAGGAGAAGTCCCGGGCTTCGGCCCAGCTGCTGACGGCGAGCGTCAGGGCCAGGACCAGGCCGAGGACCCGAAGGGGGTGGAGTGACATGAATGCCTCCCAGGCAAGACAAGATCCGCAGAGGCTTCCTGCCGAAGCCCTTTGCGGATCGTGACGCCCTGACCCCTTCGATGACCTGCCGCTGGACGCGGCAGCTAGAGACTAGGACAGGAGGCCTGTCTTGGGGAAGTCGAAAACAACCCAGCGTTGTCGATAGATTCTAAAATGTCACTGGAAGACCATAGGGTTGGACGGCCTCAACGCTTCCTTGAGCCGCTGAATTCGTCGCCACCAGGTTGTCCGGCCCCGTCTGGATCGGGCCGGTCTCCCTCGACGGCGCGCGCCGCTCAGTAGCAGCGCCTCCGCTCGCCCCACTGGATGCGTCCGTCCGGCAGGTAGCGGTAGACGTCGTCCACCACGCAGTGCGGCTGGCGCGGCGGCGGCGCGTAGTAGGTGCGCGCGGGCGGCGGTGCGGCGTAGCGCGGCTGCGAGAGGATCGAGCCGAGCAGCACGGCGCCGCCGATGATGCCGGCCGCGGCGAGGATCTCGTCGCCGTTGTCGTTGCGGTGGTAATGCCGGTGGTAGTGCTTGTGCCTGTGGCGGTGCTTGCGCTTGTAGTGGTGCTTGCGCTTGTGGTGATGCTTGTAGTGGTGGTGCTTCTTGTAGCCGTAGCCGTAACCGCGATGGTCGGCTGCGGCCGGCTGTCCCGCCAGCACAAACGCAAGGCCCAAGAGACTGATAACGATCAGCTTTTTCATCGTCCGGTCGCCCCATTTCCCAGCCCAAGCGGCGCTCGCCCAGCCGCCTTCGGGTCTCGATGGAGAGTTGTACGCGGCAGCCCGGCGGAGCATCCCCGTCCTTTCCGAAGGCCTGCCCGAGCGTACCACCGGCCCTCGGATGGCCGACAAGCATCAAACCCGTGGCGTTCCCGTGCCCCAAGGACCTGAAGTCGCCGGCCGCAAGACGGCGTCGCCGATCACTCCACCATCGGCAGCTTCAGGCCGTGCTCCCGGGCGCAGTCGACGGCGATGTCGTAGCCGGCGTCGGCGTGGCGCATGACACCGGTGGCCGGGTCGTTGGTCAGGACCCGCTCGATGCGCCGGGCGGCGTCGTCGCTGCCGTCGCAGCAGATCACCATGCCGGCGTGCTGGGAGAAGCCCATGCCGACCCCGCCGCCGTGGTGCAGGGAGACCCAGGTCGCGCCGCTGGCGCAGTTCAGCAGGGCGTTGAGCAGGGGCCAGTCGGAGACCGCGTCGGAGCCGTCCTGCATGCCCTCGGTCTCGCGGTTTGGGCTGGCGACCGAGCCGGAGTCCAGATGGTCGCGGCCAATCACGATGGGCGCGGAGAGCTCGCCCCTGGCGACCATCTCGTTGAAGGCCAGGCCGAGCCGGGCCCGCTCGCCCAGGCCGACCCAGCAGATCCGCGCCGGCAGGCCCTGGAAGGAAATCCGCTCCCTGGCCATGTCGAGCCAGTTGTGCAGATGCGGATCGTCGGGGATCAGTTCCTTGACCTTGGCATCGGTCTTGAAGATGTCCTCCGGCTCGCCCGAGAGCGCGGCCCAGCGGAAGGGCCCGACCCCGCGGCAGAACAGCGGCCGGATGTAGGCCGGCACGAAGCCGGGGAAGTCGAAGGCCTGCTCGACGCCCTGGTCCAGGGCGACCTGGCGGATGTTGTTGCCGTAGTCGAAGGTCGGGATGCCCTGGCTTTGGAAGTCCAGCATGGCCTGGACGTGGATGGCCATGGACTCGCTGGCTGCCTTGACCACGGCCTCCGGGTCGCGCTCGATCCGGGTCTCCCACTCCTCGAGCGTCCAGCCGGCCGGCAGGTAGCCGTTGAGCGGGTCGTGGGCCGAGGTCTGGTCGGTCACGGCATCGGGCTTGATGCCGCGGCGGACCAGCTCCGGCAGGACCTCGGCGCAGTTGCCCAGCAGGCCGACCGAGCGGGCCTCGCCCTTCTCACAGGACTCCTCGATCAGGGCCAGGGCCTTGTCCAGGTCGTCGGTCATGACGTCGAGGTAGCGGGTCTCCAGGCGCCGCTCGATCCGGCTCGGCCGGCACTCCACCGCCAGCATCGAGGCGCCGGCCATGGTCGCCGCCAGGGGCTGGGCGCCGCCCATGCCGCCCAGGCCGCCGGTCAGGATCCACTTGCCGCGCCAGTCGCCGCCGAAATGCTGGCGCCCGCACTCGACGAAGGTCTCGTAGGTGCCCTGCACGATGCCCTGGCTGCCGATGTAGATCCAGGAGCCGGCGGTCATCTGGCCGTACATCATCAGGCCCTTCTGGTCGAGCCGGTTGAAGTGCTCCCAGTCGGCCCAGTGCGGCACCAGGTTGGAGTTGGCGATCAGCACCCGCGGCGCGTTCTCGTGGGTGCGGAAGACGCCGACCGGCTTGCCGGACTGGACCAGCAGGGTCTCGTCGGCCTCCAGCTCCTTCAGGCTCTCGACGATTCTGTCGTAGCAGGCCCAGTTGCGCGCGGCCCGGCCGATGCCGCCGTAGACCACCAGCTCCTCCGGCTTCTCGGCGACCTCCGGGTCGAGGTTGTTCATCAGCATCCTGAGCGGCGCCTCGGTCATCCAGGACTTGGCGTTGAGCTGGCTGCCGCGGGGCGCGCGGATCTTGCGGGTGTTGTCGAAGCGCGGGTTCTGGGTCATCGTCGGTCCTCGGCGTGCCGTGCGGTTTCCGCACAACCTACAACGACAGGCCAGGACCGTGGCAGGGAAATCAGAGCCTTCCGAAGCGATGCCGCCCTTCAGCTTCGCGCAGGGACACGTGCCGCTGCTGGTCTCCGTGCCCCACGCCGGGACTGGCCTGCCGGAGGCGCAGCGCGGCCGCATGACCGAAGCGGCCCTGGCCCTGCCGGACACCGACTGGCACGTCGACCGGCTGTACGATTTCCTTGACGAGTTGGGCGCCTCGAGGATCGTCGCCACGCAGTCGCGCTACGTCATCGACCTGAACCGGGCGCCGGACAGCCGGCCGCTCTATCCCGGCGCCAGCAACACCGAGCTCTGCCCGACGAGCAGCTTCGACGAGGCGCCGATATATCGGGCCGGGGAGGAGCCGGGCCCGGACGAGATCGAGGCCCGGCTGGACGCCGTCTGGCGGCCTTACCATGCCAAGATCCGCGAGGAACTGGCGCGCATCAGGGCGGCGCATGGCATCGCCGTGCTCTGGGACGCGCATTCGATCCGCAGCGAGGTGCCGCGCTTCTTCGAGGGCCGCCTGCCCGACCTGAACCTCGGCACGGCGGGCGGCGCCTCGGCCTCGGCGGAGCTGACAGGCCTGCTGGGTGCCGTGGCCCGCGAGGCCGAGGCGCTGGGCTACAGCCACGCCGTCGACGGCCGATTCAAGGGCGGCTACATCACCCGCAGCTTCGGCGCGCCGGACCAGGGGATCCACGCGGTGCAGCTCGAGCTTTCGCAGATCACCTACATGGACGAGGACCCGCCCTACGGCTTCCGCGAGGACCTGGCGGAGCAGGTGCAGCCGGTCCTCCAGGGCCTGCTGGACGCGGCCCTGGCCTGGGCCGAGCTGGAAGCTAGCGGCTGACCCCGGCCTTGATCGCCCGGTGGAGCGGGTTGAAGCCGATGCGGTAGGCGAGCTCCGCCGGGTTTTCGATGTCCCAGATGCAGAGGTCTGCGGCCTTGCCGACCTCCAGGGTGCCGTGGGTCTCGGCCAGGCCCAGCGCCTTGGCGGCGTGCCGGGTGATCCCGGCCAGGGCCTCCTCCGGGGTCAGGCCGAAGAGGGTGCAGCCCATGTTGAGCATCAGCAGCAGGGAGGTGACCGGGGCGCTGCCGGGGTTGCAGTCCGTGGCCAGGGCGATGGGCACGCCGTGGCGGCGCAGGGCCGCGACCGGCGGCAGCTTGGTCTCCTTCAGCACGTAGAAGGCGCCGGGCAGCAGCACCGCCACGGTTCCGGCCGCGGCCATGGCCTCGACGCCGGCCTCGCCGGTGTACTCCAGGTGGTCGGCCGAGAGCGCGCCGAAGCGGGCGGCGAGGGCCGCGCCGCCGAGGTCGGAAAGTTGGTCGGCGTGGAGCTTGACCGGCAGGCCCAGGTCACTGGCGGCCTGGAAGACGCTGGCGGTCTGCTCGGCCGTGAAGCCGATGCCCTCGCAGAAGGCGTCGACCGCGTCGGCGAGGCCGGATTCGGCGACCCGCGGCAGCATCTCGACGACGCTCCGGGTGTAGGCCTCGGCGTCGCCCTCGAACTCCGGCGGCACCGCGTGGGCGCCGAGGAAGGTCGTCCGGACCGTGACCGGATAGGCTTCGCCGAGCCGCCGGGCAACCCGGAGCTGCTTCAACTCGGCCTCGAACTCTAGGCCATAACCTGATTTGATCTCGATGGTTGTCACGCCTTCTTCGAGCAATTTCTGAAGGCGGGTCTCGGCCGTCGCGTAAAGATCTTCTTCCGCCGCCGCGCGGGTCGCGGCCACCGTCGAGCGGATGCCGCCGCCGGCGCGTGCGATCTCCTCGTAGCTTGCGCCTTCCAGGCGCAGCTCGAACTCGCGGGCGCGGTCGCCGGCATAGACCAGGTGGGTGTGGCAGTCGATCAGGCCGGGCGTGATCCAGCGGCCCTCCAGGTTATGGACCTGCTTGGCCAACCCGCCGACCGGGCCGGGCAGATCCCCCAGGTCGCCCAGCCAGACGATCCGGCCGTCCTCGATTCCCAGGGCGGCGTTCTCGACCGCGCCGTAGGGCGCCTCGCCTGCGAAAGTCGCGAGGCGGGCCTTGACGAAGAGCTGATCCCACATGGCCGTCACCGCCTCCCCATTGTGGCCGCGCGAAGGATCGTCTTAGAGTGGACGCGGTCACGAGACAACTCCAGGGATGCCGTGAAGCTCTTTGCCGAAAGCGCCTTGCTCCCCGAGGGCTGGCGCCGCGACGTGCGTTTCGAGATCGCCGCCGATGGCTCCCTGGCCGAGGTTGAGGCCTCGGCGGACGCCGGGGGCGCGACGCGCCTGGCGGGCCCGGTGCTGCCGGGCATGCCCAACCTGCACAGCCACGCCTTCCAGCGGGCCATGGCCGGACTGGCCGAGCGGCCCGGGCCTCGGGACGACAGCTTCTGGACCTGGCGCGAGGTGATGTACGGCTTCCTCGGGCGGCTCGACCCGGCGCAGATCGAGGCCATCGCGGCGCAGCTCTACGTCGAGATGCTGGAGGCCGGCTACACCGCGGTCGGCGAGTTCCACTACCTGCACCACGACCCGCAGGGCCGGCCCTACGACGACCTGGCCGAGACCTCGCGGCGGGTCCTCGCCGCCGCCGGGCGCACGGGGATCGGGATCACCCAGCTTCCCGTGCTCTATCGCCACGGCGACTTCGGCGGGGCGGCGGCCGGCCCGGCGCAGCGCCGTTTCCTGAACAACCCGGAGCGCCTGCTGCGGCTGGTCGAGTCCCTGGCGTCGGACCGGCGCGACGACCCGCAGGTCCGGATCGGCGTCGCGCCGCACTCCCTGCGCGCGGTCACCGAGGCCGATCTGATCGCGTTGCTGGAGGGCCTCGCGGGCATCGACGGCACGGCGCCGGTCCACCTGCACATCGCCGAGCAGCAGAAGGAGGTGCAGGACTGCATCGCCTGGTCCGGCCAGCGGCCGGTGGAATGGCTGCTCAGCCGCTTCGAGGTCGATCCGCGCTGGTGCCTGGTGCACGCCACCCACGTCACCGAGGAGGAGACGCGCCGCCTGGCCGAGACCCGGGCCGTCGCCGGGCTCTGCCCGACCACCGAGGCGAACCTCGGCGACGGGATCTTTCCGGCCCGCGCCTTCCTGGAGGCCGGCGGCCGGCTGGGCATCGGCTCCGACAGCCACATATCGGTGAGTCCGGTGGAGGAGCTGCGCTGGCTGGAGTACGCCCAGCGCCTGACCGCGCGGGCCCGCAACCTCCTGACCCGGGAGGGCGAGTCGCTGGGCGGCTTCCTCTATCGCTGGGCGCTGGCGGGCGGGGCGCAGGCGCTGGGCCGGCCGATCGGCCGGCTCGCGCCGGGCTGCCGCGCCGACCTGCTGGTGCTGGATCCGGAGGTGCCGGCCTTGCTGGGCCGGCAGGAGGACGGGCTGCTCGACGCCCTGGTCTTCGCCGGCAACGTCAACCCGGTCCGCGACGTCATGGTCGGCGGCCGCTGGCGGGTCGAGCAGGGCCGGCATCGCGACCGAGACGCGGTCTTCGAAAGCTATCGCAAGACCCTGAAATCCCTGGCGGCCTGAGAACCTGAACCTGAGGACCTGAACGTGACCGAGATCAGCTTCACCTATCTCTCGGGGCCCGACATCGCCGCCCTGGAGATGACCGACGAGGAGATCCTGGACGCGGTGGAGGCGGGCCTGCTGGCCCAGGGGCGCGGCGAGACCGTGATCGAGCCGAGGATGCACCTGGAGCCGGACCCCGCCTTCAGGGGCCACTTCAACGTCCTGCGCGGCTACGTCGCGCCGCTGGACCTGGCCGGGGTGAAGGTCGTCGGCGACTACGTCGACAACTACAAGCGGGGCCTGCCCTCGGAGATGGCCCTGCTCAACCTCTTCGACCCCCGGACCGGGATGCCGGTGGCGCTGCTCGACGCCACGGCGATCACCGAGATGCGCACCGGCGCGATCACCGCCCTGGGCGCCAAGTACCTGGCCCGCCGGGACGCCAAGGTGCTGGGGCACATCGGCGCCCGCGGCTCGTCCTACTGGAACGTCCGGCTGATCGCCCGGCTCTTCGACCTGGAGGAGGTCCGGGTCCATTCCCGCCGGCCGGAAAGCCGCGAGCCCTTCGCCGCGCGCCTGGCCGAGGAGTTGGGCAGGCCGGTGCGGGCGGTCGAGACCTGGGAGGCGGCCCTGGCCGGCGCCGACATCCAGGTCGAGGCCTCGCGCCTGGCGGCGCCGGAGCCGCTGTTCGAGACCGGCTGGGTCGCGCCGGGCAACCTGGTGATTCCCTACGGCACCATGAGCGCGGTCGAGCTGTCGCTGACCGACGTGATGGACAAGGTCGTGGTCGACGACCGCGGCCAGATGCGGGCCGGCCGGCTCGGCGCCCTGCGCGCCCATGTCGACGGCGGCAACGTCAGCGAGGCGACGGTCCACGCCGAGCTCTGCGAGATCGTCGCTGGCGCCCGCCCGGGCCGCGAGACCGCCGGGGAGACCATCCTCTTCTGGCACCGCGGCCTGTCGCTCTCGGACATCGCCCTGGGCGCCGCCATGCTGCGCAAGGCCGCGGAGCGGGGTCTCGGCCAGAGGCTGCGCTATGCATGAAACAGACAAGTTCTACAACGATCTGGCGCCCTATTATCACCTGATGTTCGAAGACTGGGACGCCCTGGTGATGCGGCAGTCCGAAGCCCTCGGCCCACTGGTCGCCAGGCTGGCCGGTGCCGGCCCGAAGCGCGTCCTGGACGCCACCTGCGGCATCGGCACCCAGGCCATCGGCCTGGCGCTAAAGGGTCACAAGGTCGCCGCCTACGATCTCTCGCCCACGGCGGTCGCGCGGGCCCGGCGGGAGGCCGCGCGCTTCGGCGTCGAGATGACCTTCGGGACCGCGGACCTGCGCGAAGTCGACCGCGGCGTCACCGGCCCCTTCGACCTGGTGGTCTCGCTCGACAACGCGCTGCCGCACCTGGGCCGCGACGAGGACCTGCGCCAGGCCCTGGCCGCCGTGCGCCGGCTGCTGGGCCCGGACGGTCTCTTCCTGGCCTCGGTGCGGGACTACGACCGGCTCCGCCGGGAGCGGCCGGACGGCACGCTGCTCGCCGTCTACCCGGAGGACGGCGGCGAGCGCCGGGTGCAGCAGACCTGGGACTGGTGGCCGGACGGCGAGGGCTACGACTTCACGCTCCGGATCGAAAGGCGGCGGGGCGGGAAGAGCGAGACCCTGGTCTTCACCGGCCGTTACCGCGCCCTGCGGCGGGCGGAGCTGACCGCGGCGCTGGAGGCTTCGGGCTTCCCGGATCCGACCTGGCTGCCGCCCGAGGAGAGCGGCTTCTTCCAGCCGATCGTGGCGGCGCGGCCGGGCTAGTCGACGCTCTGCCGGATTGCCGAGAGCAGCCGGCCAGAGGCCAGGAGCTCGGTGTCCAGGGCGACCACATCCGGGGCCAGGGGGCGGTCCTCGTCGAGCCCATCGACCACGCCGCGGACCAGGTCGTGGGCGATCTCGGTGCCGCGGCCCAGGCTGGGCGGCTCCGCCAGGTCGACGGCCTGGGCGGCGACCATCAGCTCGATCGCCAGGATCTGGCGCAGGCGCC
This sequence comes from Kiloniellales bacterium, assembly GCA_028282935.1. Taxonomy (GTDB): domain Bacteria; phylum Pseudomonadota; class Alphaproteobacteria; order Kiloniellales; family JAKSBE01; genus JAKSBE01. The sequence continues at coordinate 12,466 of JANQGU010000282.1, forward strand.
AGACGATGTCGCCGGCCTTGCGGGCCGCCAGCGGCGCATTGGTGATGTCGTCCTCGACCCCGTCGGCCGGCCAGCGCAGGTCGTGGGGCACCGGCTGCGCGAGGTGCCGGACCTCGGCCAGCAATGCCTCGCCGGTCTTCAGCAGCGGCGCCATGCCGGAGCGCGACAGGCCCTGGGGCGACAGCGTGCCGGGCAGGCCGCTCAGGCGCTCGGCGAGGAGGGCGACGGACCGGCTGACCGAGAGCGCGGCGGCCTGGGCCAGCGCCATGGCCAGGGTGTCGAGGCCCAGGGCCAGGGCCGGGGTGTGGAAGTTGCCGGTGGAGACGATCCGCTCCTCCTCGAAGAGCACCAGGGGGTTGTCGGCGCTGCCGTTGAGGTCGGCGTCCAGGATCGGCTCCAGGAAGTCCAGGGCCGCCTTGAGGCTGCCGTGGACGGCGGAGACGCAGCGCAGCGAGATCGGATCCTGCAGCCGCCGCGCCGCGCCGGGGTCGAGCAGGGCGCCGCCGTCGAGCAGGCGGCGCAGGCCGGCGGCGGCGTACTCCTGGCCGGGCTGCGGGCGGGCCGCGGCCGCTTCCGCTGTGATCGGCGAGGTGTTGGCCCGGAAGCCTTCCATCGAGAGGGCGGCCGCGACCTGCGCGAGATCGAGCAGGCCGCCGGCGTCGTGCAGGACCAGGGCGGCGCGGCCGGCGGTGGCCGCGGAGGCGTTGCAGATCGCCAGGCCGTCCTTCGGCCCGAGCCGCAGCGGCTCGAGCGCCGCCTCGCGCAGAGCTTCGCGGGCCGGCAGCCGGCGGCCGCCGGCCTCCATTTCGCCCTCCCCGAGCAAGGCCAGGCCGAGGTGCGCCATCTGGCAGAGGTCGCTGGCCCCGACCGAGCCGACCGAGGGGACGACCGGATGAAGGCCGCGGTTCAGCAGCCGGGCGAGGGCGTCGGCGATCTCGAGGGAGGCCCCGGCGCCGCCGGCGAGCAGGCCGTTCAGCCGGACCAGCAGCAGCGCCCGGGTCTGGTCCCGCGGCAGCGCCGGGCCCAGGGCCGTGCTGCGGGCCAGGACGGTGAGCTCGGAGAACTCGGCCATCTCCGCGCGCGACAGGCGGTGCGTGACCCGTGGGCCGAGCCCCGTGGTCAGGCCGTAGACCGGGATGTTCTCGTCGACGTGGGTCTCGACGACGGCACGGCTCAGCGCCATCCGCTCCAGCGCCTCCGGGGCCATCTCCACCGGCAGGCCGTCGCGCGCGACGCCGGCCACCCTTGCCGGCTCGAGATCGAATCCGGTCAGGATCAGGCTTTCTCGATCCACTTTGGCTTCCCCCCTTTGCGGTTGCCGCTCCGCCTCTTTGTTCTCTCTGCGGCGGCGCCGTCGCTTATCGCATACTGCTACGGCGCGCCCGCCTGTACTGTCTCCTGGCCCCGCTGCAGGACTCTGCCACAGCCGATCGCCGGCAGGCCAACCTTTCGGCCGGCCCGGCCGGGGCGCAGGATGGACTGGCGAGCGGGAGGGCACCTTGGCGAGAGAGCGATCGAGACGGCGCGAGCGGCGCGGCGGCGGCGACTTCAGGCAGCCCGACTGGGCGCTGCTTCGGAACCCCTATCGGCCACTGGAGATCCTCCATCCCGAGCAGATCGAGGCGATCCACGATGCCTCCTTGAGGATCCTCGAGGAGATCGGCATGGACTTCCTGCTGCCGGAGGCGCGGGAGATCCTGAAGGCCGCCGGCGCCGAGGTCGAGGCCGGGTCCGAGCGGGTCCGCTTCGACCGGAACCTGGTCCTGGAGGCCGTGGCCAAGGCGCCCTCCGGCTTCACCCTGCACGCGCGCAATCCGGAGCGGAACCTGCGCTTCGGCGAGAACCATCTGAACTTCACCCTGATCGCCAGCGCGCCCAACGTCTCGGACATCGAGGGCGGTCGCCGTCCGGGCAACTTCGCCGACTACTGCGACCTGCTCCGCCTCGGGCAGAGCCTGAACATCATCCATCTCTACGGCGGCTATCCGGTCGAGCCGGTCGACCTGCCGCCGGAGACCCGGCACCTGGACTGCATCCAGGCCTTCGTCGAGCTGGGCGATAAGGCCTTCCACGGCTACTCCCTGGGCCGGACCCGGATCCTGGACGCCATCGAGATGACCCGGATCGCCCACGGCGTCGACCTGGAGACGCTGAAGCGGCAGCCCAGCCTGTTCACGATCATCAACTCCAGCTCGCCGTTGCGGCTGGACAGCCCGATGCTCGAAGGCATCATCGAGATGGCCCGGCATAACCAGGTGGTGGTGCTGACCCCCTTCACCCTGGCGGGGGCGATGAGCCCGGTCACCCTGGCCGGCGCCCTGGCCCAGCAGAACGCCGAGGCCCTGGCCGGCCTGGCCTTCACCCAGATCGTCAACCCGGGGGCGCCGGTGGTCTACGGCGGCTTCACCTCGAACGTCGACATGAAGTCGGGCGCGCCGGCCTTCGGCACGCCGGAGTACACCCGCGCCGCCCTGGTCGGCGGGCAGCTGGCGCGGCGCTACGGGCTGCCCTACCGCTCGTCCAACGCCAACGCCTCCAACACCGTCGACGCCCAGGCCGCCTACGAATCCGAGATGTCGCTCTGGGGCGCGGTCATGGGGCACGCCAACATGGTCAAGCACGCCGCCGGCTGGATGGAGGGCGGGCTCTGCGCCTCCTTCGAGAAGGTGGTGCTGGACGCCGAGCTGCTGCAGATGATGGCCGAGTTCCTGCGTCCGATCGAGGTCAGCGAGGCGACCCTGGGCCTGGACGCCATCGCCGAGGTCGGGCCCGGCGGCCACTTTTTCGGCGCGGCCCATACCATGGCCCGCTATGAGACCGCGTTCTACGCGCCGATCCTCTCGGACTGGCGCAACTTCGAGACCTGGCAGGAGGCCGGCTCGGAGACCGCGACCCAGCGCGCCAACCGGCTCTACAAGAAGCTGCTGGCAGGGTACCAACCGCCGCCGCTCGACCCGGGCATCCGCGACGAGCTGGCCGCCTTCGTCGCCCGCCGCAAGGAGGAAGGCGGCGCCGCGGCCGCCTGATACCAAGGGAAGGAAATATTGGCCTGTTTCATGGGCCGCATTGGCCGCCCGGGCAGGCGCGATGTGCAGCGCGATGCGGGGCATCGGGCAAGCATCGCAACGCACCCGGGCGGCCAATGCGGACCACCGAAGGC
>JANQGU010000333.1 GCA_028282935.1 Kiloniellales bacterium
GCCCATGGAGACCTCGTAGGAGACCATCTGCGCCGCCGAGCGCAGGGCGCCGAGGAAGGGATACTTCGAGTTCGAGGCCCAGCCGGCCATGATCACGCCGTAGACGCCGAGCGAGGAGATCGCGAAGAGGAAGAGGATCCCGACGTTGATGTCGGCCAGGACCACCCCGGCGCCGAAGGGGATCACCGCCCAGGCGATCAGCGCCAGGATGAAGGTCAGCATCGGCGCCATCAGGAAGACGATCTGGTTGGCGCCGGCCGGCAGGATGGTCTCCTTGAACAGCAGCTTGACCGCGTCGGCGATGGGCTGCAGCAGGCCGAAGGGACCGACGACGTTGGGCCCCTTGCGCAGCTGCATGCCGCCGATGACCTTGCGCTCGGCATAGGTCAGGTAGGCGACGGAGAGCAGCAGCGGGATCAGGATGGCGACGATCTGCGCGACCAGGATGACGCCCTGGCCCAGGTAGCTGTCCCAGAAGGCCCAGTTCAAGACATCAGCCATGGGTGCCGGTCGCCTCCCCCCGGCCGGAGACGAAGGCCTCGGTGCAGGCGGCCATGGTCTCGGAGGCCCGGCTGATCGGGTCGGTCATGTAGAAGTTGTCGACCGGCGAGGTGAAGGGCGTCGGGTCGAGCGCGCCCTCGGCGCCGAAGTCGCCCCAGGGGACCTGCTGGATCTGGTCGACCGCGCCGAAGACCTCGTTGGCCTGAACCAGGTGCTGGCGCAGCTCGCCGAGGTTGTTGTAGGGCAAGGGCTTGCCGAAGGCCTCCGAAAGCGCGCGCAGGATGGTCCAGTCCTCGCGCGCGTCGCCGGGCGGGAAGCCGGCCAGGCGGCCGAGCTGGACCCGGCCCTCGGTGTTCACGTAGGTGCCGTTCTTCTCGGTATAGGCCGCGCCGGGCAGGATCACGTCGGCCCGATGCGCCCCGGCGTCGCCGTGGTGGCCCTGATAGACCACGAAGGCCTGGCCCAGGGCCGCCATGTCGATCTCGTCGGCGCCGAGCAGGAAGACCGCTTCGATCTCGCCCTTGCCGGCGCCGTCGAGGATGCCCGCGAGGTCGCGGCCGCCGGCCTGCGGCAGGAAGCCGAGGTCCAGGCCGCTGACCCGGGCCGCCGCCGTGTGCAGGACGTTGAAGCCGTTCCAGCCGTCCTTGACCAGGCCGAAGGCCTCCGCCGCCTTGCGGGCCAGGCCCAGCACGGCGCCGCCGTCGGGCCGCGCCAGGGCGCCCATGCCAAGGACCAGCATCGGCCTTTCGGCCTGCTTCAGCAGCTCGGCCCCGGCGCCATGGCCCTCGGCCAGCTCCTTCAGGGTCTCGGGCCCGGCGCCCAGGTACTCGGTGCGATAGGTCAGGTCGACCTGCGGACCGATCACGCCGACCCGGAAGCCGCTCATCAGGAAGCGCTTGCGCAGGCGCGCGTTGACCATGGCCGCTTCCCAGCGCGGGTTGGTCCCGATCAGCAGCGCGGCGTCGGCCCGCTCGATGCCGGCGATGGTGGTGTTGAAGAGGTAGCCGGCACGGGTTCCGCCCTCCAGCCTGGCGCCGTCTTGCCGGCACTCCAGGTTGGGCGAGCCCAGGGCCGTCATCAGGTCCTTCAGGGCCAGCATGGACTCGGCGTCGCAGAGGTCGCCGGCGATGGCCGCGATCCGCTCGCCGGAGAGACCGGACAGCCGGTCGGCAATGGCCTTGAAGGCCTCCTCCCAGCTCGCCTCCTGCAGCTTGCCGTCGCGCCGGACGTAGGGCCGGTCCAGGCGCTGTCGGCGCAGCCCGTCGCAGGCGTGGCGGGTCTTGTCCGAGATCCACTCCTCGTTGATGTCCTCGTGCAGGCGCGGCAGCACCCGCATCACCTCGCGCCCGCGGCAGTCGACCCGGACGTTGGAGCCGACCGCGTCCAGGGCGTCGACCGAGGGCGTCTTGCGCAGCTCCCAGGGCCGGGCCGCGAAGGCATAGGGCTTGGAGGTCAGGGCGCCGACCGGGCAGACGTCGACCAGGTTGCCCGAGAGCTCCGAATCGATGGCCCGCTCCAGGGTCGAGATCTCCAAATGCTCGCCGCGGCCCAGGGCGCCCAGCTCCTCGACGCCGGCGACCTCGGTCGCCAGGCGGACGCAGCGCGTGCAATGGATGCAGCGGGTCATGATCGTCTTGATCAGGGGGCCCATGTACTTCTCTTTGACCGCCCGCTTGTTCTCCTCGTAGCGGCTGCTGTCGAAGCCGTAGGCCATGGCCTGGTCCTGCAGGTCGCATTCGCCGCCCTGGTCGCAGATCGGGCAATCCAGGGGATGGTTGATCAGCAGGAACTCCATCACGCCCTGGCGCGCTTTCTTCACGCCCGGCGTGTCGGTGTGGATCACCATGCCTTCGGCGACCGGCATGGCGCAGGACGCGATGGGCTTCGGCGAGCGGTCCATCTCGACCAGGCACATGCGGCAGTTGCCGGCGACCGACAGCCGCTCGTGGTAGCAGAAGCGCGGTATCTCGATACCCGCCAGCTCGCAGGCCTGGAGGACGGTGATGCCGTCCTCGACCTCGATTTCCCGGCCGTCGATGCTCAGCTTGGCCAAGGTCCCTACTCCGCCGCCTGCGCCGTCTTCTTGTACTCGACGATCCGGTGCTCCAGCTCGGGCCGGAAGTGCCGGATCAGGCCCTGCACCGGCCAGGCCGCGGCATCGCCCAGCGCGCAGATCGTGTGTCCCTCGACCTGATAGGTCACGTCGAGCAGGGTGTCGATCTCCTCGACGTCGGCGCGGCCCTCGATCATCCGGGTCAGGACCCGCCACATCCATCCCGTGCCTTCGCGGCAGGGCGTGCACTGGCCGCAGCTCTCGTGCATGTAGAAGTGCGCGAGGCGCTGGATCGCCGCGACGATGTCGGTCGACTTGTCCATGACGATGACCGCCGCCGTGCCGAGGCCCGACTTGACCTCGCGCAGGCTGTCGAAGTCCATCAGCACCGAATCGCAGACCCGCTTCGGCAGGCAGGGCACCGAGGAGCCGCCGGGGATCACCGCCAGCAGGTTGTCCCAGCCGCCGCGCACGCCGCCGGCATGCTTGTCGATGAGCTCCTTCAGGGGGATGCCCATCTCCTCCTCGACGTTGCAGGGCTTGTTCACGTGGCCGGAGATCGAGAAGATCTTGGTGCCGGTGTTCTTGGGCCGGCCGAGCGCGCTCCACCAGGGCACCCCGCGGCGTATGATCTCGGGCACCACGGCGATGGTCTCGACGTTGTTGATGGTCGTCGGACAGCCGTAGAGGCCGACCATGGCCGGGAACGGCGGCTTCAGGCGCGGCTGGCCCTTCTTGCCCTCCAGGCTTTCCAGCAGGGCGGTCTCCTCGCCGCAGATGTAGGCGCCGGCGCCCCGATGCAGATAGACGTCGTAGTCGTAGCCGGTGCCGCAGGCGTTCTTGCCGAGCAGGCCGGCATCGTAGGCCTCGTCGATCGCGACCTGGACGTTGGAGGCCTCGTTGAAGAACTCGCCGCGGATGTAGATGTAGCAGGCGTTGGCGCCCATCGCGAAGCCGGCGACCAGGCAACCCTCCAGCAGCCGGTGCGGATCGTTGCGCAGGATCTCACGGTCCTTGCAGGTGCCCGGCTCCGACTCGTCGGCGTTGACCACCAGGTAGGCCGGGCGATCGCCAGAGTGCTTGGGCATGAAGGACCATTTGAGGCCGGTCGGGAAGCCCGCCCCGCCCCGGCCCCGCAGGTCGGAGTCCTTGACCAGCTCGATGATCTTGTCGCGGCCCAGCTCGACCTGGGACTTGATCTCGCTCCAGACGCCGCGGCGCCGGGCCCCTTCCAGGCGCCAGTCGTCCTGGCCATAGAGATTGGTGAAGATGCGGTCCTTGTCCTGCAGCATCAGGCGTCTCCGCCAGCCGGCGCGACGTCGAGCAGGGTCTGCGGCCCGCCTTCGGGCGCCGAGGACTGGCGCCCGGTCTGGGACCCGATCTCGACCTCCCGGCCGGCCTTGAGGGCGTCCAGGATCTCCGAGAGACGCTCGGCGGTCAGATCCTCGTAGTAGTCGTCGTTGATCTGGACCATGGGCGCGTTGGCGCAGGCGCCCAGGCACTCGACCTCGACCAGGGTGAAGAGGCCGTCCTCGGTGGTCTCGCCCTTGCCGATGCCGAGCTTGTCGCGGCAGAGCTTGGTCAGATCGTCCGAGCCGCAGAGCCAGCAGGGCGTGGTGCGGCAGACCTGGATGAAATACTTGCCGACCGGCTTGAGGTTGAACATCGAATAGAAGGTCGCGACCTCGTGCACCCGAATCGGCGCGATGTCGAGGTAGTCGGCGACGTATTCGATCGCATCGCCCGACAGCCAGCCGCCGTTCTGGCGCTGCGCCAGGTCGAGCAGCGCGATGGTGGCGCTGGCCTGGCGGCCCTCCGGATAGCGCGCGACGATCGCCTTGGCCCGAGAGTCGTTCTCCGGCGAGAAGCTGAAGCCGCCGCTTTGGGCGTCAGGAAAACTGGAAGCCTTCATCGGTCGATCTCGCCAAAGACAACGTCCATGGAGCCGATCAGCGCCACCGTGTCGGCCAGCATGTGTCCTCGTGACATGTAGTCCATGGCCTGGAGATGGGCGAAGCCCGGCGCGCGGATCTTGCACTTGTAGGGGCGGTTCGAGCCGTCGGCAACCAGATAGACGCCGAACTCGCCCTTGGGCGCCTCGACCGCCGTGTAGGTCTCGCCCGGGGGCACGTGATAGCCCTCGGTGTAGAGCTTGAAGTGGTGGATCAGCGCCTCCATCGAGCGCTTCATCTCGCCGCGCTTGGGCGGCGTCACCTTGTTGTTC
>JANQGU010000425.1 GCA_028282935.1 Kiloniellales bacterium
TCGAGCTTCTGGGCATCTGCAGGGGCGGCCGGCGCGAGAAAACAAACCATGAACAATCTAAGCCCGACCGCGCCGAGGGGGCAAGGGCCGCGCGCGGGCAGGACATCGGCTGAGCGGGCGGCGGGCCGGCGCGCGACTCCGGTTCGAAGTCGCAGCGTTTTTATTGCGGCTTTATATTAAATTCTATCGACTTTTATATCATTGAGCACAATCAGTATTTTAGATGACTACAAGTTATGTTGGATAATACTTTACGCATCGGCTATAATCCTCACAGAAATTAACTATTCAAGAAGCTCGAAATGGGAGGTCGAGGTATGGCTGCGCCAGATGCTGGTGCGACCCTCTTCTTATGTCCGGGGCGTCGCGGCCCCGGGCGGGGAGTGCGGTCGGCTGCTGTGGCGCCGCTGGTCCTTGCGGTCTTCCTCGCCCAGTTCGGGCTTTGCCGCCTGGCCTGGGCCGATCCGGCGCTGCCCGCGGCCCTGAACGGACAGGATCCGCTTCCGGCCGCCGGTTGGGCGGTGGTCGCGCTGGCCGGTCCCGTCGTCTACCGAGTCTCCGGGACCGAAGACTGGCGGGCGCTGGAACGCGCGCAGGTGCTCGCCCCCGGCTTCGAGGTCGTGACCGGCGCCAAGGGCTTCGCCAAGCTGGTCCGGGCGCAGGACGAGGTCATCATCGAGCAGAACACGCACCTGATCTTCCCCGCCGAGGCCCGGTCCCGATCCGGGGTCCGGATCTTCCAGTTGCTCGGCGCGGCCTTCTTCCAGGTCACCAAGCGGCTGGGCTGGGACTTCGAGGTCAAGACCCCTTTCCTCGCGGCCGTGGTCAAGGGCACCAGCTTCGGCGTGTCGGTCGACCGCGGCGGGGCCTCGGTGGCGGTGGCGGGCGGGCTGGTCGGCGTGTCCTCGGCCGCGACCGGCGAAAGCGCCGACGTCGGGCCGGGGCTGACCGCCTCGGTGTCCGCGACCTCGGGCGGCGTCTCGGTCGGCGCGAGCGCCGGCACGTCGGTCTCGGCCCCGGTCGCTGCGGCGCTGGCCGGTGCCGCCTCGCCCGAGGCGGTTGCCGCCGAGACCGCGGCGGAGCCTGGCCCGGCGGAGTCGGGCGATCGCGGACGGGAGGACAGCGGCCGGGACCGGCCGGGCAGTTCCAACGGCGATCGTGGCGGCAGCAACGATGGCGGTCGCGGCGAGGCGTCGGCCGGCAAGGGAGGATCGGGAAGCGACGCGAAGGGCGGCGGTTCGAGTGGCGGCTCGGGCGGCAGCGGCGGCTCGGGCGGATCGGGCGGATCGGGTGGCTCCGGCGACGACGATGACGACGGAGGCGACGATGACGACTGATCCCTCCTCGCCGCCCGGCAGCCGAGACCTCGGCAGGCCTGCCAAGATGAAGGCGCAGGCTCGACGTCTCCTCGCGGAACTGCGCCGCCTCGCCGGTGCCGAAAGGCTGCGTGCCTGGCTTCCGCGCCTCGCGATCTTAGCGCTGGTCGCGGTCGCCTACCTCGGCGGCGGCCTCGAGTCCCTCGAGCGCAGCTATCTCGACCTGCGCTTCGACCTGCTGCGTCGCTCGGCCAGCGGCGACGTCGTCCTGGTGGAGATCGATCCCAGGAGCCTGCGGGAGCTCGATAGCTGGCCCTGGCCCCGAGGCCATCACGCGGCGGTGCTGAACCGCCTGATCGACGCCGGCGCCGATATGGTGGCCTTCGACGTCGACTTCAGTTCTCCTTCGGCGCCCGGGGAGGATGCGGTCCTGGAGCAGGCGCTGGCCGGCTCGGCCGGGCGGGTGATCCTGCCGGCCTTCATGCAGGACGTCCGCGGCGACCCAGCACTCAGCCTGCCGCTGTCGCGCTTCGCGCGCCACGCGACCGTGGCCAGCGTCAACGTGCAGCCGGACTCCGACGGGGTCCTGCGCCGGATGTCGGCGCTGGTCCCCTGGAGCAGCACCCGCCTGGTCGCCCTGGGCGCCCTCCTGACCCAGCGCCGGGATCTGCCGGAGGCCGGCTTCTATCTCGACTTCGGTATCCGGGTCGAGGATATCGCCCGGGTCTCCTTCGTCGACGTCCTCACCGGCCGTTTCGACGAATCGCGGCTCCGCGGCAAGCGGGTGATCCTGGGTGCGACCGCGGTCGAGCTGGGCGAGCAGATCGCCGTGCCGGCCTACGGCATCCTCGCGGGACCGCTGGTCCAGGCCATGGTCTACGAAACGATCGCCCAGGACCGTGCCATCGCCCGCGTCGCGCCGCTGCCGGTCCTCCTGGTCAGCCTGCTGCTGGTCCTCGGCCTGACCGGGCGGTTCCTTCACATGTCCTGGCGCCGGAGCACGCTGGTCGTGGTCCTGGGCGGCCTCGGCGTCTTCGGCCTTTCGCTGGCGACCCAGGCGATCCTGCCCCTGAGCCTGGACGTGGCGCCCTGGCAGCTTTCGCTGCTGCTGGCCTATCTCTACGGCCTCGGCCTGCGGATCGACCGCCAGGATTTCGGGCTCCTGGCCCAGGGGCTGGAGCTCCGGCGCAAGGACGCCTTCATGCGCCAGGTCGTCGAGCACAGCTTCGACGCCATCGTCACGATCGACAACCGGGGCCGCATCTCCTCCTTCAACCGCGCCGCCGAGCGGATCTTCGGCCGCACGGCCGCCGAGACCGAAGGCCGGAAGGCAACCCTGCTGGTCGCCGCCGCCCAGGAGAGCGAGCCCCAGACCCGCCTCGCACTCAGCTTCCACATGCTGCGCGGGGGGCCCTTCGAACTGCTCGGGCAGCGCGCCGACGGCAGGCGCTTCAACCTGGAGATGGTGATCAGCGAGATGGCCGTGCAGGACGAGCAGCTCGCGATCCTGCACCTGCGCGACATCACCGCCCAGCGACGCGCCGAAGCCGGCCGCAAGACCGCCCAGCGCCGCCTGAAGGAGGCCATCGCCGCGATGCGCGACGGCTTCGTGATGTTCGACGCCGAGGGCCGCCTCCTGCTGTGCAACAGCCGTTTCCGCGATCTCCATGCCCTCGGCTGGGAGGCGCCGCTGGAGGGCCGCACCCACGAGGACATCCTTCGGGCCCTGGTGGCCGAAAGCCCGGAGCACCAGCTTCGCGAGGCGGCCGAGACCTGGATCGAGAAGCAGCTCGCCCGCCACAGGTCGGCGCGCAGCAGCTTCGAGGTCGAGCTCGCGGAGGGCACGGTGGCGCGGGTCAGCCAGCACCGGACCCGCGACGGCGGCCTGGTCTGTGTCTACGCCGACGTCACCGAGCTCCACAAGCGCCAGCAGGAGCTGCTGGTCGCCAAGGAGGAGGCCGAGGCCGCGCGGCGCAGCATGAGCGGCTTCCTCGCCAACATGAGCCACGAGCTGCGGACCCCGCTGAACGCCATCATCGGCTTCTCCTCGATGATGAAGGAGGAGATGGTCGGGCCGCTGGGCGACAAGGCCTACAAGAGCTACGCCAACGACATCCACGCCAGCGGCTCGCTGCTGCTCGATATCATCAACGACGTGCTCGACGTCTCGAAGATCGAAGCCGGCAAGCACCGGATCGAAGAGGATCGGGTCCAGGTCGGCCAGCTCCTGAACTCCTGCCTGCGCCTGATCGGGACGCGGGCCAGCGCCGCCGGCCTCGCGGTCGAGCGGCGCAGCGACGTCGAGGAGGTCGAGCTGCGGGCCGATCCCCGCGCGCTCAAGCAGATCCTGCTCAACCTCCTGAGCAATGCCGTCAAGTTCACCCCGCAGGGCGGCAAGATCGAGCTCGCCGCGCTGATCGACGAGACGGGCGACTTTCTGTTCAGGGTGACGGACGACGGCATCGGCATGGCGGCCGAGGACATCCCGCGGGCCCTGGCGGTCTTTGGCCAGATCGAGAGCGACCTGGCGAGCCGGCACCAGGGCACCGGCCTCGGCTTGCCGCTGGCCCAGCGCCTGGCGGAGATGCACGGCGGCGGCCTGGAGCTCGAAAGCGTGCCCGACGGTGGCACCACCGCGACCGTCCGCCTGCCGGCGGTGCGGGTCCTGACCCCGGACCCCCGGGTCCGGAGCGAGCTCCCCCGGCGCCGGCAGGGCAAGCGCCGGGTGGCGAACGACGCTTGAGACCGGGAAGCCCGGGCGCGGTGAAGAGGTCGCCGCTACAGCGCCAGGAGGAAGCCGGCGACCGCGTCCATGGCCTGGGACCAGTTGTCGGCCGCGTCGAGGCCCGAGGCCTTGCGGGGCACCAGGTCGTGATTGCCGTCCTCGGCCCAGTGAAAGCGAAGGGCGTCCGAAAGCGCGTAGCCTTCGACCTCGGACCGGGTGCCGAAGGGGTCGCGGCTCCCCTGGACGATCAGGGTCGGGGTCTCGATCGCCTCCAGGTGCGCCGTGCGCAGGCGCTCGGGCTTGCCCGGGGGATGGAAGGGATAGCCCAGGCAGACCAGGCCGGCGGCGCCGACCTCGTCGGCGATCAGGCTGGCCATGCGTCCGCCCATCGACTTGCCGCCGACGGCCAGGCGGGCCGGCCGCAGCGCCTCGACCGCCAGGCGCCAGGACTCCAGCAGCTTCGCCTGTCCGTCCGGGGGCCGCTTCCGGCCGTCGCCGCGCCGCGCCGCCATGTAGGGGAACTCGAAGCGGGCGACGCGCAGGCCGCGGCTGCCCAGGCCCTCGGCGAAGGCGGTCATGAAGGGGCTGTCCATCGGGGCGCCCGCGCCATGTGCCAGGGCGAGGGTCAGGGGCGCCCGTTCCGGTCCGTCGAAGAGGAAGTCCGCGCTGGTCATGGCGGCGACATATTTGTGGGGTCCCCTGGGAAGAGCAAGCGGAAGCTGAGTCTGCCGAGGGGAGACCGCGGGCCCGCGGGCCGGGTCCTTCGGAGGTGCTCCTGCGCGCTCTGGCGCTTGCGGCGCAAAGGATCCATGGAGGAGCGGGCCGTGCGGCTGCGTCATCTCTTTGCCTTTTCGCTGGTCGTCCTGCTGGGCCTCGCCGGCTGTGCCGGCGAGCCGGGCC
>JANQGU010000118.1 GCA_028282935.1 Kiloniellales bacterium
CCCAAGGACGGCCCCCAAGGACGGCACGGTCGCCGTCTTTTGCTTGCGTCCAGGTGCAACCCCCGGGCGAACGGCTCCTCCCGCCCTTCGGCCGGGGCCCGCTTCCAGGAATTTGCTTCCAAAGGCGCTTGGCCTGGACTAAGAGATGAAACAGAAATTCCATCACGTGGTCAATACGGAACGAATATTCTTGTGAGGCGGCGATGATCAGAATGGCGGTCCTGGGCTGCGGCCGCATCGGGCGGATTCACGCGGCCAATCTGGCGCGGCATCCCCAGGCGCGGCTCGTCTCGGTCAGCGATCCCGACACGGCCGCCAGCGCGGCGGTGGTCGCCGAGACCGGCGCGGCCCCGCGGCCGCTGGAGGCGGCCCTGGTCGCCGACGACGTCGACGCGCTGGTCGTCGCCACCCCGACCGATACCCACGCCGACCTGATCACCCGGGCGGCGCGGGCCGGCAAGGCGGTCTTCTGCGAGAAGCCGATCGATCTCTCCGCCGAGCGGGTCCGGGCCTGCCTGGCCGAGGTCGAGGCCGCCGGGGTGCCGTTGATGGTCGGCTTCAACCGCCGCTTCGACCCGAGCTTCGCCGCGTTGAAGCGACGGCTCGACGCCGGCGAGGTCGGGACGCCGGAGCTGGTCACCATCCTGTCGCGCGACCCGGCGCCGCCGCCCCTGGACTATCTGCGGCGTTCGGGCGGCCTGTTCCGGGACATGATGATCCACGACCTCGACATGGCGCGCTTCCTGCTGGGCGAGGAGCCGGTCGAGGTCCAGGCCGCGGCCTCGGTGCTGGTCGACCCGGCCATCGCCGAGGCCGGCGACGTGGACACGGCGGTGGTCACCCTGCGGACCGAGAGCGGCCGGCTCTGCCAGATCTCGAACTCGCGCCGGGCCGGCTACGGCTACGACCAGCGGATCGAGGTCCAGGGCGCCAAGGGCCTGCTGCAGGCCGGCAACCCTCATCGGACCACGGTGACCGCGGCGACCGCCGAGGGATTCCTGAGCGATCCGCTGCAGGACTTCTTCCTGGAACGCTATGCCGAGGCCTATCGCGCCGAACTGCAGGCCTTCGTGGATGCCTTGGTTGCGGGCCTGCCGCCGAGCCCCTCCGGCGAGGACGGCCTGAAGGCGCTGCTGCTCGCGGACGCCGCGACGGAAGCCTGCAGCTCGCGAGAGACCGTCCGGCTCGCTAGCTGATGCCTCCACTCCGCTGCTCCGCGGCCCCGACCGCCAGGGTCATGGCGAGGCAGAGGGTCGCGGAGAGCGCGCGGAAGCCGCTGAGGTCGGTCTCCACGACCTCGAGCCAGACCTCGGCGACGCTGGCCAGGGGCGAGAAGGCGCTGTCGCTGACCGCGACCACCGGCACCTCGGCCTGCTTGGCGCGGGTGGCGATCTCGACCGAGACCGGGCTGTAGGGGGTGAAGGAGATGACGAGCAGGGCGTCGTCGGGCGTCATGAAGGCGGCCTGCTCGACGATGGTTCCCGCCGCGTTCTCCAGTAGGACCGCGGGGTGGCCGAGCTTCTGGAAGGCGTAGGCCAGGTAGCTGGCGACCGGGTAGGAGCGCTTCTGCCCGAGGAGATAGATGGTCCGCGCCGCCGCCAGGGTCCGGGTCGCGCGGTCGATGTCCTCCGCCGTGACCGATTCCCGAAGGCGTTCGATCGAGCTGATGGCGGTTTCCGCGAAGCGGCCGAGCAGCCGGTGCGAGGCCTCGGTCTCGTCGTCGGAGCGCAGCGCCTGAACCCGGTCGCCGTAGGTCGGCCAGTAGCCGCGCAGCCTTTCGCGGAACAGCGCCTGCAGGTCCGAGAAGCCGGAGAAGCCCAGGGTCTGGGCGAAGCGCACCAGGGTCGAGGGCTGTACCTTGGCCAGCTCGGCGACCGAGGCCGAGGTCCCCAGCGCGACCTCGTCCGGGTTGTCCAGCATGAAGGCGGCGACCTGGGCCAGGCGCTTCGGCATCTGGCCGTGCTCGGCCGCGATCAGGTTGCGCAGCGAGCCGAAGTCCTTCGGCGGGGGCGCCTTGCCGCTTCGCCCGGCGTCGCTTCGCCCGGCGTCGCGTCGATCGGCGTCGTTCCGCTCGGCCCGTTCCATGGCTGAAATCGCCTCCGCCCGGGGGCCTCGGGTTTCGGCCCCAATCCGGGATTTCCCTTGAGGGAGACCCGGGAGTATGGAATATTTTATCTAATTATAGACCCAGACGGTCCGAATGTTCCAGTCTTTCGGGCCGCAGCGGGCGGAACGCCGGAAGCGGCGTTGCAAAGCCATGAGAGGGAGGCAAGGTATGATCAGACAACTGAGGCGGGTTTTCCTGGGCGCGGCCCTCGTTCTGGCGGCCGGGGTCGTGATGGCCGCCGGCGCCGCGCGGGCCGACGACATCAGCATCATCGTCGTCAGCCACGGCCAGGCCAACGATCCCTTCTGGTCGGTGGTCAAGAACGGCGTCACCCGGGCGGCCGAGGACATGGAGGTCGACGTCGACTACCGGGCGCCGGAGACCTTCGACATGGTCGCCATGGCGCAGTTGATCGACGCGGCGGTCAACCAGGAGCCCGACGGCCTGGTGGTCTCGATCCCCGACGCCGACGCCCTGGGCGACGCGATCCAGAAGGCGGTCGAGGCGGGCATTCCCGTGGTCTCGATGAACTCCGGCTCCGACGTCTCCAAGAAGCTGGGCGCCGCCCTGCATGTCGGCCAGGAAGAGTACGACGCCGGCAAGGCGGGCGGCGAGAAGCTCGCGGCCCTGGGCGGCAAGAAGGGGCTCTGCGTCAACCAGGAGGTCGGCAACGTGGCCCTGGACCAGCGCTGCGCCGGCTTCGAGGACGGCTTCGGCGGCCCGGTCACCGTGCTGCCGGTCAGCAACGAGCCTTCCGAGGTCGAGGCCAAGGTCAAGGCCGCCCTGGACAGCGACGGCGAGATCGACGCCATCCTCGCCCTCGGGGCCTCCACCGCCGGCGAGCCGAGCCTCGCCGCGGTCGAGGCGCTGGGCAAGCTGGACAGCGTCAGGGTCGGGACCTTCGACCTCTCCGCCGACTTCCTGAAGGCGGTGGCGGCCGGCAAGGCGGCCTTCGCGATCGATCAGCAGCAGTACCTGCAGGGCTACCTGCCGGTGGTCTTCCTGGCGATGAACGCCCGTTTTGGCCTGATCCCCGGCGGCAACGTGCCCTCGGGCCCGAACCTGATCACCAAGGACAAGGCGGCACAGGCCGTGGACCTGAGCGCCAAGGGCATTCGCTGACAGGACTTCGGTTACGGGGAGGGAAGGCGCGCCGCCGAGAAGCGCGCCCGTCTCCCCCCGGGAGGTAGCCATGACCACGACAACGATGACGGCGGGCGGCGACGAAAGGCTCAAGCAGACGCCCTTCATCACCCGGCTCATGCGGCGGCCGGAGCTCGGCGCGCTGGCCGGCCTGATTCTGATCATTATCTTCTTTTCCTTCGCCGCCAGCGGGAAGATGTTCTCGCTGGCCGGCGTCGTCACCTTCATGTCGCCGGCGTCGCAGCTCGGCATCCTGGCGATCGGCGCCGCGCTGCTGATGATCGGCGGCGAGTTCGACCTCTCGGTCGGCTCCATGGTCGCCTTCTCCGGGCTGATCTTCGGGGTCGCGCTGGCGGTGGTCGGCCTGCCGCCGATCCTGGCGATCATCGCGACCTTGATCGTCGCCGCCGCCTTCGGCGCCCTGAACGGCCAGATCGTCCTGAAGACCGGCCTGCCCTCCTTCATCGTCACCCTGGCCTTCCTCTTCATCCTGCGCGGCATGACCCTGGTCGGGCTGAAGTGGGCGACCGGCGGCTCGACCCAGCTGCGCGGCATCAAGGACCTGATCGAGGGCGATCCCATCGCCGGGCTGTTCCGCGGCGACGCCTTCACCGGACTTTTCGCCTGGATGGCCGAGCAGGGCTGGATCGAGACCTTCAAGAGCGGCAAGCCCAAGGTCGAGGGCATCCCCGTGGAGGTCCTGTGGTTCCTGGCGATCGCCGCCCTGGCGACCTGGGTCCTGCTGCGCACCCGGGTCGGCAACTGGATCTTCGCCAGCGGCGGCGACGCCGGCGCCGCCCGTAACTCCGGCGTGCCGGTCAACCGGGTCAAGACGGCGCTCTTCATGACCACCGCCTGCTGCGCGGCCCTGGTTGCGATCCTGACCGTGCTGGACGCGGGCTCGACCGACGCGCGACGCGGCTTCCAGAAGGAGTTCGAGGCGATCATCGCCGCGGTGATCGGCGGCTGCCTGCTGACCGGCGGCTACGGCTCGGCGGTCGGCGCCTTCTTCGGCGCGGTGATCTTCGGCATGGTCGCCATCGGCCTGACCTACACCAATATCGACCAGGACTGGTACCTGGTCTTCCTCGGGATGATGCTGCTCGGCGCTGTGCTCTTCAACAACGTCATCCGCCGGCGCGTGACGGGGGAGCGGTAGCATGAGCGCGAACACGAGCACGGGCAACGGAAGCACGAACGGCGCCGCCCCCCTGATCGAGGTGCGCGACGTCGAGAAGCACTTCGGCTCGGTAATCGCCCTGGCGGGCGTCAGCATGGAGGTCCACGCCGGCGAGGTCATGTGCCTCCTGGGCGACAACGGCGCCGGCAAGTCGACCCTGATCAAGACCCTGGCCGGCGTGCACAAGCCGACCAAGGGCGAGTTCCTGGTCGAGGGTGAGCCGGTCGACTTCAACTCGCCCCGCGACGCCCTCGACCAGGGCATCGCGACGGTCTACCAGGACCTGGCGATGATCCCGCTGATGTCGATCACCCGGAACTTCTTCATGGGGCGCGAGCCCAGGGTCGGCTGGGGACCCTTCAAGCGGATCGACATGAAGTACGCCGACCGGGTCGCCCAGGAGGAGATGCTGCGCATCGGCATCGACGTCCGCGATCCCGGGCAGGCCGTCGGCACGCTCTCGGGCGGCGAGCGCCAATGCGTCGCCATCGCCCGGGCCGTGTTCTTCGGCGCCAAGGTGCTGATCCTCGACGAGCCGACCTCGGCCTTGGGCGTGCGCCAGACCTCGATGGTCCTGAAGTACATCAATCAGGTCCGCCAGAAGGGGCTGGGCGTGATCTTCATCACCCACAACGTCCGCCACGCCTTCGCCGTCGGCGACCGTTTCACGGTGCTCAACCGCGGCCAGACCCTGGGCCTCAAGAGCAAGGACGAGGTCTCGATGGACGAGCTGCAGAACCTGATGGCCGGTGGCCAGGAGCTGCAGGAACTCTCCGAAGAGCTCGGCGGGACGGTGTGAGGAGGGGCCCCGGGCCCCGGGCGTCAGGACGCCCGGCGGGCCAGGCTACGGATCTGCCAGCGGCCGATCCCGAGATCGTCGAGCTCCTCCCGGTCGAGCGCATCGAGCTCGGACACCGTCCGGCGGTAGCTGCGCCAGACACGATAGCGGTTCAGAAGAGCTTGGATCCACATGGCCTTTTGACTCCGGCTCGCCCTGCCGGGCGGTGGTGCTGCACCGCAGCATTTCGAAGGGTAGATAGGCCGGGCGGCGGCTCGGCGGCAGCGCAGAGATCGCAAGCCGGCCATGAAGCGGGCGCATGGCGCCGCCGGGCCCGCGACGAGAGCGAGAAGGGGTTTCCATGACGCAGCTCGGCATCGGCCTGATCGGCACGGGGTTCATGGGCAAGTGCCATGCCCTTGCCTGGAACGCGGTGCGGCCGACCTTCGGCGGCGACCTGTCCCGTCCGAAGCTGACGATGGTCTGCGCCGGGACCGAAGCCGAGGCCGAGGAAGCCGCCACGGCCTTCGGCATCGGGCGCTGGACCCTCGACTGGCGCGAGGTCGTTGCCGATCCGGCGGTGGCGGCGGTCTCGATCGCGGCGCCCAACCACCTGCACTGCGAGATCGCGCTGGCCGCGCTGGCCGCGGGCAAGCACGTCTGGTGCGAGAAGCCCATGGCGATCTCCCTGGCCGACGCCGAGGCCATGGCCGCCGCGGCCGCCACGGCTCCGGGCCGCACGATCATCGGTTACAACTACGTCCAGAACCCGCTGCTACGGCAGGCGCGACGGCTGATCCGCGAGGGCGGCATCGGCCGGGTCACGCAGTTCCGCTGCTGCATGGACGAGGACTTCATGGCCGAGGCCGCGACGCCTTGGGGTCTGAAGGACGACCGCCGCTCCGGCTACGGCGTGCTGGACGACTTCGGCAGCCACATGGTCGGCCTGGCCCACTTCCTGGTCGGCGAGATCGCCGAGGTCGCCGCGGTCTGCGACCGGCCCTTCGCCAGCCGTCCGGTCACGGCGGGCTCCGCCGAAGTGCGCGAGGTCGAGACCCACGACATCGCGAGCGCGCTGCTCCGCTTCGCCTCGGGTGTGACCGGCAGCCTCGCGGCCAGCCGCGCCGCCTGGGGCCGCAAGAGCGGGCTTTGCTTCGAGGTCCACGGCGACCGGGGGACGATCCGCTTCGACCAGGAGCGGCCCAACGAGATCCACCTCTTCGTCGCCGGCGAGGACCCGGCGACCGGGGGCTTCCGCCGGATCCTGGCGGGGCCGCAGCACCCGCCCTACGACGCCTTCTGCCCGGCGCCAGGCCACGGCCTGGGCTTCAACGACCTCAAGGTGATCGAGGCCCGCCACTTCCTGCGGGTCATCGCCGGCGCGGAGCCGGCCGTCTTCGACTTCGCCGAGGGCGTCAAGGTCGAGCGGGTCGTCCACGCCCTCGCCCGCTCCGCCGCCGAGCGCCGCTGGATCGAGGTGGCGGGGGCCTAGTTCGCTGCTGCCCTTGCCCCTGTCGTTCCGACACACCGCTGTCATTGCCGGGCTTGACCCGGCAATCCATGGTGCCGCGGCTCGATGGATCCCCGGATCAAGTCCGGGGATGACAGAGGAGGGGAAGCCGGGTAGTGGCGTATCGTCTCCGCCACGCCGCGGCGGGGGCGGGACCTCTCTGCGGCGATCCGCGCCGCTCCTCCCGCTGTCATTGCCGGGCTTGACCCGGCAATCCATGGTGCCGTCGGCTCGATGGATCCCCGGATCAAGTCCGGGGATGACAGTTGAGACGTGGATGGGACATAGCGTCGAGTGCGGGCTAGGACGCGGCGGCCGACCGCGATTGCCAGAGCGCCAGGATCTCGCGGTAGTTCTCGGCGATCGCGGCGATGGCGCCGGCGTCGTCGAGTTCGCCGGCGAACCAGGCCTCGGCGGCCGGCTGGAAGATGCTGCGGCCGATGGCGAAGCCGCGGCAGAGCGGGCTGCCGGCGGCGGCGTCGAAGCTGCGCTTCAGCGCCGCGGGCGCGGCGCTGAGGCCCAGGATCAGGAAGCCCCGGCAGTGGGGATCGCGGGCCTGGATGATCCCGGTGATCTCCGCCCAGGCCTGCGGGCTCTTGGCCGGCGGCAGCTTCCACCAGTCCGGCGCGATGCCCCGGTCGTAGAGCGCGGTCAGCGCGCCCGCCACGGCATCCTCGGCGCCGCGCCGCGCCTCCGGCGGGATGACCTCGATCAGCAGCTCGCGGCCGGTTTCCGCGCAGGCCTCGGCGAGCTGCAGCAGCTTGGCCTCCTGTGCCGCGCGCAGCTCGGCGGGGTCCTCGGCGTCGTAGAAGACCAGGCACTTGGCGACCTGCTCCCGGGGCCAGGCGCGCAGGGCCAGGCCCGGGTTGGGGTCGGTCTCGAAGGCCAGGGGGCGCGAGCCCGGCAGCTCGACCGGGCGGGCCAGCCACCAGCCGCGGCCCGCCCAGCGGGCCAGCACGGCTTCTCCATAGCGCTCGTCGACCAGGGCGCCGGGGACCAGGGCGCCGGGGACAAGGGCGCCGGGGCAGGCCGCGTCCCCCGCGGCGGCTTCCAGGGCCCGGGCGATCAGCAGCTTGAAGTCGGCGATCCGCGCGACGGGCGCGCCGTGGTGCTCGGCGATGGCTTCGAGCTGGCTGCGATGGTCGAAGGCGAGGGCGGCGACCTCGGCCGGCGGCGTCCGGCGCGTGGTCAGCCGGTGCAGGCGGTCCAGCGCCGCGTCGGGCCGACCGGAGGTCCGGAACTGCGCCAGCTCCTCCCGGCTCGGCATGGCCGGGGCGCAGCCGTGGCGCGAGACCACCAGCGCGCCGACCGCGTTGCCCAGCTCGGCGCAGTCGTCCAGCGGCCGGTCGCGCAGCCAGCCCGAGAGGAAGCCGCTCATGAAGCCGTCGCCGGCGCCCAGAGTGTTGAAGACCTCGACCGGCCGGCCGCGCTGGACCAGTCCCGCCTCCAGGTCCTCCGGGATCTCGCCGTCGAAGACGATGCAGCCCTGGGCGCCGCGCTTGACCACCAGCACGGCGTCGGTCAGCTCCCGGATCCGGCGCAAGGCCGCGCCGGTCTCGGCGACGCCGCCGGCGATGTGGATCTCCTCCTCGGTGCCGACCACGAGGTCGCAGTCGGGCAGGACCGACTGCAGGCGCTGCGAGGTGCCGGGATCGGCGATGAAGCGGTTCTCGCCGGCGGCGTGGCCGGTCAGGCCCCAGAGCACCGGCCGGTAGTCGATGTCGAAGACCACCTGGGTCCCGGCCGCGCGGGCATGGCCGAGGGCCGCCTTGCTGGCGGCCTCGACGCCGGGTCGGGAAAGGTGGGTGCCGGTGACCAGCAGGGCGCGGGCCGAGGCGACGAAGGCGGGATCGATCTGCTCCGCCGCCAGCGCCATGTCGGCGCAGTCGCTGCGGTAGAAGATGTGCGGAAAGCTGTCGCGGTCGCGGATGCCGAGGATCACCAGGGCGGTCAGGCGCTGGGGATCGACGCTGATCCCGGCGGTCTCGACCCCCTCGGCGGCCAGGGTCTCGACCACGAAGCGGCCCATCTGCTCGTCGCCGACCCGGCTGATGACGCCGCTCTTCAGGCCCAGTCGGGCGGTGCCGATGGCGATGTTCGCCGGGCAGCCGCCGACGTACTTGGCGAAGGTCTGGACGTCCTCCAGGCGGCCGCCGACCTGCTCGCCGTAGAGGTCGACGGCGGCGCGGCCGAGGCAGATCAGGTCCAGCGGCCGCTCGGTCATTGGATCGGCTCCGATAGCTGTCGGGACAGGCGGCGCCCCAGGCCGACCACCAGGACCTGGGCCAGCAGGATCGGCGCGACCAGGGTGCGGAAGCCCTGGTCGCCGGGCTCCTGGATCTCGAAGCTCAGGGTCGCGTCGCGGGCGATGGGGCTGAGCGCGGAATCGGTGATGGCGATCACCGGCACCCCGGCGGCCGCGCGCTGGGCCGCGATCTCGGCGACTTCGGGCGCGTAGGGCTTGAAGCTGACCGCGATCATCGCGTCCGCCGGACCCGCCTGGGCGGCCTGCTGCGCGAGCAGGCCACCGGCGCCGTCGAGCAGCAGGCAGCGCTGCTCGAGGCGGCCGAGGGCGTAGGCGAGGTAGACGGCGACGGGAAAGGCGCGGCGCTGCGCCAGGACGAACTGGGTCCCGGCCGCGGCCAGGATCTCGATCGCCGACTCGACCCTGTCCGCCGGTGTGTGGTCGCGCAGCAGCGCGAGGGCGGCCAGGCCCTGGTCGGCGAAGGCCTGCAGCAGGGCCTCCGTGGTCTCCGGCTCTTCCGCGGCGCCGTCGAGGGAGCGGATGCGGTCGCGGTAGCTGGGCGCGGCGGCGATCAGGCGCAGGCGGAAGATCTGCTGCAGGTCGCTGAAGCCGTCGTAGCCGAAGGCCTTGGCGAAGCGGACCATGCTGGAGGGCTGCACCCCCAGCCGCTCGGCGGCGGAGGTCACCGTGGCCAGGGCCAGGTCGTCGGGATGGTCCAGGGCGAACTCCGCGATTCGCTTGAGCTGTCCGCTCAGGGCGCCGTAGCGGCCGGTGATCCTGTCCTTCAGGGCCTCGAAGTCGTCCGGCGCGGTCAGCTCTGCTTGACTGGGGTCGGGCCTGGGGTCGGGCATCGTCGTCCGCTTCGGTCCTTGGGTCGCCAGTCGGAATTGGAGCAAAGGCTTTCCGTTTTGACAAGAAAAGAAATTTCCTCCAGTTTTAGTAGCTGAAAATTTCATTCACGAATCTGGGCATTCACGAATCTGGGGAGGCAAGCGCGGGCGATGACCAAGCGTATCGGCTTTATCGGTGTCGGCCTGATGGGCCACGGCATGGCCAAGAACCTTCTGGAGAAGGGCTTTCCGGTGACCGCGATGGCGCACCGCAATCGCGCGCCGCTGGAGGACCTGACCGCCCGCGGCGCCCAGGAGGCCGCGGACCCGAAGTCCCTCGCCGAGGCCTCGGACATCGTGATCGTCTGCGTCACCGGAGCGCCCCAGGTCGAGGCCGTGGCCTATGGCGAGGCCGGCATCCTGGCGGCGGCGCGCGCGGGCCTGACCGTGATCGACTGTTCCTCCAGCGAGCCGGCGACCACGGCGAAGCTCGCCGAGGACCTGGCCGCCAAAGGCGCGGTCCTGGCCGATGCGCCCCTGGCCCGGACCCCGGTCGAGGCCGAGGCCGGGCGCCTCAACACCATGGTCGGCGCCGACGAGGCGACCTTCGCCGAGATCCGTCCGGTGCTGGAGACCTTCTGCGAGAACATCTTTCACGTCGGCCCGGTCGGCAGCGGCCACAAGTGCAAGCTGGTCAACAACTTCCTGGCCATGGGCCAGGCCGCCCTGATCGCCGAGGCGCTTGCCGCCTGCGCCGCGACCGGGGTCGACATCGGCAAGTTCTACGAGGTGGTCTCGGCCGGCGGCGCCAACAGCGGCATCTTCCAGATGATCCTGCCCAAGGCGATGAACGAGGGCGACTACTCCGGCCTGAAGTTCAGCCTGGCCAACGCGGCCAAGGATCTGCGCTACTATACCCGCATGACCGAGGCGGCGCAGCTGACCGGCAACCTGGGCAACGGCGTCCATCATGCCCTGGTCCAGGGCCTCAACATCGGCTTCGCCGAAGGCTTCGTCGGCGATCTGGTCCGCGCCCAGGCGAAGCTGAACGGGATCGAGATCCTGGGAGAATGACCGAGGCATGACCGAGACTCTCGAGGGCAAGTGCGCGCTGGTCACCGGCGCGGCCGGCGTGCTCGGCGCCGCCATCTCCGCGTCGCTGGTGGAGGCGGGCCTGAAGGTCGTGATGCTCGACGTCGCGGCCGAGCGCCTGCAGGAAGTCGCCCTCGGCCTCGGCCCGGCCGCCCGGCCGCTGGCGCTCGACATCTCGGACCCGCAGGCGGTGGCGGCGGCCTGCGACCGGATCCGCGCGGAGCAGGGCGAGATCGACGTCCTGGTCAACAACGCCGGCATCCTGTCGAACAACAAGGCGGCCCAGACCGCGCCCGAGGAGTGGCGCCGGGTCATGGGCGTCAACCTGGACGGCGCCTTCTACCTGGCGCGCGCATGGCTGCCGGCGATGAAGACCAAGGGCTGGGGCCGCATCGTCAACATCTGCTCCCTGGCCTCCAAGACCGGCGGCCTGACCGCGGGCACGGCCTACAGCACCTCGAAGGGCGGCCTGACCGCGCTGACCCTGTCCCTGGCGCGGGAGTCGGCGGCCTCCGGGGTCACGGTCAACGGCATCGCGCCAGCCTACATCAAGACCCCGATGGTGACCGACCAGCTGACCGAGGCGCAGCGCCAGAAGCTGTTGTCGGAGATTCCCGTCGGCCGCTTCTGCGAGGCGGAGGAGGTCGCCCACGTGGTGCGCTTCCTGGTCTCGCCGCTCTCCGGCTTCATCACCGGCGAGATCATCGACATCAACGGCGGCCTGTTGATGGATTAACGCCGGCTTGGGCCGGGAAGTCACCCCCACCCCACCCTCCCCCATCAAGGGGGAGGGAGAAGAAGGCGGCGGCCAACTAAGCCCTCCCCCTTGATGGGGGAGGGTGGGGTGGGGGTGACTCCCCGAAAGTGGGCCAGTGAGCTCTAAGGCGCCACCACCGCCGGTGCCGAGACGAAGCCGCGGAAGCGCGCGCGTCGGGCGCGCTGCGGCGTCCCGGCCAACTCGTAGCGGGGAAAGCGCGCGACGAAGCGGCCGATGGCGACCTGGCCCTCGAGGCGAGCAAGGCTGAGGCCGGCGCAGATGTGCGGACCGGCGCCGAAGGCGAGGTGCCGGTTCGGGGTCCGGCCGATGTCGAAGCGGTCGGGGTCGGGGAACTGCGCCGGGTCGCGGTTGGCGGCGCCGATGCAGAGCGTGATGCGGGTGTCCCGGGGCATCTCGATGCCGCCGACCTCCACGGCTTCCGTCGTGATCCGGTTGCCGAGCTGGTTGGAGCTCTCGAAGCGCAGGATCTCCTCGACCGCCGTCTTGACCAGGCCGGGGTCCTGGATCAGGCGGCGTCGCTCCTTCGGCCAGGTGGCCAGCGCGACCAGGCCGTTGCCGATCAGGTTGCTGGTCGTCTCGTGGCCGGCGTTGAGGATGAAGATGCAGTTCTGCAGCAGCTCGGTCTCGGTCAGGCGCGCGCCGTCGGCCTCGCCCTGGATCAGCCGGGTCAGCACGTCGCTGCGCGGATCGCCCGGCTTGCGGCGCCGCGCCGCCACCAGGCCGCGGAGATAGTCGAGGAACTCGGTAACGGCCGTGTTGCCGCGGGCCATGACCTCCTCCGAGATGGTCGCCTCGAGCGCGCCGAGGATCGCCAGCGACCAGCCGCGCAGCGGGCCGCGCTCCTTGTGCGGCACGTCCAGCAGGTTGCCGATGACCTCGACCGGGATGGCGCCGGCGAAGCCGTCGATCAGGTCGATCCGGCCCTCGTCGGCCGCCCGGTCCAGCAGGCCGTCGACGAGGCGGACCAGGTCCGGCTCCATGCGGGCGATCGCCGCCGGCGTCAGGGCGCCGGCGATCAGCCGTCGGACCCGGGTGTGCAACGGCGGGTCGTTGAACACCAGGCTGGTCGTGTGGTGCTCATAGAGCGGCGTCGCGCCGTACTTGGGCCCGAACTCCTTCTTCTTGTCGGAGCTGAAGCGCTTGGCGTCCTTGTAGACCGCGACCAGGTCGTCGTAGCGCGTCAGGAAGTAGGACCCGTCCGGACAGCGCTGGACCGGATCGCGACGGCGCAGCGCGTGATAGGTCGGAAAGGGGTCGTCGTAGAAGGAGTCCGGCAGATTCAGTGGATCGAAGGTCGCCGCAACCTCTGCGGCGCGACCTGCCGTGGGTCCGCCGGGACCTGAGTTCCGCTTAGAAGGCTCTGCCACGGCAAAGGACCGCCTGCGTCCGAGACTGGGTGGGAGGAGGACTCTGTGATGGGCCCCTATCGGAGTCAATCCAGTCGACCCAAGGGCGGGCCGCTGCGTGATTGCCTAGGAATCGGGCAGCGATTCCGCACTGCATAATTTATATGCAGTGTCTCGGCCCTAAGCCGTCCCGCGGGCCCGGCGCCGGATGGTCCGCAAAGCGAGAGCCAGCGCCACGTTGGGGGCTGACGGCCTGCTTTGGCACGGGGTTTGCTGCAGAGCGGGATGCAGGGCGTCTAGGGTTCCGGCCGTCGGACGACGGTGTCTGGTCCGAGAGACGCACTCCGGGGCGAGAAAGCGCTCCGGAGCCACGGCGGGCCAAAATCCCGGGAGATCACTGCGCAAGGCCGGAGGCCGGCTTCAGGGATCCCCAGGCGTCCTCGTTCCCGACCTCCAGAACAGACGAAACGATTGCGAAGCCTGGGGGTGGAGGTGCGGCGACTTGTCTCGATGGTTTCCCTTCCGGGGCCGGGCGAAACCCGCAGAGATCGAAAACCCTTCGGCGATGATCGGGTTCTTCGATCAGGAAAACTCTAGCTAGGTGGTGAATGAACCATTGACAACTTATGCGCGTATAGAACCGGGAAAGTCTGGCCGCGGCCCGCGCGCCGCGATGTCGCCTTCAAGGGAAACCCGGGCGCCCTTCGCGCGATCGAACAGGAGGTTGGGATGCTGCGACACTTCATGAGGAAGAGCTTTTGGGCCCTGCTGCTCGCCGCGCTCGCGTTGGCGGCGCAGCCGGCCCTGGCTGCCAAGAAGGACTCCTTTCGGATCGCCTGGTCGATCTATGTCGGCTGGATGCCCTGGGCCTACGCCGCCGAGAAGGGTATCGTCGACAAATGGGCCGAGAAGTACGGCATCTCGATCGAGGTCGTTCAGATCAACGACTACATCGAGTCCATCAACCAGTACACCGCCGGCGCCTTCGACGGCTGCGTCATGACCAACATGGACGCGCTCAGCATCCCGGCGGGCGGCGGGCTCGACTCCACCGCGCTGATCATCGGCGACTTCTCCAACGGCAACGACGGCCTGGTGGTCAAGGGCGATGGCGACCTCGCCGCGCTCAAGGGCAGGAAGATCAACCTGGTCGAGCTCTCCGTCTCCCACTACCTCCTGGCCCGGGCCCTCGACAGCGTCGAGATGTCCGAGCGCGAGGTCACCGTCGTCAACACCTCGGACGCCGACATGGTGGCCGCCTTCAAGACCGACGAGGTCGAGGCCGTGGTGACCTGGAACCCGTTGCTGAGCGAGGTCGCGTCCGAGCCCGGCGCGAAGCTGCTCTACACCTCGGCCGACATCCCGGGCGAGATCATCGACATGATGGTGATCAACACCGAGGTGCTGGAGGCCAATCCGGACTTCGGCAAGGCCCTGGTCGGCGCCTGGTACGAGACCATGAGCCTCATGGCCAAGGACGACGACCTCGGCAAGGAGGCCCGCCGCTTCATGGGCGAGAAGTCGGGCACCGACCTGGCCGGCTACGACGCCCAGCTCGCCACCACGCGCATGTTCTACACCCCGGCCGAGGCGGCCGCCTTCGCCCGGAGCGACGACCTTGTCACGACCATGGACGTGGTCCGCAAGTTCCTCTTCGACCACGGCATCCTGGGCGAGGGGGCGGCGAGCCCCGACCACGTCGGCATGACCTTTCCCTCGGGCAAGACCCTGGGCGACGGCGCGAACACCAAGCTGCGCTTCGATGCCGCCTTCATGACCATGGCGGCAGAGGGCAAAATCTAGGGACGCGGTCGGCGATGGGGCCATGGCGCGGGCGATAAACCGCAGGCCGGGACGTTCGGGGCAGATCCTCCTCGGAGCCCTGCCCTTCGTCCTCCTGGCCGCCGCCTATCTCCTGGCCTCCGACGCCCGCCTGGCGGTCAACCCGAACGACAAGCTGCTGCCGTCGCTCGAGAGCTTCGCCGCCGCCATCGACCGCCTCGCCTTCCAACCCGACGCCCGAAAAGGAACCTATCTGCTATGGGCGGACACCTGGGCCAGCCTGCAGCGCCTCGTCCTCGGCCTGTCGATCGCGACCGCGCTCGCCCTGACGGCGGGCATCGCGATCGGCCTGCTGCCGATGATGCGCGCCGCCTTCGCGCCGGTGGTCGCGGCGCTGTCGATGGTGCCGCCGCTGGCCGTCCTGCCGATCCTCTTCATCGTCTTCGGCCTGGGCGAACTGTCCAAGGTGGTGCTGATCGTCTTCGGCGTCACGCCCTTTCTGATCCGGGACCTCTCCTTCGCGGTCGCGGCCCTGCCGCGCGAGCAGCTGGTCAAGGCCCAGACCCTCGGCGCCTCGAGCTGGCAGATCGTCACCCGGGTCGTGCTGCCGCAGGTCCTGCCGCGGCTGGTCGGCGCGCTGCGCCTCTCGCTCGGGCCGGCCTGGCTGTTCCTGATCTCCAGCGAGGCCATCGCCGCGACCGAGGGGCTGGGCTACCGAATCTTCCTGGTCCGGCGCTACCTGGCGATGGACGTGATCCTGCCCTACGTGGCCTGGATCACCCTGCTGGCCTTCCTTCTCGACTACCTGCTGCAGCGCCTGTCGCGCAGTGCCTTCCGCTGGCTGCCGGGAGAGCAGAGCCTATGAGTCGGATCTCCATCCGCAAGCTCGAGCAGAGCTACGGCGCGGTCACGGTCCTGGAGCGGATCAACCTCGACGTCGCCTCGGGCGAGTTCTGCACCATCGTCGGCGCCAGCGGCTGCGGCAAGTCGACCTTCCTGCGGCTGCTGCTCAGCGAGGAGCGCCCGACGCGGGGCGAGATCCACCTGGACGGCGCGCCGATCTCCGAGGAGCCCTGCGCCGACCGCGGTGTGGTCTTCCAGCGCTATTCGGTCTTCCCGCACCTGACCGTCATGGAGAACCTGATCCTGCCCCTGGAGCTGCGCGCCGCGCCCCTCTCGGGCCGGCTCTACGGGCGGCCGCGCCGCGAGGCCCGGGAGCGGGCGGGGCACCTGCTGTCCCGGGTCGGGCTCGACCACGCCCGCGACGCCTATCCGAAGACCCTGTCGGGCGGCATGCAGCAGCGCCTCGCCATCGCCCAGGCCCTGATTCCCAAGCCCAAGGTCCTGCTCCTCGACGAGCCCTTCGGGGCGCTCGATCCGGGGACCCGCCTGCGGATGCACGAGATCCTGCTCGGGCTCTGGGAGGAAGAGAAGATGACCGTCTTCATGGTGACCCACGACCTGAAGGAAGGCTTCAAGCTGGGCACCCGGCTCCTGGTCTTCGACAAGCTGCGCTGGGACCCCGATGCGCCGCAGGCCTATGGCGCCACCATCACCTACGACCTGCCGCTGGAAGACCATCGCAGCCCGCCGCCGGCCCTGGTCGCCGAGGCGGAGGCCGAGGCCCCGCGGCAGACTTCCCGACCCTGCAACCCCCGACCCTGCAACCGAGGACTCGCCGATGTTGCCCGCTGATCCCTTCCGCCGTACCTCCCGCCTGGCCGGCGATGCCTCGCGGGCGCTGCCCGGGCGGCGCCACCACCATCCCGACTTCGACAAGCTGCAGCTCCAGGGCTGGCGCTCGGCGCTGAAGGAGGCCGAGCTGCCGGAGGACGGCTGGCGGAAGGAGCGGCAGTGGGCGGTCCGGGTCGGCCTGGCTGCGGCCGACAGCATCGAGGACCGCGGCATCTCCACCTTCGCCCGCGGCGAGCTGCCGCACTACGCCGGGATCAACACCTTCCTCAAGGCGCCTTACGTCGAGGACGTGGCACGGGTCGGCGACTACGACGCGGCGGTCCTGGGCGTGCCCTTCGACGGCGGCACGACCTACCGCCCCGGGACCCGCTTCGGGCCCCAGGGCATCCGCCGCATCTCGGCGCTCTACACGCCCTACAACTACGAGATGGGCGTCGACCTGCGCGAGCAGATGACGCTCTGCGACCTCGGCGACGTCTTCACCATCCCGGCCAACATCGAGAAGACCTTCGACCAGATCTCGCGCGCCGTGGGCCACGTCTTCTCCTCCGGCGCGCTGCCCCTGATCATGGGCGGCGACCATTCGATCGGCTTCGCCACGGTCCGCGGCATCGCCCAGTGCACCTCGAAGAAGATCGGCATCGTCCACTTCGACCGCCATGCCGACATCCAGGAGAAGGACCTGGACGAGCGCATGCACACCACGCCCTGGTTCCACGCCACCAACATGGAGAACGTGCCGGCGACCAACCTGGTGCAGATCGGCATCGGCGGCTGGCAGGTGCCGCGCGAGGCGGTGGTCGAGGCGCGCAAGCGCGACACCACCATCATCTCCATGGCCGACGTCGAGCGCCTGGGCCTGGACAAGGTCGCCGAGATCGCGCTGGAGACGGCCTGGAAGGACGCCGACGCGGTCTACCTCAGCTTCGACATCGACAGCGTCGACTGCGGCTTCGTGCCCGGCACCGGCTGGCCCGAGCCCGGCGGCTTCCTGCCGCGCGAGGCCCTGAGCCTGGTCAGCAAGGTCGCCGCCGAGGGCATCTGCGGCCTGGAAGTGGTCGAGGTCTCGCCGCCCTACGACACCTCCGACATCACCTCGCTCTTCGCCACCCGGGTGATGGTCGACGTGCTGGGCACCTTGGTCGCGCACGGCAAGCTGGGCGCCCACAAGGAGCTCATCGACAAGCCGCTCGACCTCTCGGCCGAGGGAGGATGACGGCCATGGCAACCGGGAACGACGGGCCCAAGGGCAATGGACACGGCCCCCTGGGCCACAACCATCCGCCGGAGCAGGAGCATCTGCATTCCCATCCGCACGGCGAGCCGCCGGCGGCGGCCGGCCGGTCGCAGGACGACGACTCCCTCCTAGCGGATGCCTTGATGGATGGCTTCGACGCCGCCGAGGACAAGGCGAGCTTCCTGCGCATGGCGCGCATTCCCGCGCAGCTCCCGGGGCGCGACGGCGAGGTGCTGCGCCTGGTCGATGTCGAGCTGCGCCGGGCCTATCAGATCGCGACCGCCTCGCCGGGCTTCAACGCGCAGGACCTCGTCTACCTGCCGTTCCCGGCCAGCATGATCCGCGAACGCGCCACCATGGTTTTCGTCTACGTCTCGCTGCGCGAGCGGCGCGACGTCGACCTCGGGGAGATGGTTCAGGTTCTGAAGGAGGGGGAGGAGCGGGGAACCGGCTAGACGCCGACCCCGGCGCATTGGGGTGCGCCGAGACCTGGCCTCCAGGCGCGCGGACGCACCTGGAGGCCGAGAGGCATCAGCTGTGCAACATCAGCCTCTAGCGGACGTTTCCATCCGCGCACTCCAGGCAATACGTCGCGCCAAGCCGGCCGTCAACGCAATCGAGGCCGGGCCGGCGGGGCTTTCGAGAAAGACCAACGCTCAAGTCATATCGTCTTGGGCGACGTATTTCTATTCTCAAATGATAATAATTATCGATAGATATTACTGAATAGAATGGACTTTATTTCATTGATACTTGACATGCTCCCCCGGGCTTCCGCAGAATGTTGCGGTGCAACATCAACGTCTAGCGGAGTGTGAGCAATGAAATCCGTGAAGAGGGGGGCGATAGCGGCCGCGGCCTTGGCCGCCGCCGTGACCGGCAGCCAGGAGCTTCGGGCCGCCGACGACGTCATCAAGGTCGGGGTCCTGCATTCGCTGTCCGGCACCATGGCGATCTCGGAGACCACCTTGAAGGACACCGTCCTGATGATGGTCGACGACATCAACCGGAGCGGCGGGCTGCTCGGCAAGAAGGTCGAGGCCGTGGTGGTCGATCCGGCCTCCGACTGGCCGCTCTTCGCCGAGAAGGCGCGCGAGCTGCTGGAGAAGGAGAAGGTGGCGGCGGTCTTCGGCTGCTGGACCTCGGTCTCGCGCAAGTCGGTCCTGCCGGTCTTCGAGGAGCTGAACGGCCTGCTCTTCTACCCGGTGCAGTACGAGGGCGAGGAGAGCTCGCGCAACGTCTTCTACACCGGGGCCGCGCCGAACCAGCAGGCGATCCCGGCGGTCGAGTACCTGATGAGCGAGGACGGCGGCGGGGCCGAGCGCTTCGTGCTGCTCGGCACCGACTACGTCTATCCGCGCACGACCAACAAGATCCTGCGGGCCTTCCTGAACGCCAAGGGCATTTCCGACGCCGACATCATGGAGAACTACACGCCCTTCGGTCATTCCGACTGGCAGACCATCGTTGCCGAGGTCAAGGCCTTCGCCTCCCAGGGCAAGAAGACCGCGGTGGTCTCGACCATCAACGGCGACGCCAACGTCCCCTTCTACAAGGAGCTGGGCAACCAGGGCATCGCCGCCGAGGAGATCCCGGTCGTCGCCTTCTCCGTCGGGGAGGAGGAGCTGGCCGGCCTCGACACCGGGCCCCTGGTCGGCCACCTCGCCGCCTGGAACTACTTCATGAGCGTAGAAGCCAAGGCCAACGACGCCTTCATCGAGCAGTGGCACGCCTTCATCGGCGACAGCGACCGGGTCACCAACGACCCGATGGAGGCGACCTACATCGGCTTCAAGATGTGGGCCCAGGCGGTCAAGCAGGCCGGCTCGACCGACGTCGACGCGGTGCGCCAGGCCATGTACGGCCAGACGGTGCCGAACCTGACCGGCGGCACGGCGGTGATGAACGTCAACCATCACCTCTCCAAGCCGGTGCTGATCGGCGAGATCCAGGACGACGGCATGATCGAGACGGTCTGGTCGACCGAGGGCGAGGTGCCCGGCGACGCCTGGAGCGACTACATCCCGGAAAGCGCCAAGCTGACCGCCGACTGGACCTATCCCTGGGTCTGCGGCAACTGCGAGGCGCCGACCTACGCCATGAACTGAGGTCTTTCCGTCGCCGAAGGCGGGTCCCCGGACCCGCCTTCGCTTCCGTCCCGAACCCGGAGATCCGATGATGTCCTTCGGCCGCCTGGCCCGCAGCCTTCTGTTCCTCGCCGTGACGGCGGCGCTGCTGCTGCCCGCCACGGCCGCGGCGGAGGTGTCGGCCGACCTGAAGGGCCTGGCGGAGAGGTCCAACGACGCCAAGGCGGCGGCCGTGGAGCGCCTCGCGGCCGGCGGCGAGGCGCGGGCGGTCGCGATCCTCCAGGCCTTCCTGGACGGCCGCCTGTTCCGGACCAAGGAGGACGACCGCTTCGTGATCGGCGCGCGCAGCGGCGGCGGCTATGTCATCGCCGATGCGGTCACCGGCGAGGCGCTCGGCGAGGTCGGAAAGCGCGCCCTGCGCAAGGTCCGGATCAACAACCGGTTGCGCCAGCTTGTGAAGGGCAAGCTGGGATCGCTGACCCTCGGCAGCCCGGACCCGGCCGCGCGCATACGGGCCGCGGACGCGGTCTTCCGAAGCGAGCGGGCCGAGATGACTCCGGCCCTGCAGGCGGCGCTCGAGCGGGAGCAGGACGCCAAGGTGGCCGCGCGCCTGCGCCGGGCGCTGGCGGCGACGCAGCTCGCGAGATCCGACGACAAGGAAACCCGCATCGCCGCCCTGCGGACCCTGGCGGACTTCGTCGATCCCGAGGTCCGGGCCCTGGCCGCCGCCGTTGCGGCACTCGGCACGGACGGCACGCCGGCCGAGCCCGATTCCGAGATCCGGGCGGCCGCCCAGGAGACCCTCGACGAGATCGAGCGCGGCTTGGCCTTCAACGGCTTCCTCGCCAACGTCTTTCAGGGCGTCAGCCTGGGCTCGGTGCTGCTGCTGGCGGCGATCGGCCTGGCCATCACCTTCGGGGTCATGGGCGTGATCAACATGGCCCACGGCGAGATGGTGATGCTGGGCGCCTACACCACCTTCGTCGTGCAGGAGGTCTTCCGCGCCGCCGCGCCCGGCCTCTTCGATCTCTCGCTGCTGGTCGCGGTGCCCGCGGCCTTCCTGGTCACCGCGGCGGTCGGCGTCGGGATCGAGCGCGGCGTCATCCGCTTCCTCTACGGCCGGCCCCTGGAGACGCTGCTCGCGACCTGGGGACTCAGCCTGATCCTGCAGCAACTCGTGCGCAGCGTCTTCGGGCCGACCAACCGCGAGGTCGGCAACCCGAGCTGGATGAGCGGCGCCTGGGAGGTCGCGGGCGGCCTGACCCTGACCTACAACCGGATCTGGATCATCGTCTTCGCGCTGGCGGTCTTTGCGGTCTTGGTCCTGGTGATCCGCTTCAGCCGCTACGGCCTGCAGATGCGGGCGGTGACCCAGAACCGGGCCATGGCCTCCTCCATGGGCATCCGCACCGGCTGGGTCGACGCCATGACCTTCGGCCTGGGCTCGGGCATCGCCGGCATGGCCGGGGTCGCGCTCAGCCAGATCGACAACGTCAGCCCCAACCTGGGCCAGGGCTACATCATCGACAGCTTCATGGTCGTGGTCTTCGGCGGGGTCGGCAACCTCTGGGGCACCCTGGTCGGCGCCTTGTCGCTGGGACTGGTGAACAAGTTCCTGGAGCCCTACGCCGGCGCCGTGCTCGGCAAGATCCTGGTCCTGGTGGCCATCATCCTCTTCATCCAGAAACGCCCGCGCGGCCTCTTCGCGCTGCGCGGCCGGGCGCTGGAGGCCTAGGCCATGCTGCTCTCCGGCGACCACGGCCGCCTGCTCTCGCCGCTCGGGGTCAAGGTCACCCTTGCGGTGCTGCTGGCGGCGGGCGTGCTGGTGCCGGTCCTGAACCTGGCCGTGCCGGAAGGCTCGGCCTTTCACGTGCCCTCCTACCTTGTGGCCCTGCTCGGCAAGTACCTCTGCTTCGCGCTGCTCGCCCTCAGCGTCGACCTGATCTGGGGCTACTGCGGCATCCTCAGCCTGGGCCATGGCGCCTTCTTCGCCCTGGGCGGCTACGCCATGGGCATGCACCTCATGCGCCAGATCGGCGAGCGCGGGGTCTACGGCCATCCGGTCCTGCCGGACTTCATGGTCTTCCTGAACTGGAAGGAGCTGCCCTGGTACTGGCAGGGCTTCGATGCCTTCCCCTTCGCCTTGCTGATGGTGATCCTGGTGCCGGGGCTGCTGGCGCTGGTCTTCGGCTGGCTCGCCTTCCGCTCGCGGGTCACCGGCGTCTACCTCTCGATCATCACCCAGGCCATGACCTTCGCGCTGATGCTCGCCTTCTTCCGCAACGACATGGGCTTCGGCGGCAACAACGGCCTGACCGACTTCAAGGACCTCCTGGGCTTCAGCCTGCAGTCCGACGCCACCCGCGCCGGCCTCTTCGCCGCCTCCGCCCTGGTCCTGGCGCTGGCCTACCTGCTCTGCCGCTGGATCGTCTGCTCCAAGGTCGGGCGGGTGCTGGTCGCGATCCGCGACGCCGAGAGCCGGGTGCGCTTTCTCGGCTACCGGGTCGAGCGCTACAAGCTCTTCGTCTTCGTGCTCTCGGCGATGCTGGCCGGGCTCGCCGGCGCGCTCTACGTGCCCCAGGTCGGGATCATCAATCCCGGCGAGTTCTCGCCGGCCAACTCCATCGAGATCGTCATCTGGGTCGCGGTCGGCGGCCGCGGCTATCTGCACGGCGCGATCCTGGGCGCGCTGCTGGTGAACTACGCCAAGACCTACCTGACCGGCGCGGCGCCCGAGATCTGGCTGTTCTTCCTCGGCGGGCTCTTCGTCGCCGTCACCGTCTTCCTGCCCAGGGGCATCGTCGGCTCCCTCGGCGGGCTGCGGGACCGGCTGCCCTTTCCGGGTCCGAGGCCCGCGGCGGGGGAGGCGGGCGGATGAGCGAGGCCCTGCCGCGGATCGAGGAGCCGGTTGCGGAAGCGGCCGCTGCGCCGCGCCGGGCGGCGGCCGACACGATCCTCTACATGGACGGCGTGACCGTCAGCTTCGACGGCTTCAAGGCGTTGAACAACCTCAGCCTCTACGTGCTGGCCGGCGAGCTGCGCGCGATCATCGGCCCCAACGGCGCCGGCAAGACCACGATGATGGACGTCATCACCGGCAAGACCCGGCCGGACTCCGGCCAGGTCTTCTTCGGCGGAGACGTCGACCTGACCCGGCTCGACGAGGCGGCCATCGCCAACCTGGGGATCGGCCGCAAGTTCCAGAAGCCGACGGTCTTCGAGAGCCAGAGCGTTTTCGACAACCTGGAGCTGGCCCTGAAGGGCCCGCGCGGCGTCTTCGCCGGCCTCTTCGGCGGGCTGAACGGCGCCCAGCGCGACCGCATCGACGAGGTCCTGGCGCGCATCGCCCTGGGCGAGCTGCGCGACCGGCTGGCGGGCAGCCTCTCCCACGGCCAGAAGCAGTGGCTGGAGATCGGCATGCTGCTGATGCAGGACCCCGAGCTGCTGCTGGTCGACGAGCCGGCCGCCGGCATGACCGACGCCGAGACCGCCAAGACCGCCGAGATGCTGCAGGAGATCGCCCGCGCGCACTCCGTCGTCGTGGTCGAGCACGACATGGAATTCATCCGCGCGCTCGACTGCCACGTCTCGGTGCTGCACGAAGGTTCGGTCCTGGCCGAGGGCTCCCTGGCGCACCTCCAGGACGACCCCCGGGTCATCGAAGTCTATCTCGGCCGCTAGGGTTCCATGCTGCAGGTCCAGGACATCGATCTCTTCTACGGCGCCAGCCAGGCCCTGCGCGGGGTCAGCCTGAGCGCGGCCAAGGGCGAGGTGACCTGCGTCCTGGGCCGCAACGGCGTCGGCAAGACCAGCCTGCTGCGCGCCATCGCCGGACAGCAGCCGGTCAGGGCGGGCCGCATCCTCTGGGAGGAGGAGCCCCTTGGCCGCCTGCCGCCCCACGCGCGGGCGCGCCGCGGCATCGCCTACGTCCCGCAGGGGCGGGAGATCTTCCCGCTGCTGACGGTGGAGGAGAACCTGCGCAGCGGCTACGCGGCGCTGCCGCGGGAGCGGCGCCGGATCGAGGCCGAGATCTTCGAGCTCTTCCCGGTCCTGAAGGACATGCTGCGGCGGCGCGGCGGCGATCTCTCCGGCGGCCAGCAGCAGCAGCTCGCGATCGCCCGCGCCCTGGTCCTGCGTCCCCGGCTGCTGGTGCTGGACGAGCCGACCGAGGGGATCCAGCCCTCGATCATCAAGGACATCGAGCGCGTGATCCGGCTGCTGGCGGCGCGCGGCGACATGGCCATCGTCCTGGTCGAGCAGTACTTCGAGTTCGCGCGCGACCTGGCCGACAGCTACGCGGTGATGGACCGGGGCGAGATCGTGCTCTCTGGCCGCGCCGCGGACATGGTGGAAGCGGATGTCCGTCGCAGCATCGCCGTCTGAAGCGCCGGCGGGCCCTGCCCCGGCCAAGGTCGTGCCGCTGCGGCGCGGCGCGGTCGAGGGCGAGGCCAGGCTGGCCGTGCGGGCCGGGGGCGGCGTGACCCGCCTCGCCGGGCTGCACCAGCGCGATCCTCTGAGCCTCCGTCTGCCGCGGCCGGGGCGCGGCGACATCCTGGAGGCCTGCCTGATCACGACCTCCGGCGGGCTGGTCGGCGGCGACCGCCTCACGGTCGAGGTCGATGTGCAACCCGGGGCGCGGCTGCGGGTCTATCCGCAGGCCGCCGAGAAGGTCTACCGCTCCCTCGGCGCCGACAGCCGGGTGGCGGTGACCCTGACGGCGGCGGCGGAGACCTGGCTGGAGTGGCTGCCGCAGGAGACCATCCTCTTCGACGGTGCCCGGCTGCGCCGCCGGACCGAGCTGCGGCTGGCGCCCGGCGCCCGGATCCTGGCCGGGGAGTTCCTGGTCTTCGGCCGGCGCGCCTCCGGCGAGCGCCTGTCCGGCGGCCTGATCCACGACGCCTGGCGGGTCCGCCGCGGCGGGGACCTGGTCTGGGCCGATGCGCTCCACCTCGAGGGCGATCTCGCCCGGCCCCTGGCCTCGATCGCCTGCCTGGCGGGGGTGACGGCCTGCGCCAGCCTGATCTACGCGGCCGAGGACGCGCCGGCGCAGCTCGATGCGCTGCGCGCGCTGCTGCCGGAGGACGACGCCGGATCGCAGCAGGCGCTGACCGCGGTCAATGGCTTGGTCGTCGGCCGCTTCCTCGGCGAGGCCCTGGCGGTGCGCTCTGCCTACGGCGGCTTCTGGGCGGCGGCGCGGCAGCACCTGGCGGGCCTGCCGGCGGCGCTGCCACGGCTCTGGCACCTGTGACCCGAAGGGAAGCGAAGAAGAAGGGGAGACGAAGGTGAACCTGACACCGCGGGAAAAGGACAAGCTGCTGGTCGCGGTCGCCGCGATGGTGGCGCGCAACCGCCTGGAGCGGGGCTGCAAGCTGAACCATCCGGAGGCGATCGCCC
This sequence comes from Kiloniellales bacterium, assembly GCA_028282935.1. GTDB lineage: Bacteria > Pseudomonadota > Alphaproteobacteria > Kiloniellales > JAKSBE01 > JAKSBE01. The sequence goes on from JANQGU010000118.1 coordinate 25,205, forward strand.
TGATCTCGGACTACGTGGTCGAGGGCGCGCGCGACGGCCGCTCGGTCGCCGAGCTGATGCGCGACGGCGGGACCGTGCTCGGCCGCGCGCAGGTCATGGCGGGCGTGGCCGAGATGATCCATGAGATCCAGGTCGAGGCGACCTTTCCCGACGGCACCAAGCTGGTGACCGTGCACCAGCCGATCCGCTAGGAGAGGGACGCGTCATGATCCCCGGAGAGATCCTGGTCGCCGAGAGCGACATCGAGATCAACGCGGGCCGGCCGGGCCTCACCCTGCTGGTCGAGAACAGCGGCGACCGTCCGGTGCAGGTCGGCTCGCACTATCACTTCTACGAGACCAACGCGGCGCTGGTCTTCGACCGCGAGCAGGCGCGCGGCCACCGCCTGGACATCCCCGCCGGCACGGCGGTGCGCTTCGAGCCCGGGCAGAGCCGCGAGGTGACCTTGATCCCCTACGCCGGGACCCGTGAGGTCCACGGCTTCAACGCCCGGATCAACGGGCCGCTCGACGGCCCTTCGGACGCTGGGGAGGGCTGAGGCCATGCCGCAGAGACTGGACCGCGCGGCCTATGCCGCCATGTACGGCCCGACCACCGGCGACCGCCTGCGCCTGGCCGACACCGACCTGATCGTCGAGGTCGAGGCAGACCGCACGATCTACGGCGAGGAGGTCAAGTTCGGCGGCGGCAAGGTGATCCGCGACGGCATGGGCCAGTCCCAGGCGAGCCGGGAACAAGGCGCAGTCGACACCGTGATCACCAACGCCCTGATCCTCGACCACTGGGGCATCGTGAAGGCCGACGTCGGCCTCAAGGACGGCCGGATCGCGGCCATCGGCAAGGCAGGGAACCCCGATGTCCAGCCCGGCGTCGACATCGTCGTCGGCCCGGGCACCGAGGCCATCGCCGGTGAGGGCCGCATCCTCACCGCCGGCGGGATCGACGCGCACATCCACTGGATCTGCCCGCAGCAGATCGAGGACGCGCTCTATTCCGGGGTCACCACGATGCTGGGCGGCGGCACCGGCCCGGCCGAGGGCACCAACGCGACCACCGCGACGCCCGGGCCCTGGCACCTCGGCCGCATGCTGCAGGCGGCCGAGGGCTTTCCCATGAACCTCGGCTTCTTCGGCAAGGGCAACGCCTCCAAGCCCGAGGCCCTGCTGGAGCAGATCCGGGCCGGGGCCTGCGCCCTCAAGCTGCACGAGGACTGGGGCACCACGCCCTCGGCCATCGACACCTGCCTCGCCGTGGCCGAGGAGACCGACATCGGTGTCGCCATCCACACCGATACGCTCAACGAGTCGGGCTTCGTCGAGAACACCATCGCCGCCTTCAAGGGCCGCACCATCCACGCCTTCCACACCGAAGGCGCGGGCGGCGGCCACGCGCCCGACATCATCAAGGTCTGCGGCGAGGCCAACGTCCTGCCCTCCTCGACCAATCCGACCCGGCCCTTCACGGTCAACACGGTCGACGAGCACCTGGACATGCTGATGGTCTGCCATCACCTCGACCCCAAGATCCCCGAGGACCTGGCCTTCGCCGAGAGCCGCATCCGGCGCGAGACCATCGCCGCCGAGGACATCCTGCACGACATGGGCGCGTTCTCGATCATCGCGTCCGACAGCCAGGCCATGGGCCGGGTCGGCGAGGTGATCATCCGGACCTGGCAGACCGCGGACAAGATGAAGAAGCAGCGCGGCGCCCTGCCGGAGGAGAGCGGCGACAACGACAACTTCCGGGTCAAGCGCTACGTCGCGAAGTACACCATCAACCCGGCACTGACCCACGGCATCGCCGGCGAGGTCGGCTCGGTCGAGGTCGGCAAGCTGGCCGACCTGGTGCTCTGGAAGCCCATGTTCTTCGGGGTCAAGCCGGACCTAGTGCTGAAGTGCGGGACCATCGCGGCGGCCGCGATGGGCGATCCCAACGCCTCGATCCCGACCCCGCAGCCGGTGCACTACCGCCCCATGTTCGCCGGCTTCGGCGGGGCGATGACGGCCAGCGCCGTGACCTTCGTCTCCAAGGCCGCGGCCGAGGCCGAGGTCGGCGGGCAGCTCGGCCTGACCCGTCCCCTCCTGCCGGTCTCGGGGATCCGCAGCGTGACCAAGAAGGACATGGTGCTGAACGACCTGACGCCCCGGATCGAGGTCGATCCCGAGACCTACGAGGTGCGCGCCGACGGCGCGCTCCTGACCTGCGAGCCGGCCGAGGTGCTGCCCCTGGCCCAGCGCTATTTCCTGTTCTGAGGCGGCGGCGATGCTGAGAGCGACTGCCGTTCGCGAGGTGGGAAGCTGGTCTCCGGCGGCGGCCCGCGACGCGGTGCGCCTGGACTACGACGCCCGTCACCGCCGCCGCATCGTCCTGCGCGGGCGCGGCGGCCTCGACGTCCTGCTCGACTTGCCGCGGGCGGTGGCCCTGCGCGACGGCGACGGCCTGGTCCTGGAAGACGGCGGCATCGTCGCGGTCGAGGCGGCGCCGGAGCGCCTGCTCGAGGTCCGCGCCGGACCGGGCGCCGACCTGCTGCGCATCGCCTGGCACCTCGGCAACCGCCACCTGCCGACCCAGCTTATGGGGGACGCCCTGCGGATCCGCGAGGACCACGTGATCCGCGGCCTGCTCGAAGGCTTGGGCGCGGAGGTCCGTCCGGTCGAGGCGCCCTTCGATCCCGAAGGCGGCGCCTACGGCCATGGCCGGGTCCAGGATCACAGTCACGGTCACGGTCACGGGCACGGGCACCATCATCATGACTGACGCCGCGCTCTACCGCCTGATGACCTGGCTCTCCCCGGCCTATCCGGTGGGGGCCTTCAGCTACTCCCACGGCCTGGAGTACGCGGTCGAGGAGGGCCGGGTCCGGGACGCCGAGTCCCTGCGCCTCTGGCTGACCGATCTGCTGCAGCTCGGCTCGGGGCGCAACGACGCGATCCTTTTCCGCCACGCCTTCGAGGCCGCCGAGGACCCGAAGACCCTGCGCGAGGTCGCCGAGCTGGCCGCCGCCTTCGCCGCGTCGTCCGAGCGGCATCTGGAGACCACCGCACAGGGCCGCGCCTTCCTCGAGGCGACCTGCGACGCCTGGCCCTGCCAGGCGCTCGACCGGCTCCGCGCGGCCTGGTCCGGGCCGCTGGCCTATCCGGTCGTAGTGGCGGTGGCGGCGTCGGGCCATGGCCTGGGCCTGAGGCCGAGCCTGCAGGCCTATCTGCAGGGCTTCGCCGCCAACATCGTCTCGGCCGGCCTGCGGCTGATTCCCCTGGGCCAGAGCGACGGCCAGCGGGTCGTCGCCGCGCTGGAGCCGCCGGTCGCCGCGACCCTGAAGGCCGCCTTGACCGCTCCGCTGGAGGATCTGGGCGGTGCCGCCCTCCTGGCCGACCTGGCCGCCATGCAACACGAAACCCAGTACACGAGGTTGTTCCGCTCATGACTGCTTCCGCTTCGGGCCCCCTGAGGGTCGGCATCGGCGGGCCCGTCGGCTCCGGCAAGACGGCCCTGATGGACGCGCTCTGCAAGACGCTGGCGCCGCGCTACGACATCGCCGCCATCACCAACGACATCTACACCCGCGAGGACGCGGAGTTCCTGACCCGCTCGGGCGCCCTGCCGCCGGAGCGCATCCTCGGGGTGGAGACCGGCGGCTGCCCGCACACGGCGATCCGCGAGGACGCCTCGATCAACCTGGCGGCCCTGGCCGACCTGGGCGAACGCTTCCCGGCGCTCGACCTCGTGCTGATCGAGTCCGGCGGCGACAACCTGGCGGCGACCTTCAGCCCGGAGCTGGCCGACATCACCATCTACGTCATCGATGTCTCGGCCGGCGACAAGATTCCGCGCAAGGGCGGGCCGGGCATCACCCGCTCGGACCTGCTGGTGATCAACAAGACCGACCTTGCGCCGCTGGTCGGCGCCAGCCTGGAGGTCATGGACCGGGACGCCCGCAAGATGCGCGGCGAGCGGCCCTTCGTCTTCGCCCAGGTCAAGGCGGGCCAGGGCGTGCCCGAGATTGCCGCCTTCATCGAGAGGCTGGGCGGGCTCGAGACGGACACGGCGACCTCGGCCGCCTAGCTCCTGGCGCGGCGGGTCGAGGAGACACCTGAGAATAAGCGGGCGCAGCTGCGCCTGCGGGCCGCCGCCGGCTTGACCAATTCAAGCCAGAAGATAGACTGCATTGTTGGTTTTCATATTGATAAGAAAATTGGCAGTGCACACCGAACACACGGTGCTCCTGATTTCGGCGGACGGCCGCGTCCACGACGAGGTGGCGAAGGCCCTGGAGGTCGATCCCGGCTATCGCCTGATCCTCTGCCAGAGCGAGGCGGCCGCGGCGGCCCGCCTCAACGAGATCGAGGCGCATCTGATCATCTGCGACGCCGACCTGATCACCGATCTGGCCGCGAACGTCCTGGTCGACGCCCGCATCTCCCATCCCCAGGTCGCCCGGGTCCTCCTGGGGTCGGCGGAGTCGCCCGAGCACTGCGCCCAGGTGGCACGGCGGGCCGCGACCTACCTCTACGTCCTGAAGCCGGTGCCGCCCGACCTGATCCGGCTCCTCGCCAAGCGGGCGCTGGAGCTCAGCGAGCTGTCGCGGCGCCACCGGGTCCTGTCCCGCGAGCTGAAGATCTCCATGGACGACGACATCTTCGTCGAGAGCGAGGAGTTCTCGGTCAAGGGCGGCTGGTCGCAGTTCGAGAAGCTGGTCTACGTCAGCGCCAAGATGGCCGAGCTCTGCGCCCAGGCCAAGCAGGCCGCCCAGACCGAGCTGCCGGTCCTGATCCAGGGCGAGACCGGCACCGGCAAGGAGCTGCTGGCGCGCGCGATCCACTTCAACTCGAAGCGCATGAACTCGCCGATGCACGTCCAGAACTGCGGCGGGATGTCCGACGACACCCTGCACTCCGAGCTCTTCGGCCACGTGCGTGGCGCCTTCACCGGCGCGATCTCCGACCGCCTCGGCCTGTTTCGGGCCGCCGACGGCGGCACGGTCTTCCTCGACGAGATCTCGGAGATCTCGCCCAGCTTCCAGGTTAGCCTGCTGCGCTTCCTCCAGGAGGGCGAGGTCAAGCCGCTCGGCTCGGACCGGCTCTCCCACGCCGACGTCCGGGTGATCGCCGCCAGCAACCGGCCGCTCTACGAACTGGTCGAGCGGGGCGAGTTCCGGCGCGACCTCTACTACCGGCTCAAGGGCTTCGAGCTCGACATCCCGGCGCTGCGGGAACGGCCCGAGGACGTGCCGGCCCTGACCCAGTTTTTCATCGAGAAGTACGCGGGGGTGGTGGGGCGCCGGGTCGTCGGCATCACCAAGGACGCCCTGGAGAAGCTCGAGGCCTATGCTTATCCCGGGAACGTGCGCGAGCTGGAGACCGAGATCCGCCGCATGGTGGCGATCGCCGAGCAGGGCGGCTACATCGCCGCGCGTCATCTCTCGCCGGCCTTCGAGCGGGTCCGGACCCGCAAGGACGACCGGCTCGGCTTCGTGGCCGAGGGGGACAGCCTGAAGGCCATGGTCGAGAGCCTCGAGAAGCACGTCGTCGCGTCCTCCCTGCAGCGCAATCACTGGAACCAGAGCAAGGCGGCCGACGAGCTGGGCCTGTCCCGCGTCGGCCTGGCCAACAAGATCAAGCGCTATGGCCTGCAGGACGCCTGAGCCTACCCGCGCCGGAGCGCCGAGTTGACCGACGATCCGGGCCGCGTGATCCGCTTCCCCCAGTCCCGGGTGCCGGGCCGCGGCAAGAGCCATCCGGTCAAGGACCTGGGCCTGACCAGGCTCGCCCGTCTGATCGATCCGAGCGGACGCGGTTCGAGCGGCCACTGGTGCAGCCGCTGCGAGGGCGTCTGGTACGGCTGCGCCTCGGAAGCCGAGTGCCCGGTCTGCGGCAATCGGCAGGGCTGAGGCCGCGCGGCCGCAAAGAAGGTTTGCAGGGCTGCAAGCAAACTAACTTTGCACACGTCCGGGATCGACCCCGGCGATCGCCGGCGCCGGCGCCGTAATCGTCTGAACCTCCTCGATAATTTCTTCCGTCCGCGATTGGCACGCCGCTTGCTTGATAGCCGCGGAAGGGCCGGCAGCGGTCCGGGTCCGCGGTCCGCGCGCTGGTGCCGGAAGCGGAGAAGAACGGGAGGTAACGAATGGCCAATCTCTTATGGCTCCAGGGCGGGGCCTGTTCCGGCAACACCATGTCTTTCCTCAACGCCGAGGAACCCAGCGCCTGCGACCTGGTGACCGACTTCGGCATCAACGTGCTCTGGCAGCCCTCGCTCGGGCTGGAGCTCGGCGACAACGTCAAGGCGATCCTCGAGAAGTGCATCTCGGGCGAGATCCCGCTCGACATCTTCGTCTTCGAGGGCACGGTGGTGAACGCCCCGGACGGCAGCGGCGAATGGAACCGCTTCTGCGGCCGGCCGATGAAGGACTGGGTCAAGGAGCTTTCGGCCGCGGCCCAGTTCGTCGTGGCCATCGGCGACTGCGCGACCTGGGGCGGCATCCCGGCGACCGCGCCGAACCCCTCGGAGAGCCAGGGCCTGCAGTTCCTCAAGCGTGCCCACGGCGGCGCGCTGGGCGCCGGCTTCACCTCCAAGGCCGGGCTGCCGGTGATCAACATCCCGGGCTGTCCGGCGCATCCGGACTGGGTGACGCAGATCCTGGTGGCGGTGGCCACGGGCCGCGCCGGCGACCTGGAGCTCGACGACTTCCAGCGCCCGAAGACCTTCTTCTCCAGCTTCACCCAGACCGGC
>JANQGU010000158.1 GCA_028282935.1 Kiloniellales bacterium
CGACCAGGGCCGGATCGTGGAAAGCGGCCGCCACGCCGAGCTGGTCCGCCGCGACGGCCTCTACGCCCGCCTGGCCGCCCTGCAGTTCGAGGACGCCGAGCTGCTCCGCGGCGACGCGGCCGGGACCGAGGCGGCGACGGGTTAGGGTTCCCGTGAAGGCCCGGTCGCCGCGCAGCGGCGAGGCTTGAGCCTCGATCCAGTCTTAGCTGGCAAGACTCGGGTGGTCACCCCCACCCCGACCCTCCCCCATCAAGGGGGAGGGAGAACATGCCAGCGGCCGCGTTGTTTAGCCCTCCCCCTTGATGGGGGAGGGTTGGGAGGGGGTGATTCGCAGAACCATCCAGTTCAGTCTGAATCAGGCGGATAGGCAATACCAAGGAGCGTTGGCATAAGCCCGCCCCAGGGTCACATCGAGCCCCCGGTTCACGACAAGGCCTTGGCCAGGAAGGGCAGGCTCGCGTCCATGCGGTAGTCGACCGAGGAGTGGTTGTCGTCGAACTCCTCGTAGACGTGATCCACGCCGGCCGCGACCAGCTTGCGGTGCAGGCGGCGGGCGCCGTAGACCAGATTGTACTGGTCGACCTTGCCGCAATCGATCCACAGACCCTTCAGCGCCTTGAGGTCCGCGGCGTGCCGCTCCGCCAGTAGCACCGGGTCCCAGCGCTGCCAGGCGGCCCAGCGTTCCTCGATGACCTCGCAGGTCTCGGGATCGACCGGAAGCCGGATGCCGCAAAAGGCCTCCGGATCCGGATCGTAGCTCGCCGCCATGGCCAGGGTCATGAGATGGTGGATGTCCTTGCCGTTCCACTTCGGCCCGGCCTCGAAGTCGGTCACGAACTTCTCGATCGATCCCTCCTTCTTGGCCAGCGCCCGCAGGAGGCCCGGCATCTCCGGCAGGTAGCAGAGCTCGAAGGCCATGTCGCCGGAATGGCAGGCCGCCGCGGCCCAGCAGTCGGCGTGGCGCATGGCGTGCACGATGGCGCCGTAGCCGCCGGAGGACTTGCCGAACACGCCACGCCGGCCCCGACCGCCGCAGCCGAAGCGCCCTTCGACGGCCGGCAGCATCTCCTCGATCAGGAAGGTCTCCCAGTGCCCCATGGCGTCGGAGTCGATGTACTGGTTGCCGCCGAGGCGGGTGAAGCAGTCGGGAAAGGCGACCGCCACCGGCGCCATCGCGTCCTCCGCGATCAGGCGGTCCAGCCGCTCGGGCAGGTTCTCCCCGAAGTTCTTCCAGTTGACGTGCGCCGGCCCGCCCGCCGTGAAGCCGACCAGGTCGACCAGCAGCGGCAGGCCCCGGCCGTCCTGGCCGTGGGGGAGGTAGACCACGACCTCGCGCCGGCTGGGATCGCCGAGCCGGTTCGATTTCAGCACGCTGGAGTCGATGGTCAGGCGGTGAAGGCTGCCGGCGGGTGTCGCGTGGTTCCTACGCATCTGCCCCGTCAGCGCTGGGTGAACTTCAGTTCGATGCGGCGGTTGCGGCGGAAGGCGACCTCGTCACGGCCGTTGTCGATGGGCTGGAACTCGCCGAAGCCGGTGGCGGCGAGGCGCCGGGCCGGGACGCCCTCGTCGATCAGGAAGCGCACGACGGAGATCGCGCGGGCGGTCGAGAGCTCCCAGTTGGAGGGGAACTCGGCGGTCGCGATCGGCCGGCGGTCGGTGTGGCCGTCGACCCGGAGCACCCAGTCGATCTCGTCCGGGATCTCGCGGGAGATCTCGTTCAGGGTGTTGGCCAGGCGCGCCATCTGGACCCGCCCGCCGGAGCCGAGCGCCGCCGAGCCGGTCTCGAAGAGGATCTCCGACTGGAAGACGAAGCGGTCGCCGACCACCTGGATGTCCGGACGCTCGCCCAGGACCTGGCGCAGGCGGCCGAAGAACTCTGAGCGGTAGCGCGCCAGCTCCTGCACCTTGGTCGCCAGGGCGACGTTGAGCCGGCGCCCGAGGTCGGCGATCTGGACCTCCTGCTCCTTGTTCTTGGCCTCGGTGAGGTCCAGGGCCTCGCTGAGCTGGGCCAGCTGCTGGCGCAGCGCCAGGATCTGCCGGTTGAGCAGCTCGGCCGCCACCTGGGCCTCCTCGGTCAGGGCCTCCTGCGCGGAGAGCTGCCCGGCGAGCCGCTCGTTCTCCTCCTCGGCCGAGGCCAGGTCGTCCTTGGAGGCCGCGAGCTGCGCCTGCAGGTCGTCGCGCAGGCTCTTCAGGATCGCCAGCTCGGCAAGCTGCGTCTCGATCTTCTCCTTGTCGGCCTCGATGGTCTTGTAGGCGTCCTCCAGCTCTCCGCTGACCTTGGAGCTTGAGGAGACCGCGTCCTCGAGCCGGGACGCGAGGTCGTCCTGGGTCTCGGCCAGGGCCGAGAGCTGATTGCGCAGCTGGTCGCGCTCCTCGGTCAGGCTGGAGACCTGGCCGCTGAGCGTCTCGCGCGCGTTCAGGGAGGTGTTGAGCTCGTCCGAGACCTCGTTGAAGTCGCTCTGCAGCCGGAAGCTTTCGGCCCGCTCCAGGGCCAGGAGCTCGCCCAGCTCCGCGACCTGGCGCTGGAGCCGCTCCAGGGCGGCGTCGCGGCCGGAGAGCGCGGTCGACAGGAAGTACTGCGCGATCATGAAGACCATGAGGACGAAGATCACGACCAGCAGCAGGGTCGAGAGCGCGTCGACGAAGCCGGGCCAGATGTTGACCGACCGCTGGCGGCCCCGGCGTTCCAGCGCGAACATCGGCTAGCGGGCCTCCGTGTCCTCGGCCAGCGCCGCGATGGTCCGCGCCAGGAGCCGGATCTCGCTGCGGATCTCCTCGACCGCCTTGTTGCGGCCGCTGGCGGCTTCCTGCACGAGGCGGCCCATGTGGTGGTCGAGGTTGCGCAGGTGGTCGCGGCTGGCGTCGTCCAGGCCGCCGACCCGGGTGCCGTTGACCTCCGCCAACTGGGTCAGGACGGGGCGAAGCTGGGCCTGGCTCTCGGCCAGACGGGTCAGGATCGACTGCTCGCTGCGCAGCTGGTCGGTCAGGGTGCCCAGGCGCTCGGCCAGGACCTCCAGGCTGTGGTCCATGTTGAGCCGGCTCTCCTCGGCCTTGGCCATGGTCCGCTGCAGCGAGTCCAGGCTGTCGGCGGTCTGCTCCAGCAGCGCCTGGATGAAGGCCGGCACCGGCTGGTCGCCGTCCGCCAGGGGCCCGCCGCCGGTCAGGCGCGTGACCTCGGACAGCCACTCTTCCAGCTCGTTGACGAAGCGGTTGTGGGCCTGGGAGGCCTGCAGCTCGAGGAAGCCGAGGATCAGGGAGCCGGCGAGCCCGAAGAGCGAGGAGCTGAAGGCCGTGCCCATGCCGGACAGGGGCGTCTCCAGTCCCTGCTGGAGCTGGCCGAACATGGCGGCGGGGTCGCCGGAGTCGCTGCTGAGGCCGGAGATGGTGGCGCCGACCGCGCTGACGGTCTCGAGCAGGCCCCAGAAGGTGCCCAGAAGGCCTAGGAAGATCAGCAGGCCGATCAGGTAGCGAGACATGTCGTGAGACTCGCTGACCCGGCTCTGGATGCCGTCGAGCAGCGAGCGCATCGACAGCGCGGAAAGCCGGATCCGGCCGGTCCGCTCGCCCATCATGGTGACCATGGGGCCGAGCAGCTTGGGCGGCCGCTCGTCGCTGGTCGCGCCCGGCATCACCAGGCTTCCACCCTTTTCCCGGATCAGGCGCTGCAGCCAGTTCACCTCCGGGTTCAGCATGATGACCTGGCGCAGGCTGTAGCCGATGCCGAACAGCAGGACGCCCAGGATCACGCCGTTGAGCACGGCGTTGGCGGTGAAGGCTTCCTGGAGGCGGGGAAAGAGAACCGCGCAGATTCCGCTGACCACCAGCAGAAAGATCGCCATGCGGGTCAGGTAGCGGTGGGGCCGAGTGATCATTTTTGTTCAGGCCTTGGCAGCTTCCAGATCTATCCTGCGCCGGTGTTCTGTGGGGTGACGGCCGGTGCCGCGAAGGGGCACGACGAGAATCGATGGCGCGGCCGACGACTCGGCGCCACCGAGAGAATAACAGATTCGGCCCGAGGAAAGGCCTCCGGAAGCTTCAAGCCCGTTCCCTAAGCCCGTTCTCTTGTGTTGCAGGCGCTAGCTTGCCGCCGCAGTGAGGCAGAACTGTGGCATCTCCCCTCGGAGGAGCTAGGACCTGTAGCTAGGGCGTCACGAGCTGGTAGTCGATGCGCTCCGCGGGTCCCTCGGGGGCCTGGTCGCCGAGAGGCCGCAGAAAGACCTTGTCGGCTGCGACGCCCTGCCTCTCCAGATAGCCCCGGGCGACCAGGCCGCGGCTCAGCGACAGGCGCCTGGGGTCCTGGCCCGTCGCATAGGCGCGAAGCTCGACGGCTTCGGCGTCCGCCGTCAGCAGGCGCGCGGCCAGGCCGTCCAGGATGCTGCGCGCCTCCGGCGACAGCTCCGTCGAGCCCGCTTCGAAGAGAATCCGGCCTTCCAGCGGCGACTTTGCCGGCGGCCGGGCCGTAAGCTGCGGCCCGCCGTCGCCCGGCGCCTCGACCGCGGGCGTGGCGGGGCCAAGCCGCTCTTCCGGACCGGGCGCCGGCGGGGCTGCGGGTTGCGGCGGTGTCGGGGCCGCGGTCTCGGTGCTTGCCGGGGCCTCGGCCGTCGCCGTCCCCGAAGGCGCCGGCGGTTCGGGCACCGGCGGCGCGGTGATCCTGCCGGGCCTCGGCGCCTGGCGTTCGGCCAGCTCGTCCAGGATCGCGGCCGGGGCCGGCGGCGCGCCGGGAGTCGCGGCTTCGGCTTCTGTTTCGTCGGGGGCGGGGGCCGGGCTCTCGGCGGTCGCCGCGGCGGCGGTCGGCTCGGCGCCGCCCGGATCCTCCGCCGGCGGAGGCGCCTCCGCGACCTCCGGCCCTTTGCTTTCTCCGGGAGCCGCGGCTTCTTCTCCGGACGCCGCGGCTTCGTCCTCGGGCGCCGCCTCGGCTTCGGCGTTCTCCGGCCGCGGCGGGGCGGGTCGGGGCTTGATCACCGCCTCGCGTCGGGCGGCGCCGGCGCGCCGGCCCTCCAAGGCTTCGAGCTCCGAGGTCAGGACGCTGGGCGCCGGTGGCGCCTGCGCCGCCTCGGCCGGCCCGGATTGGCCCAGGGGCACGACGTAAAGGCGGCTTTCCAACTGCCAGGCCGGCGGCGCCTGCAGGAGCGGGCGCGCCTGCGGCCTGTCGCTCGGGCCGGGGGCGGGAGGCTCTTTGGCAAGGCGCTCGAGAAGCTTGGTGTTGACGTAGACGTCGGATGTTCCGGAGACCTCGGGCGCTCCGGGCGGCGTCTCGCCGCCGTCCTGGGCGAGCGACGGCAGCGGCGCGAGCGCCAGGAGCAAGGCCGGAAGCAGGCAGGTGGCGGTCAAGGAAGGCCGGGCGCCGAGACCCGGTCCGCTGCGGCCGAGGCCGGCCTCGACCCTGAAGCCGGTCCGCTCCGGCCGCCCCGTTTCTGGTCCCGGTCCTGCGTGCTTCCGCATCTCTTACGGCCGCGCTCCCTGCGCTTTAGATCCTTAGATCCTTGTTTTCCAAGATAATCCGGTGAGGTGGCCTGCCGCAAGTCCCGCTGGCCGCTGGGGGGGGCTGGACCCCCAAGTCAGGACTTGAGGAGCTTCACCAGCTCGGGGTGCAGCTCGCCGTTCGCGGCGAGCAGGCTGCCGCTGTCCAGGGTGAAGCTGCGCCCGTCCATCTCGGTGACGAAGCCGCCGGCCTCGCGGACCAGCAGCCAGCCGGCCGCGATGTCCCAGGCCGAGAGGCCCCACTCCCAGAAGCCGTCGAAGCGGCCGGCCGCGACGTAGGCGAGGTCGAGGGAGGCCGTGCCCCAGCGCCGGACCCCGGCGGTCGCGGCCATGGCCCCGGCCAGCTCGCGGGTGAAGCGGGCGGCGTCGCCGCGGCCCTGGAAGGGGATGCCGGTCGCAAGCAGGCAGTCGCTCAGGTTGCGGCGGCCCGAGACGCGCAGCCGCTGGCCGTCGAGATAGGCCCCGATGCCCTTCTCGGCCCAGAAGACCTCTTCCTTGATCGGGTCGTAGACCACGCCGGCGACGATCTCGCCGCGGTCCTCCAGGGCGATGGAGATGGCGAAGTGGGGTAGCCCGTGCAGGAAGTTGGTGGTGCCGTCGAGCGGGTCGACGATCCAGCGCTGCTCGGCCCCGGGCTTGTCGTGCCGGGTCCCGGACTCCTCCATCAGGAAGCCGAAGTCGGGACGGGCCTTGCCGAGCTCCTGGCGCAGCACCTCCTCGGCCTTCAGGTCGGCCGCGGACACGAAGTCCGACGGCCCCTTGCGCGAGACCTGCAGGTTCTCGACCTCGCCGAAGTCCCGCTTCAGGCCGCGCGCCGCACGATCGGCGGCGCGGACCATGACGTTGATGACCGCCGATCGTCTGGGCATAGGGGGTGTCTAGTCCTTGGCGCGTTCGACGTAGGATGCGTCCGCGGTGTTGACCACGACCCGGGTACCGGCCTCGATGTGCGGCGGCACCATGGTCCGGATGCCGTTCTCCAGCACCGCCGGCTTGTAGGACGAGGAGGCGGTCTGGCCCTTGACCACGGGATCGGCCTCGGTGATCTCCATCACCACCGTGTCCGGCAGCATGACGCTGATCGCCTCGCCCTCGTAGGACTCGATGGTCACCTCCATGCCGTCCTGCAGGAAGCGGACCGGCTCGCCGACCAGGTCCTGGTTCAGGGTGACCTGCTCGTAGCTCTCGTTGTCCATGAAGGTGAGCATGTCGCCGTCGGCGAAGAGGTACTGGTAGGGCTTCTGGTCGAGGCGCACGCGCTCCACCGATTCCGAGGAGCGGAAGCGCTCGTTGAGCTTGGTGCCGTCGCGGATGTCCTTGAGCTCGACCTGCAGGTAGGCGCCGCCCTTGCCGGGCTGGGTGTGCTGGATCCGGACCGCCCGCCACAGGCGGCCCTTGTGCTCGACGACGTTGCCGGGGCGGATGGAGTTACCGTTGATCTTCATGGGTCTGTTCCGGGAGGTCTGTTCCGGGAAATCTGGGCGCTCGAAAAGCGCGCGGAAGCTAGCAGTTCGGCGGCGCCCAGGCAATTGCCTGGAGGCCCGGAAAACGCGCTTTCTCCCGCCGTCGCGAAGCTGGGGGCTCAGGGTCCGGAAAGCCAGGACCGGCAGGCGGCTTCGGGCGCCGATTCGGCGCCCAGGTCGAGCGCCTTCAGCCGCCCGGTCACCAGCTCCACGCCCTCCGCGGCGCAGATCTCGGCCAGCCGCGCCGCCACCTTGCGCGGCCCGGTGAAGCGCAGCGCCGGCAGGCCCTGGCCGAGGGCGGCCAGGACCAGCCCGGGCTTGTCGCCGCAGTCGAGCAGGCCGGTTACCGCGACGCCCGGCCGCTCGGCCGCCGCCGCCCGCAGCAGCTCGCGGAACCAGAGCACGCCGGCGTAGCCGGCGGCGCCCGGGGCCGAGGCCAGAACGACGCCGCAGCCCGCGGCCTCGGCCGCCGCCAGGGCGATCCGGGCGTCCTCCAGGCAATGGACGATGACGGTCTTTTCTTTCATCTCAGGCTGCATACATACAGCAGGCGGGCTGCTTCAAGCCTGGTAATCTGCACGCAAAACCCGGGGGATTCGCGATCATGGCCGAGCATGAGATCAACGGCGACCTGTCCAAGCTCGCGGTTGTTCACACGGCCGAGGTGGACTGGCAGGCGAGCCCGAGCCCCAGCGTCTGGCGCAAGCGCCTGGACCTGAGCGGGCCGGAGGAGGCCGGGCGGGTGACCTCGGTGGTCCGCTACGACGCCGACAGCCGCTTCCGCCAGCACCCCCATCCCGACGGCGAGGAGATCCTGGTCCTCGAGGGGATCTTCTCCGACGAGCGCGGCGACTATCCGGCCGGCACCTACCTGCTCAATCCCGAGGGCTTCAGCCACGCGCCCTTCTCGCGGAAGGGCTGCGTCCTCTTCGTCAAGCTGCGCCAGTACCCGGGCGGGAACCGCCGGCAGGTGACCATCGACAGCAAGGCCGCCGACTGGCGGGAGGGCGATGTTCCCGGCCTCCAGGTCCTGGAGCTCTACCACGAGCCGGCGCACCCGGAGCGGATCCGCCTGCTGCGCCTGGCGCCGGGCGCGGTCCTGGACTCCCAGATCTACCTGGGCGGCCAGGAGATCTTCGTTCTCGAAGGCGAGCTGGAGAACGGCGAACGCAGCTACCGGAGCGGGAGCTGGGCCCGCTATCCTGCCGGCAGCCGCCACGCCCTGAGGAGCGACGACGGCTGCCTGTTCTACGAGAAGACCGGGCACCTCATGCTGTGAGCCCGATGCTGTGAACCCGGTCGGCCCCTGCAACCCGCAGGGTTAGATCAGCTTGCCGAGGGCGACCGCGGTGTCGCTCATCCGGTTGGAGAAGCCCCACTCGTTGTCGTACCAGGACAGGACCCGCACGCAGGTGCCGTCCAGCACCTGGGTCTGGCTCAGGTCGAAGGTCGAGCTGGCCGGGCTGTGGTTGAAGTCGCTCGACACCAGGGGTTCGTCGTTGAGCGCCAGGACCCCCTTCAGGCGGTTGCCCTTGGCGGCCTTGACCATGGCCTCGTTGATCTGCTCGGCCGTGGTCTTCTTCTTGGCCTCGATGGTCAGGTCGATCAGGCTGACGTTGGGCGTCGGCACGCGGATCGCGGTGCCGTCCAGCTTGCCCTTCAGCTCGGGCAGCACCAGGCCGACCGCCCGCGCCGCGCCGGTCGAGGTCGGGATCATCGAGACCGAGGCCGCGCGCGCCCGGCGCAAGTCCTTGTGCAGGGTGTCGACGGTGCGCTGGTCGCCGGTGAAGGCGTGGATCGTGGTCATGAAGCCGTGCTTGATGCCGACGGTCTGGTCCAGGACCCAGGCGACGGGGACCAGGCAGTTGGTCGTGCAGGAGGCGTTGGAGACGACCTTGTGGCTCTTCCTCAGCTTGTCGTGGTTGATGCCGTAGACCACCGTGAGGTCGGCCTCGCTGCAGGGCGCCGAGACCAGGACCTTCTTGGCGCCCGCGGTCAGGTGAGCGCTCGCGGCTTCCTTGTTGTTGAACAGGCCGGTGCACTCCATCACCACGTCGACCCCCAGGTCGCCCCAAGGCAGCTTGGCGGGGTCGCGCTCGCTCAGCACCGCGATCTTCTTGCCGTCGACCTTGATCGCGGTCTTCATCGCCTGGATCTTGCCGGGGTAGCGCCCGTGGACGGAGTCGTAGGTCAGCAGATGCGCGTTGGCTTCCGCCGATCCGAGATCGTTGATCGCGACGAATTCGACGTCCTTGCGGCCGGATTCCATCGCGGCCCGCAGGACGAGCCGGCCGATGCGGCCGAAGCCGTTGATCGCAACGCGTAGAGCCATTCGAGTCCCCCTGAAGCGTGAAGGTTGTTCGGTGTCGGTTCGGTGAAGGCGGCGGTCAGGCGTAGGTGCCGAGGCTGGCCTGGCCGTTGGCGCGGGCGCGCTCCAGGAAGGCTTCCTGGCCGGCGGCGAGGTTCTCGGCCTTGCCGCTCCAGGCCTTCAGCGGCGCGGCCTGCAGGGCCCGGCCGTAGGAGAAGCTGAGCTTCCAGGGCAGACGCGCCGGCAGCTTGTTCATGGCGTTCAGATGCTGGGTCGCCAGCTCGTCGCTCTGGCCGCCCGACAGGAAGACGATGCCGGGGACCGCGGCGGGCACGCAGCGCTGCAGGCTCCGCACCGTGCGCCGGGCGACCTCCTCGACGCCGGCCTGATCGGCGCAGCCGGCACCCGAGATCACCATGCTGGGCTTCAGCAGGCTGCCCTCCAGAACCACGTCCTGCTCGGCCAGGGCGGCGTAGACCCGGCGCAGGGTGGTCTCGGTGACCGCCTCGGAGGCGTCGATGTCGTGGCCGCCGTCCATCAGGACCTCGGGCTCGACGATGGGCACCAGGCCGGCCTCCTGGCAGAGCGCCGCGTAGCGCGCCAGGGCGTGGGCGTTGGCGTCCTGGCAGGCCGCGCTGGGCAGCCCGGCGCCGACGCTGTAGGTCGCCCGCCACTTGGCGAAGCGCGCGCCCAGACCGGCATACTCGGCCAAGCGCTCGCGCAGGCCGTCCAGGCCCTCGGTGACGGTCTCGCCCGGGTGCAGGGCCAGGGGCTTGGCGCCGGAGTCGACCTTGATGCCGGGGATCATGCCGGCGTCGATGATGATCTGGGCCAGGCGCCGGCCGTCGGCCGCCTCCTGGCGGAGGGTCTCGTCGAAGAGGATCACGCCGCTGATGTGCTCGGCCGCGCCCGCGGTGGTGAAGAGCATGTTGCGGTAGTCGCGGCGGGTCTCGGCGGTCGATTCGACCTGGATGCCGTCGAAGCGCTTCTTGATGGTGCTGGTGCTCTCGTCGGCGGCGAGGATCCCCTTGCCGTCGGCCACCAGGGCCTGGGCCGTCTCTGCGAGCTGAGCGATGTTCATCCCTGCGATTTCCTCTTTGGTCTTCTGATCCTCGGTTCCTCGGGTCCCTAGAGCCAGCTCTTGACCCGCTCGACCACGGCCTTGGGCGTGATCTGGAAGTGCTGGTAGAGCTCGGGCGCGGGGCCGGAGGCGCCGAAGTCCTCCATGCCGACCACCGTGCCGTCCAGTCCGACCCAGCGGTGCCAGCCGAACCAGCCGGCCGCCTCGATCGCGACCCGCAGCAGGCCGGGCCCCAGGACCTCGTCGCGGTAGTGCGCCGGCTGTTCCAGGAACAGCTCCCAGCAGGGCATCGAGACCACCGCGGCGTAGATGTTCTCCTCGGCCAGCAGCTTGCGCGCCTCCAGGGCGACCTCGACCTCGGAGCCCGAGGCGATCAGGGTCACCTGCCGCTGCTCCGCCGCCGGCGACAGGATATAGGCGCCCCAGGCCGTGTAGTTCTCGGCATAGGTCTCCGTGCGCAGGGTCGGCAGGCCCTGGCGCGACAGCGCCAGCACCGAGGGTCTGTCCGGCGCGCTCAGGGCCAGCTCCCAGGCCTCGGCGGTCTCGATGCTGTCGCAGGGCCGGAAGACCCTGAGGTTGGGGATCGCCCGCAGCGCGGCCAGGTGCTCGACCGGCTGATGGGTCGGGCCGTCCTCGCCCAGGCCGATGGAGTCATGGGTCATGACGTAGACCACCCGCTGCTCCATCAGCGCCGAGAGGCGGATCGAGGGCCGGCAGTAGTCGGTGAAGACCAGGAAGGAGCCGCCGTAGGGGATCACGCCGCCGTGCAGCGCCATCCCGTTCATGACCGCGGCCATGCCGTGCTCGCGGATGCCGTAGTGCAGGTAGTTGCCGCCGAAGTCCTCGGCGCTGACCACCTTGTGCGCCCCGGTCCGCGTGCCGTTCGAGCCGGTCAGGTCGGCCGAGCCGCCGATCAGTTGCGGCAGCTTCTCGACCAGGACCTCCAGCACCTTCTGGGACGAGACCCGGGTCGCGAGCTTGGGCGCCTCGGCGGCGACGGCCTTCTTGAACTCGGCCAGGGCGGCCTGCCAGCCCTCGGCCAGCTCGCCCTTGATCGCGGCCTCGAAGCCCCGCGCCAGGGCCGGGTCGAGCGCCGCCAGGCGCTGGTCCCAGGCGGCGGCCTCGGCCGCGCCTTTTCGGCCGGCGGCGCGCCAGGCCTCGAGCAGCGGGCCGGGGATCTCGAAGGGCGGGTGGCTCCAGCCGAGCGCCTCGCGGGCGCCGGCGATCTCCTCCTCGCCCAGCGGCGCGCCGTGCGAGGCGGCCTTGCCGGCCTTGCTGGGCGCCCCGAAGCCGATGGTCGTGCGGCAGGCGATCAGCGAGGGGCGCTCGTCGGCCAGGGCCTGCTCGGTGGCCTTGGCGACGGCCTCGGGGTCGTGGCCGTCGATCGTCTGGACGTGCCAGCCGTAGGACTGGAAGCGCAGGCCCTGGTCGACCGAATCGGACAACGAGACCGGGCCGTCGATCGAGATGCCGTTGTCGTCGAAGAACACCACCAGGCGGCCCAGGCGCAGGTGCCCGGCGAGGGCGGCGGCCTCGTGGCTGATGCCTTCCATCAGGTCGCCGTCGCCGGCGATCACGTAGGTCCGGTGGTCGACGACCTCGTCGCCGAAGCGGGCGTTCAGCAGGCGCTCGGCCAGCGCCATGCCGACCGCGTTGGCCAGGCCCTGGCCCAGAGGCCCGGTGGTGGTCTCGATGCCCGGGGCCAGGCCGTACTCGGGATGGCCGGCGGTGCGGGCGCCGAGCTGGCGGAAGTTCTTCAGGTCCTCCAGGGTCATCTCGGGATAGCCGGTCAGGTGGAGGAGGGAGTAGAGCAGCATCGAGCCGTGGCCGGCCGAGAGCACGAAGCGGTCGCGGTCGGGCCAGTCCGGCCGCTCGGCCTGGTACTTCAGGAAGCGGGAGAACAGCACCGTCGCGACGTCGGCCATGCCCATGGGCATGCCCGGGTGGCCGCTGTTCGCCTTCTGCACGGCGTCCATGGACAGCGCGCGAATGGCGTTCGCCATATCTTTGTGAGTCGCCCCGGGCGCAGCGCCGGAGTCCGAAAGCCCTGAAGGCCTAACGTCCATTGAATGACCTGCCATTTGCTCTGATGCGGCGGGGGCCCGCACCCGTCTCCCCGCGTCCTCGACCCCGGCGCTATCCCGAACCCGGCCGCGTGGGCGCAGGGGTCGATTCGGCGTCGTTTGGAGTCTTGCCCGTCTTTGGCCGGCAAGATGCCGCCACGGCCCTGGAGCGTCAACCGGCATTATCCTTCATCCCGGCTGCCGACGCCGGCATTATCTTGCAGGTCGAGCGACCGCGCCGGCTTTGGTTCGGTTGACCGCCGCCCGCGCCAGCGCCTATCCTGCGCCTCGTTGGTTTGGGGAAAGAATTCTGGGATTCGGCAGCAGCGAAGATGTCCCGTCTGATCGAGGCAGCACAGCGCCTAAAGTCGGCGACCGACGCCCTGGAGCGGGCCGCGGTCGAGCGCCCGCCCGCGCCGCAGGATCCGGACCCGCAGCTCAGCGAGGCGCTGGAGCGGTCCCGGCGCGAGAACCAGGAACTGAGCGAGGCCGCGGACCAGGTCGCGGTTCGCCTGGACCGCGCGATCAAGCGGATCCAAAGCTTGCTGGAGACCTGACGTGGCCGAGATCACGCTGACCATCAATAACCGCAACTACGACATCGCCTGCGACGACGGCCACGAGGATCATCTCCGCCGGCTCGGCGCCTATGTCGACCGACGGGTCAACGACCTCGCCGCCGCGGTCGGCCAGATCGGCGAGCCGCGCCTCCTGGTCATGGCGAGCCTGCTGATCGCCGACGAGATGCACGAGGCCATGAGCAAGCTCGCGCCCGCCGAGAACGGCGCCGCCAAGACCGGCAACGGAGAGGCCAACGGCGCGGTCATCGCCGCCTTCGAGGAGCGCGAGGACGAGGTGGCCGAGGCCCTGGAAGCCTGCGCGCAGCGCCTGGAACGCATTGCCGCGACGCTCGCGGCCTCTTAGATAACTTAGTGGTTGGCGGTGCTGTGGGGTGCGTCAGGCCTTTCGATCCCTGGGGCCAATACGACCCTCTCGGGAGCTGTCCCTGCCGGAGCCGTGGTTTCGGTACATGGCGCCCACCTGCGTAAGCAGGCCACAGAGGATGATATCCGGCCAACGGCCTTTACGGCACCGCCTTCCCTCCCACCCGAGTTTTCCCGGCCATCCAGAGCGCATGTCTGAGATCCCCGAAGCCAAGGCCGCCCTGCGGCGCCGGTCCCGCCAGCGGCGGCGTGAGGCGGCCGGGGGCGAGGCAGGCGGGGCGGGGGCCTCGGCCGCGGCGCAGGTCTGCCGCCGCCTGCTCGAGTCGCTGGCCATCCCGGCGGAGGCCGCGGTGTCGGGCTACTGGCCGCTGCGCGACGAGCTGGACCCGCGCCCGATCCTCTCGGCGCTGGCGGCGCGGGGCCAGCGGCTCTGCCTGCCGGTGGTGGTCGAGGCCGGCGCCGCGCTGGTGTTCCGGGCCTGGCGGCCGGATACTCTACTGGAGCCGGCGGCCTTCGGGACGGAGGTGCCGGGCCCCGACTGCCCGGTGGTCGAGCCCGACATCCTCCTGGTGCCGCTGCTGGCCTTCGACCGCCGGGGCTACCGGCTCGGCTACGGCGGCGGCTTCTATGACCGGACCCTGGCGGCGCTGCGGGGCCGTCGGCCGGTGGTCGCGGTCGGCCTCGCCTTCGCCGCGCAGGAGGTCGCCGAGGTGCCGGTCGAGGCCGGCGACGAGGTCCTCGACCGGATCGTGACCGAGCAGGAGGTGCTGGCGCCGCCGGGCCTGACAGCTAGATCCGGGATAGACGGATTGGAGCGGGCATGAGGATCCTCTTCCTGGGCGACGTCAACGGCCGCTCCGGGCGCGAGGTCGTGGCCGAGCACCTGCCGCGGCTGCGCGCCAAGCTCGGCCTGGACTTCGTCATCGCCAACGGCGAGAACGCCGCCGGGGGCTTCGGCATCACCGAGAAGGTCTGCCAGGAGCTCTTCGCGACCGGCGTCGACGTCATCACCGGCGGCAACCATTCCTGGGACCAGCGCGAGGCCCTGAACTTCATCGGCCGGGAGCCGCGCCTGCTGCGGCCGCACAACTATCCCGAGGGCACGCCGGGCCGCGGCTGCGGGGTCTTCCAGGCGCCGGGCGGCAAGAAGGTCCTGGTGCTGAACGTCCTGGGCCGGCTGTTCATGGATCCCCTGGACGATCCCTTCGCCTGCGTCGAGCGGGAGCTCGCCAAGCAGCGCCTCGGCGCCACGGTCGATGCCGCGGTGCTGGACTTCCACGCCGAGACCACCAGCGAGAAGATGGCGATGGGGCACGTGGTCGACGGCCGGGTGTCGCTTTGCGTCGGCACCCACACCCACGTCCCCACCGCCGACGCCATGATCCTGCCGGGCGGCAGCGCCTACCTCAGCGACGCGGGGATGTGCGGCGACTACAATTCGGTCATCGGCATGGACAAGGCGGTGCCGATCGCCCGCTTCACGCGCAAGCTGCCGACCGAGCGCCTGTCGCCGGCCAACGGCCCGGGGACGCTCTGCGGCGTCTTCGTGGAGACCTCGGGGTCCAGCGGCCTGGCCGAACGCGTGCTGCCGGTCCGCGCCGGCGGCAGGCTGGCGCCCAGCGAGCCGGAGTGAGGCCGGATCAGGTTCCTAGGACTCTCTTGCACAGATCGTAGAATCACCCCCACCCAACCCTCCCCCATCAAGGGGGAGGGCTTGATTGAGCGGCGGTCGCGATCCTGCTCCCTCCCCCTTGATGGGGGAGGGTTGGGGTGGGGGTGAACCTCCGAGTTACGAAAGCCGGTGCTAGCGGCAGGCCTCGATCTGGCCGAGGAAGCGCTCGACCTCGTCCTGAAGCATCGCGGTCTGCCGGCAGAGCTCTTCGGCCAGTGGCTCCAGCGGCAGCCCCTTCGGCGCCTCGGCGGCCGAGGCCAGGCAGGCCTCCAAGGCCGGCAGGGCGGTCGTCTCGGTGAAGTCCACCACCAGGGTGGCGGCCCGCTCCAGGCGCCGGTCGATCTCGGCCTGGCTGACCTTGCCGGCGGGGCCGGCGGGAGCGGGAGCGATATCCAGAAGCGTCGTCTTCGGCGGCATCTTTCCTCGGGTGTGGCGCGGTGGAACCGGGATTGGCGAGGGGGCAGTCTGACGACTCAGGCTTAAACCTGCGTAAAGCCTCCAATTCGCGCTGAATCGCCCGGGATCGCTGGCTCCCAGCGCCCAAATGTCGCCATATTGGTTGACTATCCCTCGACGAAGTCCGAGGTTGTCCACCACAAAATATGGTAAAATTCTCGACTTCACCCCGAGATCTAGATTGGGGCGACGATGGCCGGTCATTCACAGTTCAAGAACATCATGTTTCGCAAGGGCGCGCAGGACAAGAAGCGCGCCAAGCAGTTCGCCAAGCTGTCGCGGGAGCTGACGGTGGCGGCGAAGTCCGGCCTGCCGGACCCGGACATGAATCCGCGCCTGCGCACCGCGATCTCGGCGGCGCGGGCCGCGAACATGCCCAAGGACAACATCGAGCGGGCGATCAAGAAGGCGAGCGGCGGCGACGACGACACCCACTTCGAGGAGATCCGCTACGAGGGCTATGGCCCCGGCGGCGTCGCGGTCATCGTCGAGGCCCTGACCGACAACCGGAACCGGACCGCCTCGGAAGTGCGCGCCGCCTTCAGCAAGCACGGCGGCGCCCTGGGCGAGACCAACAGCGTCGCCTTCATGTTCGAACGCGTCGGCTCGATCCTCTACGGCGGCGAGACCGCCGATGCCGACAGCATTTTCGAGGCCGCCGCCGAGGCCGGCGCCGACAACGTCGAGTCCAACGCCGAGGGCCATGAGATCGTTTGCGCGCCAGAGGTGTTCTCGGAGGTGCGCGACTCGCTCGCCGCGCGATTCGGCGATCCGCGGGAAGCGGGCTTGACCTGGAAGCCGCAGACCACCGTGCCGGTCGAAGAGGCCCAGGCCGACGGCCTGATCAAGCTCCTTGACACGCTGGAGGACAGTGACGACGTGCAGCGGGTCTCGGCCAACTTCGAAATCGCCGACGAGGTCCTGGCCCGAATGACGGCCTGACCGCGAAGGTGGAGGAAGAGGGGAGAGCATGCGGGTGGTCGGTTTGGACCCCGGGCTCCGGCGGACCGGCTGGGGCGTGATCGAGGCCGAGGGCAATCGCCTGCGCCACGTGGCGCACGGCGTGATCGAGGCCGACCCGGCGCAGTCCCTGGACCGCCGGCTGCGCGAGCTGCACGAGGCCCTGCTGGCGATGATCGCCGCCCAGGCGCCGCAGGAGGCGGCGGTCGAGGAGACGCTGGTCAACCGCAACCCGGACTCGACCCTGAAGCTGGGCATGGCCCGCGGCGTCGCGCTGATGACCCCGGCCCTGGCCGGCCTGGCGGTCGCCGAGTACCTGCCGCTGGTGGTCAAGAAGTCGATCGTCGGGACCGGCCAGGCCAGCAAGGAGCAGGTCGGGGTCATGGTCCGCCAGCTTCTGCCGGGCTGCGGCGTGCGCTCGGCGGACGCGGCCGACGCGCTGGCGGTCGCCATCTGCCACGTCCACCACCGCGCGACGCGCCACCGCTGGGGCGGCCGGGCCGCCGGCGCGGCGGCGGTCCTGGAGGAGCCGGCATGATCGGCAAGCTGACCGGCCTGGTCGATGCCACCGACGAGGATCACCTGATCCTCGACGTCGGCGGCGTCGGCTACCTGGTCTTCGCCTCGTCCCGGACGCTCGGCCGGCTGCCGGCCAAGGGCGGCGGGGTCGGCCTGCTGATCGAGACCCACGTGCGCGAGGACCAGATCCGGCTCTACGGCTTCATCGACCGGGCCGAGCAGGATTGGTTCCGCCTGCTGCA
>JANQGU010000189.1 GCA_028282935.1 Kiloniellales bacterium
CCCCCTCGACCGCAAGTTGCCGCGGCTGGAGCCGCTCCCGTTCACCTCGGCGAGGTTCGTTCAGCGGCGCCGGCCGAGCCACGCCGCTCGGCCGCCGCCCTCGCGCGAAACCGAACTTCCCGTCAGCGGGCCAGGTGCTCGTAGGACCAGAGGAACTCCTTGTCCTGGAGCGGGTGGTGGCATTCCCGGCAGGCCGTGACGTCCTTGTCGAGCTTCTCGCCGGCGGCGCTGTAGACCGCGAACTCCCAGTCGCCGACCGTCAGCTCCTCGGCATAGCCCTCGTCGAAGCCCTCGCCGCGCTCCATCACCACGACGGCGGCGAGCTTGTCGATGATCCGGCGGCCGAGCGCGCTCTCGACCGTGTTGCCCTCGCCGTCGACCTTGACGCTGTAGATCTCGCCCACGATCACCGAGCCGTAGGGCAGCTTGCCGTCCTTCGACGCGCCCTTGGCGGCGGTCTGGTTCGCGAAGAGGCGGATGACCTGCTTGTCGTTGCCGACCCGGTCGCCCTCGTAGTAGTTCGTGAAGCTCGTCTGGTAGTCGGCGGGCAGGCTCACCTTCTCGGGCCCGGCGGCAGCGGCCGAGGCAAAGAGGCCGACTGCCGTTCCCACGGCTATAAACGTACGCAGCATGACGGAGTCTCTCCCTGAACGTAGAGTGTCCAGACGCTTTCTTTACGTCTGCGTTTTGCAAGGGTGGGAGAACCGAAGGGCTGCTTCAAGTACCGCCTAAACTTTGCCCCATGGGTGGCCTTGTAAAGCTTCACGACAGCAGCGCGTGATAGAGGGCGCCGAGGGCCGCGCCGGCCGCCAGGGTCGGCAGCATCGGCAGCTTCAGGCGCAGCATGGCGAAGAGCGCGGCAGCGGTCAGCAGCAGGGAGGCCGAGTCGACGCTGTCCCAGACCGGCCGGTAAAGCCGCAGGACCGAGATCCGCAGCTCCTCGATCTCGCCGAAGCTGATGTGCAGGGCGAACCACAGCGCCAGGTTGAGGATGACCCCGACCACGGCCGCGGTCACCCCGGAAAGCGCGGCGTTGAGCGCGGCGTTGCCGCGCAGCGCCTCGACGTAGGGCGCCCCCAGGAAGATCCAGAGGAAGCAGGGCGCGAAGGTGACCCAGGTCGTCAGCAGGGCGCCCAGGCTGCCCGCCACCACCGGGTCCAGGGCGCCGGGGTTGCGGAAGGCGCCGAGGAAGCCGACGAACTGCACCACCATGATCAGGGGCCCCGGCGTCGTCTCGGCCAGGCCCAGGCCGTCGAGCATCTCGCCGGGCGCGAGCCAGGCGTAGACCTCGACCGCCTGCTGCCCGACGTAGGCGAGCACCGCATAGGCGCCGCCGAAGGTGACCACCGCCATCTTGCTGAAGAACAGGCCTTGCTGGGCATAGACCTGGTCCGGACCGAGCAGCGCCAGCAGCAGCGCCGTCGGGACCAGCCAGAGCGGCAGCCAGACGGCCAGGACCCTGATGCCGCGCCCGGCCTGGCCGGCGGCGCTGACCGGCGCCGGCGCGGCCCGGGACCCGCCGGCGGTGCCGTCTTCCAGCAGCGCCTTGCCGAGGTAGCCCAGCAGGGCCGCGGCGATCACGATCGCCGGAAAGGGCACGGCGAAGAAGAAGATCGCGACGAAGGCCGCCGTGGCGATGCTGAGCTGGAAGCGGCCCTGCAGGGCGCGCCGGCCGATGCGCAGCAGGGCTTCGACGACCACCGCCAGCACGACCGCCTTGATGCCGAAGAAGGCGGCCTGGACCGCCGTCAGTTCGCCGTAGACGGCGTAGAGGATGGAGAGCCCGAGCATGACGATGGCGCCCGGCAGGACGAAGAGGATCCCGGCCGCCAGTCCGCCCCAGGTCCGATGCAGCAACCAGCCGACGTAGGTGGCCAACTGCTGGGCCTCGGGGCCGGGCAGCAGCATGCAGTAGTTCAGGGCATGGAGGAAGCGCGACTCCTCGATCCACCTCTTCTCCTCGACCAGGGTCTTGTGCATCAGCGCGATCTGGCCCGCCGGCCCGCCGAAGCTCAGCAGGCCGATGCGCAGCCAGACCAGGAAGGCCTCCTTGAAGGCGACCTCCTCGCTCGGCTCTCCAGGCCCGTCCGGGTCCGGCCGCTCCAGGGCCTTGCGCTCGGTCACGACTTGTCCTCCGCCTGCGGCTCCAGGGGCGTCGTGGGCCATCCCATGGCCCGCCAGGCCGTGATACCGCCTTCTAGTGACAAGACGTCGAGGCGCGACGGCGCCGCGGCCGGTTCCGGATCTCTTTGCTGACAGGTTTGGTCCAAGGCGTCGCTCCACCCTCGCCAGGCGAGGTCAAAGCGGAACTTGGACGGCGGTTCGTCTTGGATTGCCGGGGGTCCGCGCAACCCCGAGCCGAGAGCAGTTATGCACTTGGGAAGGCCGATTTGCAACCGGCCCGCCGGGTTCTCTCGTGGTCCGCTTCAGGCGTCTTTCGGCCGGCGGCAAAATCGCTAGACTGCGGCGGGCCGGCGCCGCCGGCACTGCAAACTGCGGAAGACCTCCATGACCGTGCTCGTTACCGGCGTCGCCGGCTTCATCGGATCCCACCTTGCCAGGGCCCTGCTCGACCGGGGCGAGCAGGTCATCGGGATCGACAATCTCAACGACTACTACGATCCGGCCCTCAAGGAGGCGCGCCTGGCCCGCTTCCGGGGCCGCAACGGCTTCGCCTTCCAGCGCCTGGACGTCAGCGACCGGAGCGCGATCCTGGCGCTGGCCGAGGCCAACCCGGGGATCACCCGGGTGGTCCATCTGGCCGCCCAGGCCGGGGTGCGCTACTCGCTTGAGAACCCCTTCGCCTATATCGACGCCAACGTCATGGGCCAGCAGGTGATGATCGAGGCCTGCCGGCGCCTGCCGCGCTGCGAGCACTTCGTCTACGCCTCCTCCTCCTCGGTCTACGGCGCCAACCGCAAGCTGCCCTTCTCGGTCGAGGATCCGGTCGATCATCCGGTCTCGCTCTATGCCGCGACCAAGCGCGCGGGCGAGCTGATGGCCTACACCGCGGCGCACCTCTACCGCCTGCCCGCGACCGGCCTGCGCTTCTTCACGGTCTACGGGCCCTGGGGCCGGCCGGACATGTCGGCCTACATCTTCACCGACGCCATCTTCCGGGGCCGGCCGATCACGATCTTCAACAAGGGCGACATGCGCCGCGACTTCACCTACATCGACGACATCGTCGCCGGCACCCTGAACGCGCTGGACCGGCCGCCGGCGGACGACGGCGACCGGCCGCCGCAGCGGATCTACAACCTGGGCAACCACCAGTCCGAGGACCTGATGCGCTTCATCGGGCTGCTGGAACAGGCCTGCGGCAAGGAAGCGGTCAAGGAGTTCGGGCCCATGCAGCCCGGCGACGTCAAGGAGACCTACGCCGACATCGAGGCCTCCCGGCGCGACCTGGGCTTCGAGCCGCACACCTCGATCGACGAGGGCCTGCCCCGCTTCGTCGAATGGTACCGGGACTATCATAGAGTCTAGCCCGTGTTTCCGCTCGCTCGAACGTGAAGCCCGGTGAGGGGCGGAGGCTGTTAGTGTTTCCGCCATGCGATATCTCAGCCTGCTTTTCCTCGCCGCCGCCGTCTTGCTCCCGGCGATGCCGGCGCGGGCCCAGAGCGGCGCGGAGGAGGCCCTGCCGCAGGGCAACTCGGCCTGCCCGGAAAGCCGGGCCTACATCGAGTCCGAGCTGACGACCCGGCCCGAGGACGGGCCGCTCTACGACACCCAGCGCCAGGCGATCGGCATGCCGGTCCGCGAGGTGATCCGCCTGATGGGCGGCATGGAGGCGGCCTACCTGGTGGCCGAGCGGACCCGTGCCGACGCCCGGGCCCGGATCGCCGGCGGGGCCGAGGGCGCTGAGCTGCGCTTTCACCAGGATACGATCCTGCGCGCGGATGCCCTGATCGCGATCCTGGACTGCCTGCAGAGCGGCGAGGGCGCCTGACGCTCGGCTCAGGCCGACTCGCTCTTGCGGCGCTCGTAGAGGCCGTCGAGCAGCGCGCCGTAGCTTTCCTTGATCTTGTGCCGGCGGATCTTGAGGGTCGGCGTCATCATCTGGTTCTCGACCGAGAAGGCCTCCGGCGCGACGGCGAAGCGGCGGACCTTCTCCAGGGGCGAGAGCTCGGCGTTGACCCGGTCGACCGCCGCCGCGATCGCCTTGCGCAGCTCCGGGTCGGCGTGGAGCTCGGCGAGGCTGCCGGCCTTGCCGTTCTCCTTCGACCAGTCCTTCAGGAAGTCCGGATCGGGCACGACCAGGGCCACCAGGTTCGGGCGCTTGTCGCCGTAGACCATCGCCTGATGCAGCTCCGGCTGCAGGGTGAGGAACCCTTCGATCCGCGCCGGCGAGACGTTGTCGCCGCCGGAGAAGACGATGATGTCCTTCTTGCGGTCGGTGATCTTGACGAAGCCCTCGGCGTCCATCTCGCCGATGTCGCCGGTGTGCAGCCAGCCGTCCTTGAGCACGGCCTCGGTCGCGGCCTCGTCGCGCCAGTAGCCCTTCATCACCAGGGGGCCGCGGACCAGGATCTCGCCGTCCTCGGCGATCCGCACCTGGACGCCGGTCATCGGCGGACCGACGGTCTCCATCTTGATCCGGTCCGGCGGGTTGACCGAGATCACCGGCGCCGCCTCGGTCTGGCCGTAGCCTTGCAGGACTCGCAGGCCGAGCGCGGTGAAGAAGATCCCGATATCCGGGTTGAGCGCGGCGCCGCCCGACACGAAGGCCTTGAGCCGGCCGCCGAAGCGCTTCTTGACCTTGCGGCGGACCAGCAGCGACAGGACCGCGTCGACGATCCGCTCCTTCAGGGTCAGGCTGCCGGGGTCGAAGTAGCGCTTGCGCCCGAGCTCGACCGTGCGGTGGAAGAGCTTGGCCTTGAGCCCGCCCTGCTTCTCCACGCCCTTGAGGATCCGCTGGTAGATCGACTCGTAGAGCCGCGGCACCGCGGTCATCAGGGTCGGTCGCGCCTCGGCCAGGTTGGTCAGCAGCTTCTCGACGCTCTCGGCGTAGAAGATCTGGGCGCCCAGCGCCATGGGAAAGAACTGGCCGCCGGAATGCTCGTAGGCGTGCGACAGCGGCAGGAAGGAAAGGAAAACCTCGTCGCCGACGCCCAGGGTCTTCAGAACCTCGTGCGCGCCGAGGCAGTTCTGCAAGATGTTCATGTGGCTCAGCATCACGCCCTTGGGCGTGCCGCCGGTGCCCGAGGTGTAGATGAAGCAGGCCGTGTCGTCGCGCTTGAGCTTGGCGACCACCTCGGCCAGGTCGTCGGGCCGCTTGGCGCCCTCGTCCAGGAGCTGCCACCAGTCGTGCAGCTCGACGGTGGTGTCCTGGCCCAGCTCCGGTGGCTGGATGGTCACCACGAAGCGGCATTCCGGCGCGTCGATCGCCGCCGGCAGGACCTTCTGCGCCAAGGCCTTGGTCGAGACGATGGCGCCGACCGCGCCGCTGTGCGACAGGATGTGGTGGTGGTCGCCGATGTTGTTCGTGGTGTAGGCCGGGACCGTGATCGCGCCGGCGCTCATGATCGCGACGTCGGCGATCAGCCACTCCGGCCGGTTCTCCGAGACCAGGACCACCCTGTCGCCCGGCTTGACCCCGATGGCGCGCAGGCCGCGGGACAGGGCCGAGACCGCGTCGGCGACCTCGGCCCAGCTCAGGGGCTGGTACTTGTCGTCCCGCTTGGCCCAAAGGAAGGGCTTGTCGCCCAGGCGCCGTGCCTGGTCGAACAGGAGAGCGGGCAGGCTTTGCCAGCGATCGAGATCCACGCCATCCCCCAAAAGCCATCGCGCTATCGTTCAATATTGTGATCCTGCGCGCTTGGCTCGTCCCTTATGGCGGCCTATATGCCTGAGCGTCAAGGAGGTGCAGCACCATGAAAGATCCCGCCCGGGCTGCCGACCAGGCCGCCGAAACCGCCGAAGCCGCCCTCGGTCCCCTGCCGACCTGGGACCTCTCGGACCTCTATCCCGAGATCGAGGGCCCGGCGCTGCAGGCCGATTTGGCCGAACTGACCGGCGAATCCGAGGCCTTTCGCGGGCGCTACGAGGGCAAGCTCGGCGGGCTCGACGGCGAGGCCCTGGGCACGGCCCTGGAGGCCTACGAGGTCCTGCGCGAGCGCCTGGACCGGATCATGAGCTTCGCCCAGCTGGCCTACTCCGGCGACGTCAGCGATCCCGAGATCGGCCGTTTCTATCAATCCATGCAGGAAGCGACCAACGGGATCTCCAGCCGGATCCTGTTCTTCACCCTGGAGCTCAACCGCCTGCCGGAAGAGGCGCTGGAGGCCAAGCTGGCCGCCGCGCCGCGGCTGGCGCGCTACCGGCCCTGGCTGCGCGACCTGCGGGCGCTGCGCCCGTATCAGCTCGGCGACGACCTGGAGCGCCTGCTGCACGAGAAGTACGTCGCCGGCCGCGGCGCCTGGGTCCGGCTCTTCGACGAGACCATGGCCGCGCTGCGCTTTCCCCTGGGCGAGCGGGAGCTGACCAGCGCCGAGATCCTGGACAAGCTGACCGATCCCGAGGCCGCGGTCCGCAAGGCGGCGGCGGAGTCCCTGGGCCGGGTCCTGGGCAGCAACGTCAAGCTCTTCGGCCACATCACCAACACCCTGGCCAAGGACAAGGAGATCGAGGACAACTGGCGCGGCTTCGCGCGGCCGGTTTCCTCCCGGAACCTGGGCAACTACGTCGAGGACGAGGTCGTCGACGCCCTGGTCGCCGCCGTGCGCCAGGCCTTCCCAGGGCTGTCGCACCGCTACTATGCCCTCAAGGCGAAGTGGTTCGGGGTCGAGAAGCTGCCCTACTGGGACCGCAACGCACCCCTGCCGGAGGAGGACCGGCGCCGGATTCCCTGGGCCGAGGCCCGGGACACCGTGCTCTCTGCCTACGCCGCCTTCTCCGGAGAGCTGGCCGAGGTCGGCCGGCGCTTCTTCGACAACCCCTGGATCGACGCCCCGGTCCGGCCCGGCAAGGCGCCCGGGGCCTTCGCCCATCCGACCGTGCCCAGCGCCCATCCCTACCTGCTGGTCAACTACCAGGGGCGGACCCGCGACGTCATGACCCTGGCGCACGAGCTGGGCCACGGCGTGCACCAGGTGCTGGCCGGGGCCCAGGGCCACCTCATGGCCGACACGCCGCTGACCCTGGCCGAGACCGCCAGCGTCTTCGGCGAGATGCTGACCTTCCGGGCGATCCTGGCCGCGGAGGCGGATCCGATCCGCCGCAAGGTCATGCTGGCGCAGAAGGTCGAGGACATGCTGAACACGGTCGTCCGCCAGGTCGCCATGCACAACTTCGAGGCCGTGGTCCACGACGAGCGCAAGCGGGGCGAGCTGCTGCCGGAGCGCCTGGGCGAGATCTGGCTGGAGACCCAGCGCGAGGCCCTGGGGCCGGCGGTGACGCTGGAGGGCGACTACCGGCACTACTGGGCCTACATCCCGCACTTCGTCCACGTGCCCTTCTACGTCTACGCCTACGCCTTCGGGGACTGCCTGGTGAACTCGCTCTACGCGGTCTACGAGGACGCCGCCGAGGGCTTCGCCGAGCGCTACCTCGAGATGCTGCGCGCCGGCGGGACCAAGCGCCACCAGGAGCTGCTGGCGCCCTTCGGCCTCAACGCGGCCGATCCGGCCTTCTGGTCCCGGGGCCTCGGCGTGGTCGGCGGCTTCATCGACGAACTGGAGGCGATGGATTAGCGAGCCCGGCGACCAATACTCCTAAGCCGCCGCCTCGCGCGTCTGCGCCTTCTTGCCGCCGGAGCGGGGCGTCTTCGCCGCTTCCGGGCCGCGATCGCCGCTGACCCGGACGTTGATCTCGGCCGGCGGCTTCAGGTGCAGGTCGCGCTGAGGGAAGGGGATCTCGATACCGTTCTCCCGGAATCGGTCCCAGACCAGCAGCAGGACCTCGCTCTTGACGTTGGAGACGCCGTTGGTCGGATCGTTGATCCAGATCCGGAGCTCCAGGTCGACGGCGTTGTCGCCGAAGCCTCGCAGCAGGCAGACCGGCTTGGGGTCCTTCACCACGCGCGGCACCTGGTCGGCGGCCTCCAGGCAGAGCGCCATCGCAAGCCGGACGTCGGACTGATACGAGATTCCCAGCGGGATCTTCAGACGGACCACGTTGGTGCTGTAGGTCCAGTTCTCCACGCCCTTGGTGATCAGGTCCTCGTTCGGGATCAGGTGCTCGATCCCGTCCCGGGTGACGACCGAGACGTAGCGGGCGCCCAGCGACGCGACCCAGCCGTAGGTCTCGCCGACCGCGATGACGTCGCCAGGCTTGATCGACTTGTCGAGAAGCAGCATCAGGCCGCTGATCAGGTTCGAGACTCCCTTCTGCAGCCCGAAGCCGATGCCGACGCCGATCGCGCCGCTGAGCACCGCGAAGGCGGTCAGGTCGATCCCGACGGAGCGCAGGGCGGCGATCACGGCGATCGCGATCAGGACCATTTTCAGCAGCTTGCTGAACAGCACCTGCACGGTGGGCGTCAGGTTCGGCAGCTTGTTGATCCGCTTCTCCAGGAGCCGTGAGAAGACGGTCGCCAGCCAGAGCATGACCGCGAGCGACAGCATGCCCTTCAGCACGAGGAGCAGCGACACCCGCAGGCCGCCGAGCTGGATCGCCATGCTGTCGAGCAGCGCCACCGTCTCGTCGAGCAGGTCGAGGATGTTCAGCGCCGCGACCACCCATGCGGTCGCCGCGATCATCTTCGACCAGGTCGGGTCCCGGACCAACTGGGAGGCGAGGCGGATGACCACCCAGGCGGTCAGCAGGCTTACCGCGATCTGCATGAGCTGATGCGGCGCGGGGAGCTGAACCGCGACCATGACCGAGAGCCACAGGACGACGAGCCAGATCAGGGGTAGCGTCAGCGGCGCCGCGACGCGGGCCAGGCGCCGCGCGCTGGTTTCCAGGGACCTTCCGCTCGCAAGGGCCTCGAACCACGCCTTTATCGACGGCGCCGCGATCCGGGCGCCCACGAAGGACGCGGCGACCACCAGGATCTGCACCAGGTTGCTCAAGACGAAGACGTTCTGAACCAGCCAGATCTCCAGCTTGATCCAGAGCTGCTCGATCACGAAGGGCTCGGTGATGTTGAGCAGGTATTCCGTGAACTTCTCCATGGCTGCCTCCTTGTGAGGGCGCGGGGGCGGTTCAGATCCACTTCAGGCGGCGGAAGGTCCTGGGCTCAAAGACCCTAAGAAAGGTGATCGCCTCAGGTGTCCGTGCCGCGTCCGCCGCCTCGATCCGCACCAGGCGAGGCCGTAAGCACGGGACGCCCCCAGCATTGCGGGCCGGCGCAGGCTCGGCAAGCGAGGACCTTTGGGCCGGCGTCCTGGACAGCGGACCTGGGCGATGCCATCTAAGCCTCATGACTGACAGCGATTTCACAGACGAATCCTCCCGCCTGAGCGGCCGCGTGCGGCGCTACGCCAAGGTCGGCGGGGCCGTCGGCGGCCTGGCGGCCCAGTTCATCGGCGCCCGCTACCTCGGGCTGGACCTGGATTCCGGCAAGCATTCCTCGGAGCTGAAGTCGGCCCTGGGCGGCCTCAAGGGGCCGCTGATGAAGGTCGCCCAGATCCTGGCGACCATTCCCGACGCCCTGCCGCGGGAGTATGCCGAGGAGCTGCGCCAGCTCCAGGCCAACGCCCCCTCCATGGGCTGGCCCTTCGTGCGCCGCCGCATGCGCAGCGAGCTGGGCGCGGACTGGCAGTCCAAGTTCGCCGACTTCGCCCACGAGGCCGCCGCCGCCGCCTCGCTGGGCCAGGTCCACCGGGCGAGCGGCCACGACGGCCGCGAGCTGGCCTGCAAGCTGCAGTATCCGGACATGCAGTCGACCGTCGAGGCCGACCTGCAGCAGCTCAAGCTGGTGTTCTCGATCTACCGGCGCAGCGACAAGGCCATCGACCCCTCGGAGATCTACAAGGAGCTGTCGGAGCGCCTGCGCGAGGAGCTGGACTACGACCGCGAGGCCCGGCACATGCACCTCTACGCCGACATGCTCGGTGAGGAGCCGGGCGTGCACGTGCCCGACGTCCTGCCGGAGCTCTCGACCGACCGCCTGCTGACCATGACCTGGCTGGGCGGCACGCCGGTCATGGACTTCGTCGCCGGCCATCCGGACACCGAGCTGCGCAACGCCGTGGCCTACAACATGTTCCGGGCCTGGTACGTGCCCTTCTACTACTACGGGGTGATCCACGGCGACCCGCACCTGGGCAACTACAGCCTGCGCGAGGACGGCTCGGTCAACCTGCTCGACTTCGGCTGCATCCGGGTCTTCGATTCCAGCTTCGTGCGCGGCGTGATCGACCTCTACCACGCCCTGGAGACGGGCGACGAGGCCCTGGCCGTCAGCGCCTACGAGACCTGGGGCTTCACCGGGATCGGCAAGGAGCTGCTCGACGTCCTCAACATCTGGGCCGAGTTCATCTACGCGCCCCTGCTGGAGGACAAGGTCCGCCGGATCCAGGAGAGCGAAAGCGGCCTCTACGGCGCCCAGGTCGCCGGCAAGGTCCACAAGGAGCTGAAGCGGGTCGGCGGGGTGACCCCGCCGCGCGAGTTCGTCCTGATGGACCGCGCCGCCATCGGCCTGGGCTCGGTCTTCATGCACCTCAAGGCCGAGATCAACTGGCACCGCCTGTTCCACGACCTGGTCGCCGACTTCGACGAGGCGGCCCTCAAGGCGCGCCAGGGCGCGGCCCTGAAGGCGGCTGAGGTGCCGGCGGCGGGCTAATCGAAGCGCGACGTCGGCTCCGCGCGCGGCACCGCCCTTTCGGGCGCTTAACCCCGATTTAAGGCTTCACCGGCAAGTGTCGCTGGAACGGGTTCGCTGTCCTGTTCGTCCCTTGCCTTCGGATGTTCCGACAGCCGGCAGGAGGCCATGATGTCAGCCGCGCTTCGCATCTACGATGAGATACCCGGAACCGAGCGCCGCGCCCGGGTGACCCTGCGCCTGGCGAGCGAGAGGATCACGGCCCGCGAGGTGATCCGCCAGCGGGTCGAGGCGGAGGTCGCCGCCTTCAACGCGACCAAGGACGACGTGTTCCGGGGCCTGATCCAGCCGAGCGAGTCGGAACGCCTGCTGAACGGCTTCAAGCTGCGGAAGCGCCGCCCGCTCGACGTCGAGCAACAGGTCGCCGTGGCCCTGGAGGCCTTCGAGAAGAACGGTTTCCTGCTGCTTCTCGACGACCGACAGGTCGAGGACCTCGACGAGGTGGTCACCGTGACCCCGGAGAGCAGCGCCACCTTCCTGCGCCTGGTGCCGCTCGTCGGAGGCTGACCCCGATGGACCTGGGCCGCGTCTTCAGGCGATTCACGAGCAGGGGCGTGCCATCGGATCCAGCCGCCGCGGCGGTCCGCGCCTACCTCGAAGAGGCGGCCGCGGCGGCGCCGAACCGCTTCCGCCTTCCGAAGGTCGAGGACCTTGAGGCGGGCCAGGCGCTGCTCGACGCGGAGCCGCGCGATCAGGTCCTCGCCCTGCGCGCCGCCTTCGACGCGCTCTGCGGCGCGCTGCGCAGCAGCGCCGCGCTCGGCACCTCGCGAAAGAACGCCATACGCCTTCAAGCACTGAAGAACCTGGCCTCGCGGCTGCTCCGCAAGCGCCTGCCCTACGATTCGGAAGACCTGGAGGCGATGATCCAGGCGGTCGCCGGCAAGACCGCGCAGGACGACTGGCTGCCGAGCGGTGGCCTGCTGCGGGCGGTGGAGCTCCATGTCCGGCAGCACGGCCTCGACGACCCCCTGCGCGCCGCGTTGCTGCACCTGAGGCAGAAGGCCGACTCCTCGACCTTCCAGCGCATCGTCGAGGGCGTGCCTCAGCGGCCCGAACTGGCCGAGAAGGTCACGCGAATCCTCGAGGAGACGGGCGAGGCCTCCGTCCTGCGCGAGAGCCCCTGGGGGAGGGAGGTCGGCGCCTGGCTCGCGGCCCTGGAGCCCGGGCCCAAGGCGGCCTGGACCGACCTCCTGGCCCATGCCGCCAAGGCCCGGGGCCGCAACCGGCCGCCCAGGAACTGGGACGCCGAGGCGGCAGTCCTGGTGGACGCGGTCGGCGCGGCGGCCTTCGCGCGTCGGCTCGAGGGCTGGCTCGCAGGGCTTGAGATCGACCCCGAGAGCCCCGACCCCAACGCCGAGCTGATCAGGGGATTGATCTGGGTCGCCGCCGGCCTGGAGGCCGAGACCGTGGCGCCCCTGCTCGGCGCCTTCACCGAGCGCTGCTTCAAGAAGGTCCCCGGACTGGGCGCCCGATCGGTCCTGCTCGGCAACGCCGGGCTCTTCGCCCTGGGCGCGCTGCCGGCGGGCGGGGGCGTCGCGGAGCTCTCGCGGCTCAAGGGCAAACTGCGCTACCCCAGCGCGCGCAAGCAGATCGAGAAGGTGCTGCAGGACGCGGCCAAGCGCGCCGGCAAGACGACCGAAGAGCTCGAGGAGATGGCGGTGCCGGACTTCGGGCTCGACGCCTCGGGCAGCCGCGTCGAGACGCTGGGCGACGTCCAGGCGGTGATCCGTCTCACCGGCTCAGACCTGGTCGCGCTCACCTGGCGCGGTCCGGACGGCAAGGAGCGCAAGACGGTTCCGGCGGCGGTCAAGCGCGACCATCCGGACGGGCTCAAGGCGGTCAAGCGCCTGGTCAAGGAGATCAAGGACGTCATGAGCGGCCAGAGCGGCCGTCTCGAGCGGCTGTTCCTGGCCGAGCGGCGCTGGCCGCTGGCCGAGTGGCGGCGGCTCTACCTGGACCATCCTTTGCTCTCCGGCCTCAGCCGGCGGCTCATCTGGCGCTTCGACAGCGGCGAGGCGAGCGTCGTTGGCCTGGCCGAGGGCGACCGGATCGCCGATCAAGCCGGCGCCCCGCTCGAGGGGCTGGGGGAGGAGACCCGGGTCGCGCTCTGGCATCCGATCGACGAGCCGGCCGAGCGGGTCTTGGCCTGGCGGCGCCGGCTGGCGGATCTGGAGATCACGCAGCCCTTCAAGCAGGCCCACCGCGAGATCTACCTGCTGACCGAGGCGGAACGGCAGACCGAGGTCTACTCCAACCGCTTCGGTCTGCCGTTCCGCCTCGGTCAGCAGGTAGATCTCGC
>JANQGU010000249.1 GCA_028282935.1 Kiloniellales bacterium
TTGAGGGTGCCGCCGCCCTCGGGGAAGGTCGAGACGAAGACGCCCAGGTTGCTCTTGTCGCCGCCGTTCAGGGCCTGATAGTCCTTCCAGTCCTGGGAGGGTCCCCAGGGCTGGGTGAGCAGGAAGGCCAGGCCGCCGATGAAGCCGCCGACTCCGACCTCGAAGGCGTGGCCGGTCTCGCCCCGCCAGGCGACGAAGGCCCCGGCGGCCGCGTTGAGCGCGGCATTCCCGGCGTGCTTGGAGATCGACCAGCGCTGGTCGGCGCGCTCCGCGTTGCGCTTGAGCTGGTCTTCCGCCGCGCGCAGCTTCGCCAGCTTCGCTTCGCGCGAGTCCTCGGGCAGCTCGCGGATCTTGTCCGCGCCGTAACGCGCCTCCAGCGGATCAAAGAGCATGCGGGTCAGACCGATTGCCGCCTTGGTGGCGTTGGTCGCGTCCTTCACCGTGTCGTCGTTGTCGTCGGTCAGGCCCGCGGACAAGCCCAGGCCGACCGTGCTGGCGCTGTTGATCGTCAGCCAGCCGTACCACCAGATCTGGCCGTGCAGCTTGCTGTCGTCGAGGCGTTCCTCCAGGAAACGAAGCCGACGGTCGATGTCCGCGTCCGTCGCGCTGTCGCTCGCCTGCGCGAGGGCGCCCGTCGGGGTCGACAGCATCGCCAACGCGACCAGCGCGACCACCGCCGCGGTTCCCAGGAATGACCGCATAGTCCCCCTCCCTGCTTGGCTTTCCGCCGCGGCTGAGCCTGCGATCGAAAGCCGTCTGCCCTCGCCTCTCGTCCAGCCTAGCGGCCGGGCACCTGGAAGTTAACCATATTCTCGATTGGGGCGTCCGGCCGAGGTCCACGGCGGACGCGGGGCGCAGCTAGATCTCGACCACCTTGCCGGGGTTCATCAGGTTGTGGGGATCGAGCGCGCGCTTGACCGCGCGCATCATGGCGATCTCCACCGCCGGCTTGCGCTCGGCGGCCTCGTCGCGCTTCATCCGGCCCAGGCCGTGCTCGGCGCTGATCGAGCCGCCCAGGGCCTGGACCAGGTCGTGGACGGCGTGGTTGACCTCGTCCCAGCGGGCCAGGAAGGCCTCGCGGTCGCCGCCCTCGGGCTGGCTCAGGTTGAGGTGGATGTTGCCGTCGCCGACATGGCCGAAGGGGATCGGCCGGACCCCGGGCAGCAGCCTCTCGACCAGCGGCAGGGCCTCGGCCAGCAGGGCCGGGACCGCCGAGACCGGGACCGAGACGTCGTGCTTGATCGAGCCGCCCTCGTGCTTCTGGGCTTCGACGATGGCCTCGCGGATGTGCCAGAAGCTCCGGGCCTGGGCCTCGTTGCGGGCGATGGTGGCGTCCTGGGCCAGGCCGTCCTCGATCGCGGCCATCAGCACGGTCTCCAGGGCGCCTTGCAGGTCGTCGTCGTCGCGGCCGCTGGCGGCCTCGATCAGCAGATACCAGGGATGCCGCCCGGCCAGGGGATCGACGGTGCGGGCGACGTGCTTCACGGCGAAGTCCAGGCCCAGGCGCGGGATCAGCTCGAAGGCGGTCAGGGCGTCGCCGCTGGCCTCGCGGCAGCGACCGAGCAGCCCCAGGGCGGCCTCGACCTCGGCCAGGCCGACGAAGGCGACGGCGGTCCGGCGGGGCCGGGGAAAGAGCTTGAGCACCGCCGCGGTGATGATGCCCAGGGTGCCTTCGCCGCCGACGAAGAGCTGCTTCAGGTCGTAGCCGGTGTTGTCCTTCCTGAGGCCCCTGAGGCCGTCCCAGACCTCGCCGTCCGGCAGCACCACCTCCAGTCCCAGGGTCAGGTCGCGGGTGTTGCCGTAGCGCAGGACGTGGACCCCGCCGGCGTTGGTCGAGAGGTTGCCGCCGATCTGGCAGGTCCCCTCGGCGCCGAGGCTGAGTGGAAAGAGCCGCTCGGCCGCCTCTGCCGCGGCCTGGACCTGCTGCAGGATGCAGCCGGCCTCGACCGTGATGGTGAAGTTGGCGGCATCGACGGCGCGGACCTTGTTCATCCGGCCGAGGCTGATCACGACCTCCTCGCCGGCCTCGAAGGGGATGCTGCCGCCGACCAGGCCGGTGTTGCCGCCCTGGGGGACCATGGGCACCCGCGCCGCCGCGCAGAGCCGGACCACCTCGGCGACCTCGGCGGTCTCGGCCGGGCGCACCACGAAGGGGGTGCGGCCGAGGTAGCGGCCGCGCTGGTCGGCGACGAAGGGCGCGAGGCCGTCCTCGTCCTGGATCAGGCCCTTGTCGCCGACCACCGCGGCGATGCGCTCGCGCAGCCGCGCGTGGTCCCGGGGCTTCGGCGTCACGTCGTCCATGGACGGGAGTCTAGGGCCAAGCGCCCTGCGGTGCCAGCGCCCAGAGCTAGGCCCGGGGCGCGGCGGCGCGGCGCAGGCGGTCGTTGATCGCGCGGCCGAGGCCGTCTTCCGGGATCGGCATGACCGCGATGGCCTCCAGGCCCGGCCGGTCGAGGTCGTGCAGGGCGGAGAAGAGCCGGGCCGCGGCCTCGGTGAGATCGCCGCAGGGGCTGAGGTTGACCGTGACGGCGGCGCCCTCCGGCGCTCCGGGTCCGAAGGCGAGCAGGGCCTCGCGCGGACCGACGCTGGCCGCGTCCAGGCGCAGCGGCCGGCTCGGCGCGTAGTGGCTTTCCAGCAGGCCGGGCGAGCGGAGCTGCCCCGGCGCGGCGGACTCGCTGCGGGCCAGCGGCCCGACGGCCGCCTCGATCTCGGCCTCGGTGATCCCGCCGGGCCGCAGCAGCGCCGGCCGCGGGCCGGACAGGTCCAGCACCGTCGACTCCAGCCCGACCGCGCAGGGCCCGCCGTCGAGGATCAAGGGCACCCGCGCGCCCAGCGACAGGGCGACGTGGGCGGCGGTGGTCGGGCTGATCCGGCCGGAGCGGTTGGCGCTGGGCGCGGCCAGGGGCCGGCCGCAGGCGGCGAGCAGGCGCTGGGCCACCGGGTGTGCCGGCGCCCGGACGCCGAGGCTGTCGAGCCCCGCGCTGCAGAGCAGCGAGATCCCGCAGTCGGGCCGCCGCGGCAGCACCAGGGTCAGGGCGCCCGGCCAGAAGGCCGCGGCCAGCGTCCTCGCCGCCGGCGTGAAGGCGACGACTTCGTCGGCGGCGGCGGCATCGGCGACATGGACGATCAGCGGATTGAAGCTCGGCCGCGCCTTGGCGGCGAAGATCCCGGCCACGGCTCTGTCGCTGGTGGCGTCGGCGCCGAGGCCGTAGACCGTCTCGGTCGGAAAGGCGACCAGGCCGCCGCCGCGCAGGATTTCGGCGGCTTCTTCGATCGCGGCGGGGTCGGCACGGCGAATCCGCCCAGCCCCCTCGGCCACCCCGGTCATGGTCTCGCCCCAGCCATGGCGGGAGTTTACCCAAGGCGCCGGCTCTGGAAAGCGCGGCTTTCGGAGAGAAAGAGCGCAAACGGAAAGCGGGAGCCGACCGACCCTGTCTGCGGCTCCCGCATTACTCTTTGGTTTGCCCGGACGTTCCCCACCCGCGGTTGTGAGGCGCTCCGGAGTCGCCGCACGGGTATTGCGGCGGCTATGGCGTCACCGGTTCGACCGGCCACGTGCTCAAATTCTGCGCCTCGCGGTTGCGGAAATCAAGAGCGGGCACCCAGGGAACCGTGGATATCTCCAGGGATTCGGCGGGCTGCGCGGCTCTGGGGGGCTTTGGAGGGGCGATCTCCCGGCGCCTAGAGCTTCTTCTGGAAGTGGACGCGCAGGTAGGCGTCCTTGCCGTGGTCAGGCGGCGCCCTTCCGATCTCCCGGTATCCCTGCCGGCGGTAGAGGCGGAGAAGGTTCTCCATGATCTCGGCGGTGTGCAGCCGGAGCGATGCCTGGCCCTCTGCGCGCGCGACCTCCTCGATGCGATCGAGCAGCCAGCCGCCGATGCCGCAGCCCTGGCGCTCCGGGTCCACGCCGAGCAGACGGATGTAGAGCCCGTCCTCGCCGCGGGTGGTGACGACGGCGCCGAGGATCCGGTCGCCCGCGACGCCGGCATGGACATCGCCGCCCAGGATCGCCGCTTCGAGCCAATCGTAGGGGTCCGACGGCTCCCGCCCCAGCTTGCGCACATAAGCGGCGAAAGCGGCGCGCAGCACGGCCTCGACCGCATCGCGTTCGGCGAGAGAGGCCTGTCGGAAGACCAAGTCCATGGCGGCAGCCTATCGGGAGTTGTCGTCCCTCGCCAGGGACTCTCGGGTCGGTAGGGGGGGCTTGCGGCGCTGCGGCTTCTCGAGCAGGCGGACCAAGAGGATGAAACCTCCCCGCTGCGGCCGCCTTGCCGGCCGTCTCTCGTGCGTTCTATGGTTGAGACGCGCAGGCGACCGATTCGTTGAACGAGGGGGGATAGTTCGCCGTGGCAGGAACCATCATCACCGTGGCACAGCAGAAGGGCGGTGCCGGCAAGACGACCTTGACCGCGCACTTGGCGGTTGCCTTCAAGGACGCGGGCAAGAGCGTCGCCCTGGTCGACATCGACCCGCAGCAGTCGCTGTCCAACTGGTTCCGGCTCCGCCAGGAACTCTACGACGACGCCGAGGACGGCATGGTGCTGAGCCGCACCGAGGGCTGGCGCAGCCGCAGCGAGGTCGACAAGCTGGCCCGCGGCTTCGACATCGTCCTGGTCGACACCCCGCCCCACGCCGAGACCGAGACCCGGGTCGCGGTGCGCGGCGCCCGGATCGCCGTGGTGCCCTGCCAGCCCTCGCCGATGGACGTCTGGGCGACCTATCCGGTGCTGGAGCTGGCGCAGAAGGAGAACACGCCGGCCCTGCTGGTGCTCAACCGGGTGCCGGCGCGAGCCAATCTCACCGAGCAGATGCTGGCCGACATCAAGCGCCTGGGCGCCGGCATCGCCCGCACCCGTCTGGGCAACCGCATCGTCTTCGCCTCCGCGCTCGCCGAGGGCCGCGGCGTGGCCGAGGCCAAGCCGCTCTCCCTCGCCACCCAGGAGATGAAGCGCCTCTCGAAGGAGATCCTGCGCAAGGTGGGGTGAGGGCCTTCACAGCTCATCCTGTTCCCCGCTGTCACGCCTGGGCTTGATCCCAGGGTCTTTGCCGAAGGCAAAGCCCGCGGCATCCGCCTCCGGGCCGGGCGCCCGCGGCGGCCGTGGATCACCGGGTCGAGCCCGGTGATGACAGCGGGGTGGCGGGGACAGCCTCGATACACCTCTGTCATGCCCGGACTTGATCTCAGGGTCTTTGCCGGAGGCAAAGCCCGCGGCATCCATCTCGGGGCCGGGCGCTTGCGGCTGCCATGGATCACCGGGTCGAGCCCGGTGATGACAGTAGAGGAGCCGGGAGATCGAG
The DNA here is from genome assembly GCA_028282935.1 of Kiloniellales bacterium. Classification (GTDB taxonomy): domain Bacteria; phylum Pseudomonadota; class Alphaproteobacteria; order Kiloniellales; family JAKSBE01; genus JAKSBE01. Next base: position 5,299 of record JANQGU010000249.1, read on the forward strand.
CGGCCTTTGGCGAGCTTGGGCCAGCTCAGGTCGTGTCTATTTGGTCCGCGTCTTGGCCGAAGCAGAGGACGTTGCCGTCGGGGTCGGTGACCTCGAACTCGCGCATGCCGTAGACGGTGTCCTCGATGGGGCGGGTGATCGGGGCGCCGCGGGCCTCGAACTCGGCGTGGAGCGCCTCCAGGTCCGAGACGTGGATGTAGGCGTCCCAGGTCCCCGCGACCGGCTGCGGGGCACCGTGCCAGGCATCGACGAAGAGGACGCTGCGGCCGCGCTCGAAGATGCCGAAGCGCGGCGGGTCGCCGCCCTCCTCGGCGATGCCGAAACCGAGGACATCGACGTAGAAGGCGCGGGACCGGGGATAGTCCTCCGACTTCAGGACCGGCGTGGCGCGCAGGAGGCTGCTTTCCGTCATGCGCCTAGGCCCCGCCCTTCCAGCCGCGGGCGACGAAATGCGGGTTCTCGAAGCCGGGCTTGCCGTAGGTGAAGGGCCGGCCGTCGAGCTCGATGACCTCGCCGCCGGCGGCCATCAGCACCGCCTGGCCGGCGGCCGTGTCCCACTCCATGGTGCGGCCGAAGCGCGGATAAAGGTCGGCCTCGCCGCAGGCGACCAGGCAGAACTTGATCGAGCTGCCGGCGGAGACCTCCGATGCGACCGCGCGGCCGCCCAGGAAGGGGCCGAGGTCCTCGGCGCTGCCGTGGCGCCGGCTGGCCACCACCGTCGCGCCCTCGGCCGGGGTCGGGCGGACAGATATGGCCTTGGGCGCCGCCCGGCCGTCGATCTCGAGCGCCTGACCTTCGAGCCCCTGGCCCTCCCGACCTTGGCCGGTCGCACCGAGCCAGGTCCGGCTCAAGGCCGGCGCGTGGACCACGCCGGCGACCGGCTGGCCCTCGGCGATCAGGGCGATGTTGACGGTGAACTCGCCGTTGCGCGACAGGAACTCCTTGGTGCCGTCCAGCGGGTCGACCAGCCAGAAGGGCAGATCGCCGACCACCGGGATCTTGCCGGCCTCGAAGGCTTCTTCCGAGACCACCGGGACCTCCGGAGTCAGCGCCGCCAGGGCCTCCAGGATCACCGCCTCGGCCGCCTCGTCAGCGGCGGTGACGGGGGAGGAATCCGCCTTCTCGCGGACCTCGACCGCCTCGCTCTGGGCATAGATCTCGAGGATCACCGCGCCGGCACGCTCGGCGATGCTGCGAAGCTGGCTCAGCAGGGTCTCGTCGACGGCGATCATGCGGCCGCCCGTCCGTTGCCGCCGGCGTTGCGGATCGCCTGCCAGACCCGTTCCGGCGTGGCCGGCATGTCGATGTGGGTCACGCCGAGCGGCCGCAGGGCGTCGACCAGGGCGTTCATGATCGCCGGCGGCGCGCCGATCGCCCCGGCCTCGCCGGCGCCCTTCACCCCCAGGGGGTTGGTCGTGCAGGGCACCTCGAAGAGGTGCAGCTCGATCTCCGGCAGGTCGTCGGCGCGCGGCAGGCAGTAGTCCATCAGCGAACCGCTGAGCAGCTGGCCGCTCTCGGCGTCGTAGACCGTGTGCTCCAGCAGCGCCTGGCCGAGGCCCTGGGCGGTGCCGCCATGGACCTGGCCGGCGACCAGCAGCGGATTGACCAGCGCGCCGAAGTCGTCGGCGATGACGTAGCGCTTGACCTCGATCACGCCGGTCTCGGGATCGACCTCCAGCTCGCAGACGTGGCTGCCGTTGGGATAGGTCATCGGCGGGGTGTCGACGTGATGATGCGCGTCGACCGGGCCGGCCAGGTCCGGCGGCAGGTCGCCGCCGCCGTGGGTGGCGCCGGCGACGTCCTTGAGCGAGATCCGGCGGTCGGTGCCGACGATGCGGAACTCGCCGGCATCGAACTCGATGTCCGCCGGGGCGGCTTCCAGCAGGTGGCCGGCCACCGCCTTCATCCGCTCGATCGCCTTCTCGGCGGCGCCCTTGATCGCCATGCCGCCCATCAGCAGCGAGCGCGAGCCGCCGGTTCCGCCGGCCTCGGGCAGGTCCTCGCTGTCGCCCTGGCTGGTGCGGATCATCTCCGGCTCCAGGCCGAAGCGCTCGGCCAGAAGCTGGGCATAGGCCGTGGCGTGGCCCTGGCCGTTGGTCTGGGTGCCGACGATCAGGGTCAGGCCGCCGTCGGCGTCCAGGCGGACCCGGGCGTCCTCCATGCCGATCCCGCCGCAGCACTCGGCGTAGCTGGCGATGCCCAGGCCGCGCAGGCGGCCGCGGGCGTGGGCCTCGGCCTGGCGCGCCGCGAAGCCCGGCTGGTCGGCCAGGCGCAGGGCCTCGTCCATCAGCCGCTCGAACTCGCCGGAGTCGTAGACGAAGCCGGTGACGGTCTCGTAGGGCAGGGCCGAGGCCGGGATGAAGTTGCGCCGGCGCAGCTCCTCCGGCGCGATCTTCAGCTCCTGGGCCGCGGCGTCGACCAGGCGCTCGACGACGTAGGCCGCCTCGGGCCGCCCGGCGCCGCGGTAGGCGTCGACCGGCACGGTGTTGGTGAAGACGCAGGCGACCCGGTTGTAGACCTGCTTCAGGGTGTAGAGGCCGCAGAGCATGGGCGCGCCGGCGCCGGTCGGGATGAAGGTCGAGAAGTTCGACAGATAGGCGCCCAGGTTGGCCGTGGTCAGGACCCGGATCGCCAGCATCCTGCCCTCGGCGTCCAGGGCTAGCTCGGCCTCGGTCACGTGGTCGCGGCCCTGGGTGTCGGTGAGGAAGCCCTCGCTGCGCTCCGAGGTCCACCTGACCGGCCGGCCCAGCTTGCGCGCGGCGTACATCACCATGACCTGCTCGGTGAAGAGGAAGATCTTCATACCGAAGCCGCCGCCGACGTCGGGCGTCAGGATGCGGATCTGCTCGGGCGCCACCTTGAAGACCTGTTCCGCCAGCTGGCCGCGCAGGCGGCCCCAGCCCTGGCTGGGGGTGGTCAGGGTGAAGCGCTGGGCTTCGGCGTCGTACTCCGCCAGCGCGACTCGCGGCTCCATGGCGTTGACCACGACGCGGTTGTTGACCAGGCGCAGGCGGGTGACGTGGGCGGCCTCCTGAAAGACCGCCTCGGTGGCCTCGGCGTCGCCCATCTCCCAGTCGAGGCAGAGGTTGCCCGGCGCTTCCTCCCAGACCTGGGGCGCCTCCGGGTTCTGCGCCTCGGCGGTGTCGATCACCGCGGGCAGCTCGCGATAGTCGACCAGGACCTGCTCGACCGCGTCGCGGGCCTGGTGCGGGGTCTCGGCGACGACGAAGGCCACGGGGTCGCCGACGTGGCGGACCCGGTCGCGGGCCAGGGCCGGGTTCGGCGGGGTCGGCCCGACCTTGCCGTCGCGCCCGGGAATCGGTGTCATCAAGGGGATGTCGCCGATGCCGTCGGCGCTCAGGTCCGCCGCCGTGTAGACAGCGAGCACGCCCGGTGCCGCCTTGGCCGCCTCGCCGTCGATCGAGAGGATCTCGGCGTGGGCGTAGGGGCTGCGGACCAGGGCCCCATAGACCTGGCCGGGCGCGGAGATGTCGTCGGTATAGCGGCCCTGGCCGGTCAGCAGCCGTAGATCCTCGAGCCGCCGCAGGCCCTGGCCGACGCCGAACTGTCCCATGACTACTCCTTCGGATTTCGTGCCTTCGCGGATCGGCAAGACGATCCGGCGCGATCCTAGCGAAGCCCCCTTGGAAGGGCCAGAGCGGAAAGCCCCGACGCCGCTTCCCCAGGATAACCGTGCAAGACAGGATTGATTTGGAATTCGGCCTTGCAACTGCGGTAGAGTGCCGCCGGCGCCGCCTATCTGCTGCTGCGGCGCTGTTCGGGAGCGCCTCTTTCGGGAAGGAAGCGAGCATGAACGATCAGGCAAGCGCGGCCCTCGGCGCCACCGGCGGGAGCCGGTCCATCGCCCTCAGCTACGACGGGCGGGCCGGCGAGATCGGGAAGATCGCCCTGGTCAACAGCCTCCTGGGGCTGATCACCCTCGGCATCTACCGGTTCTGGGCCAAGACCAGGCTGCGCCGCTACCTCTGGAGCCATGTCGCGATGGAGGGCGACCGCTTCGAGTACACGGGGCGCGGGATCGAGCTCTTCATCGGGTTCCTGATCGCCGGCGTCTTCCTGGGCCTGTTCTTCGGCGCGCTCATGGCCGGCAGCATCCTGCTCGACTACGGGCCGGAGGAGGTCAATCCGCTGGAGATTCTCTACCTGCTGGTGATCCTCTTCCTGATCCCGGTGGCGCTCTACCGCGCCCGGCGCTACCGGCTGTCGCGGACCCAGTGGCGGGGCATTCGGGCCGGGCAGACGGGCTCGGCGATCAAGTATGCCCTCATGACCCTGGGCCTGCAGGTCCTGGTCGTGGTCACGCTGTCCCTGGCCTATCCCTTCTATCGCACCGTCCTGCAGCGCTACCGGACGACCCACACCTGGTTCGGCGATCAGCGGCTGGAGTTCAGCGGGCGCGCCGGTCCGATGTTCGGCAAATGGCTGCTCACCCTGCTGCTCTACTTTCCCACCCTGGGCATGGTCTACTTCTGGTACCGGACGGTCGAGTTCCGCTACTACGCCAGCGAGACCCGCTACGCCGGCCTCTCGCTCAGCTCGAACCTGGAGGCCGGGCGCGTGATCGGCATCGTCCTGCTGTCCGGCATCGCTTCGATCTTCTTCATCATCATCATGTCCGGGATCGCCCTGACCGCCATGCGGGTCGTCGCGCCGGAACTGATGAGCGGCGAATTGGCGGCAGACCCGGCCAATCCCCTGGCGCTGTTCACCCCCGGCGTCATCGCCGTCTACGTCGTGGTGGCCTTCGTCATCATCGCGGGCGTGGGGCTGATCCAGACCGTGCTGCTGGTCCACCCCTTGGCCAGCGCGATCATCGACAGCTTGAAGCTGGAGGGCACGATCGACTTCGAGGCCCTGAGCCAGCGCGCCGGGCAGGGCCCCCGGCACGGCGAAGGCCTGGCGGATGCCTTCGATCTCAGCCCGATCTGATCCCGAGGACGGCCGGTCGTGAGCGAGTACCGCGGCAGTTTCAACGACGGCGAGAAGGCGGTCAGCCATCCGGTCGTGGTCCGGCTGCGGATGCTCGAGCTCTGGATCGAGGATCCGGGGGGCAAGCTGCTCGCCATCTGGCCCTACGACAAGCTGAGCGCGGTGGACGAGCTTGGGACCGCCAAGAGCGTGCGCCTGAGCTGCGTCGAATCGCCCAAGGCGCGGCTGGTCGTCGAAGGTGACGGCTTCCTGGAGGGCCTGGCGGAGGAGGCGCCGCAGTTCGACCGCCGCCGGCGGGCCCGTCAGCGCCTGCTGCGTCGCGGCCTCTGGGCCGCGGCGGGCCTCGCCGCGGCCGTCGTCATCTTCTCGGTCGTCCTGCCGCGCGGCGTGCCCTACCTGGCGCGGATGATCCCGGTGTCCTGGGAGGAGACCCTCGGCCACTCGGTGCTGGACGACCTGCTGGCCTTCTTCGCGGCGATGGAGGACGAGGACCAGGCCAGGACCTGCGAGGCGGCGGCGGGCCGGGAGGCCCTCGATCGCCTGGTCGCGAAGCTGGCTGCCGCCGCCGGCTCGCCCTACGAGTACAAGGTCGTCGTCGTCGACCTCGACGTCACCAACGCCTTCGCCCTGCCCGGCGGCTACATCGTGCTCTTCGACGGCCTGCTCGACTTCGCCAAGTCGCCGGAGGAGGTCGCCGGGGTCCTGGCGCACGAGATGGGTCACGTGATTCATCGCCACGGCACCCAGGCGATGCTGCGCCAGCTGGGACTGTCGCTGGTCTTCGACTTCATGATGGGCGGCGGCGGCTCGATCGGCGCCGAGCTCGGCAGCCTGGTCCTGGCCCTGTCCTACAGCCGCGAAGCCGAGCTTCAGGCCGACGGCACCGGGATCGAGATTCTGCAGAGCGCCGGGCTGCGGCCGGTCGGACTGGCGGCCTTCTTCAAGCGCCTGCAGAGCGAGTCGGGCGACGTCACGGGGCCTTTCCAGGTCCTTTCCACCCATCCCAGCTTCGCGGCCCGCCTGGACCGCCTCAAGAGCGTCGAGGACAGCGGCGAGGCGAGCATGAGCCCGGCTGACTGGGCCGCCCTGCAGGCCATCTGCGGGCCCGACGAGCCCGACGAGGACCAGACCGACACCTGAGCGGTCCCGGCCCGGCGCGACAGGACTTCCCTTCGAAGCCGTCGCGGCGCCGAACCGGCGCCACGGAACCCCTGCCGCCGGACGATCGGCCGCCTCGGGGGTTCCGGCAAATGGGAAGAGGGCGTGGGACTGGCCGCAAGTTTTAGTTGTGCTCTATTTGAGCTATGCGACCTAAACTCTTTGGTCACCAAGGTATGCTTGACTATCCTTGCGCTCGACTCTGGGTAAATGCTTGATGTCTAACAAGTCTCCTGAGGCCTTTCGGAACGGCTCGACCGACGCCGCCTGCCCGGGCAGCGCGCCGGCAAGATCTCCGGAGTCCGGGGAGCTGGCCCGTCTGCGCGGGATTGCTGCGCTCTTCGAGGACACGGCCGAAGCCATGGCTCAGGGCATTGTCGTCCTCGACGACGCTGCGGTCCTCTACGCGAACAGCCGGGCCCGGGAACTGCTTGAGGTGCCGGCCGAGCTTCTGGAGCCCGGCCGGCCATGGCAGGACTACCTGCTCTATCCAAAGCAGCGCGGCGGCCATGGAGACTCCGAACTGGCGCACCGGGAATTCGCCGAACTGAGGGCTCGGACCGCGCCGGGTGAGGTGCAGAGGAGCTACCGGGAGCTGCCCAGCGGAAAGCGCATCCGGGTGGACGCCAAGCCGCGGGCGGCCGGCGGTCTGATCGTCACCTATACCGACGTCTCCGACGACCGGCGTCGCGAGGTCGAGCTCGAATCCGCCAGGGACGAGACGCGGGCCATGACGGCGATGCTCGACGAGGCGGCGCAGTCCATGGCGCAGGGCCTGTTGATCGCGGTCGACGACACCGTGGTCTTCGCCAACTCGAAGCTGGCCAGGTTCCTCGAGATACCGCCGGACCTGATCCGGCCAGGCTCGCCACTCGAGGACATGGTTCGCTACTCGGCGGAGCGCGGCGACTTCGGGCGCGAGAAGACCGTCGATGAAATCGTCGCGGATCTCTTCGTGCTGATAAGGGGCGGCGAGGCCTACGACGTCGACCGCGTGCTCCCGTCCGGCCGCAACCTGCATATCGAGGTCAGGCCGCGGGCTTCCGGAGGGGTCATCGCGACCTACTCGGACGTGACCGAGATGGTGCGGGCGCTCGAAAGCGCCGAGGCGGCGGAGCGCGCGAAGTCGGAGTTCTTGGCGAACATGAGCCATGAGATCCGGACGCCGATGAACGGCATCCTCGGCATGGCGGAACTGATGCTGAGTACCGGACTCGAGCCGAAGCAGAAGGTCTTCGCCGACACCATCATAAAGTCCGGCGGCGCCTTGCTCACGATCATCAACGATATTCTGGACTTCTCGAAGATCGAGGCGGGCCAGCTCGAGCTGATACCCGAGCCCTTCCACCTTGCCGAGGCGATCGAAGACGTCGCGACCTTGGCCTCCACGGGGGCGGCGGAAAAGGACCTCGAGCTGATCGTTCGCGTCGATCCCGAACTGCCCCGGGGCTTCCGCGGCGACGTCGGGAGGATCCGCCAGATAGTGACCAACCTCGTGGGCAATGCCGTCAAGTTCACCGAAGCGGGGCACGTCTATATCAACGTGACCGGTCGTCCGCGCGAAGACGGCGCCGTGGACCTGATGCTCCGCGTCGAGGATACCGGCATCGGAATCCCCGAAGACATGTGTTCGACGGTATTCGATCAGTTCTACCAGGCCGACAATTCGGCGACCCGGAACCACGAAGGCACCGGGCTGGGCCTTTCGATTGCCTCGTCTCTCGTCAAGCTGATGGGGGGCTCGATCGGGGTCGAAAGCCGTGACGGAGAGGGCTCGGTTTTCTGGTTCACCATCGCCTTGCCGGTGGACGAGGCGAAACTGCAGGCGCGGGCGCTGCCGCCCGATGTCACCGGCGCTCGGGTGCTGATCATCGACGACCATGCCGTCAACCGCGGAATCCTCGCGGAGCAGATGGCGCTGTGGAAGCTCGACCACGCGGTTTGCGACAACGGGCGTGACGGCCTGGATCTCATGCGCGCGGCGCAGGGTCGGGAGCTCGATCTGGTCATTCTCGACTACCACATGCCGGGAATGAGCGGGCTGGAGGTCCTGGCGGAGATGCGCGCCGACCGGGCGCTCGCCGATCTGCCCGTGATCATGCTCACGTCGGTCGATGCCGCGGTATCCAAGAAAGTCTCCGACGATCTGCGGCTGGAAGCCAGCCTGACCAAGCCGGCGCGTTCCTCTCTCTTGCGGGACACGGTCGCCGAGGTGATCGGCGAGACGCGTTGCGCGCGCAGGGCCCAGGCCGCGAGCCTGCCGCCTCTCGTCACGGATCCACAGGCGGAGGGGCGCCTCGGCGGCCAGAGCGATCCGGTCGAAGCCTCTACAGGGTCGGATCGGCCTCTCGAGGCGCCGGCGGGGCCGGGCGACGGCGGCGTGGACATCCTGGTCGCGGAGGACAACGAGATAAACCGCTTGCTCTTCTCCCGGGTTCTCGAGACGACCCCCTACAGCTACAAGATCGTCGAGAATGGCCGGCTCGCGGTCGACAGCTGGAAGACGGATCGGCCTTCCCTGGTTCTCATGGACGTTTCGATGCCGGTGCTGGACGGGCTTGAGGCGACGCGGGAGATCCGGGCGGCGGAGGCGAGGACCGGAGAGCACGTTCCCATCGTTGCCGTAACCGCCCACGCGCTGAATGGCGACAAGGAGACCTGCTTCGAAGCGGGCATGGACGACTACCTGCCAAAGCCGATCTCCGTCGACAACCTCAAGAACGCCATCGCGAGAAACCTGCGGCCTTCCCCTGCCTGCCGGGACGGTGGTGCCGCGTGACGGCGGCCGCTCCCGGCGTTCCTCGACGGGGGCTTCTCTCGCGCAAATCCCGATCGGACGCGTTCGCGTCCGGTCAAAAAATGGCCGCCGTTCCGGAGGGGGGTCGGGCGGCCTGGGAAGGATCCCACAGGGAGGAAAGGGTCAGTCGAAAGCCTCTTCCCAGGAGCCCTGGGTGGCGGCGCGGGAGTACTCGGTCGCGCGGTTCTCGAAGAAGTTGGTGTGCTCGACCCCGTTGAGCATGGCGTCCAGCCAGGGCAGGGGATTGGCCTCGACCCGGTAGATCGGCTGCAGGTCGAGCTGCGCCAGGCGGCGGTCGGCGATGTAGCGGATGTACTGCTTGACCTCGGCCGCCTCCAGGCCCTGGACCCCGCCCAGCTCGAAGGCCAGGTCGATGAAGGCGTCCTCGTGGGTGACCACGGTCTCGCAGGCCTTGTAGATCTCGCGCTGCAGGCCCTCGGTCCAGATCTCCTTGTTCTCGGCGATGAAGCTGCGGAACAGGCGGATGATCGAATGGGTGTGCAGGGTCTCGTCGCGGACCGACCAGGAGACGATCTGGCCCATGCCCTTCATCTTGTTGAAGCGCGGGAAGTTCAGCAGG
>JANQGU010000268.1 GCA_028282935.1 Kiloniellales bacterium
GTCGGCCCGATCCCGCCCTGGCGGGTCCGCGGCGACCGCCGGGCCTGCATCCAGATCCTGGTCAACCTGCTGGGCAACGCGGTCAAGTACACGCCCGAAGGCGGCGCGGTCGGCGCCGAGGCGGTCCCGGTCGACGAAGCCACCCTGGAGATCAAGGTCTGGGACACCGGCATCGGCATCCCGGAAAGCGAGCAGCATCGGATCTTCCAGAGCCAGTATCGCGCCGACCACGGCAAGATCGGGCACCAGTCGTCCGGCCGGGGCCTCGGGCTGGCCATCGTCCGCGACCTCGCGCGGGCGATGAAGGGCGACATCCGCCTGGAAAGCATGGCCGGGACCGGATCCTGCTTCATCCTGCGCCTGCCGCTGGACCGCGACGGGAACTCGGTCGGCCTCCCGGATTGACTCCGGCCGGGCCGGGCTTCACTCGGCCAGGATCTGCCGGCTGATGACCAGGCGCTGGATGTCCGAGGTTCCCTCGTAGATCTGACAGACCCGGACGTCCCGATAGATCCGCTCGACCGGGAAGTCGGCGAGGTAGCCGTAGCCGCCGTGGATCTGGATCGCGTCGGAGCAGATCCGCTCGGCCGCCTCCGAGGCCAGCAGCTTCGCCATGCAGGCTTCCTTGAGGCAGGGCCGGCCGGCGTCGCGCAGGGCCGCGGCGTCCAGGACCATCAGCTCGGCGGCATGGATCTGGGTCGCCATGTCGGCCAGGCGGAAGGCCACGGCCTGCTGCTGGGCGATGGGCTTGCCGAAGGCCTCCCGCTCCTTGGCGTAGGCCAGGGCGGCGGCGTAGGCGGCGCGGGCCATGCCGAGGGACTGGGCGGCGATGCCGATGCGCCCGCCCTCGAGGTTGGCCAGGGCGATCTTGTAGCCCTCGCCCTCCTCGCCGAGCATCAGGTCCGGGGTCAGCTCGACGTCCTCGAAGACGATCTGGCAGGTGTCCGAGGCGCGCTGGCCCAGCTTCTTCTCGACGCTGGCGACCCGATAGCCCGGGCTGTCGGTCGGCACCAGGAAGGCGGAGATCCCCTTGCTGCCCCGCTCGGGATCGGTCACCGCGAAGACGATCGCCAGGTCGGCGTTCTGGCCCGAGGTGATGAACTGCTTGACGCCGGAGAGGATCCAGCGATTGCCGTCGCGCCGGGCCCGGGTCTTGATCGCGCTGGCGTCGGAGCCGGCCTGCGGCTCGGTCAGGCAGAAGGCCCCCAGCATCTCGCCGCGCGCCAGGGGCCGCAGGAAGCGCTCCTTCTGCTCCTGGCTGCCATAGCGCAGGATCGGCATGCAGGCGACCGAGTTGTGCACGCTCATGATCGTCGAGCAGGAGCCGTCGCCGGCGGCGATCTCAATCAGCGCCAGGGCGTAGGACAGGCTGTCGGCCCCGGCGCCGTCCCATTCCTCGGGCACCAGCATGCCGAGGAAGCCGAGGCGGCCCATCTCGGCGACGGCTTCGGCCGGGAAGCGGGATTCCCGGTCCCAGGCCGCCGCCTTGGGCAGCAGCTCGGTCTCGGCGAAGCTGCGCGCGGTGTCCCGGATCAGCGTCTGCTCTTCGTTGAGAATCACGCGGTCCTCCTTCCGGCCGGTGGTCGCGGCCGTGCCGCGACGAGGCTCACCACGGGATCTCCTCGCCGTCGTAGCTGAGGAAGCGCCCGCTGTCCTGCGGGGTCAGGCCGTCGATGACCCGTCGCAGCCCGGCGGCGCTGGTCTCCGCGGGGATGTCGGCGCCGGCGCCGCCCATGTCGGTCTGGACCCAGCCCGGATGGACCGCCACGACGGTGATGCCGCGCGCCGCGAGGTCGGTCGACAGCCCCTTGGTGACCGCGTTGAGGGCCGCCTTGGACGAGCGATAGATGTAGGCGCCGCCGGAACTCTGCGAGATCGAGCCCATGCGGCTGGAGACGTTGACGACCAGCTTGCGCTCGCTGCGCTCGACATGCTCGACGAAGCGCTCGACGAAACGCAGAGGCGCCAGGGTGTTGACCGCCAGCACCTTGAGCCAGTCGTCGTAGTCGGTCTCGCCGAAGCCGGTGCGCGGGCCGTAGACGCCGGCGTTGCTGATCAGCAGGTCGATCGCCTCGTCGGCCAGGTCGCGCGCCAGGCCGGCGACCCGCAGCCCGTCGGTGACGTCGACCCGATGCAGGCGGATGTCGCCGGCCAGGGCCTTGAGCTCCTTGGCCTTGTCCGGCTGGCGGCAGCAGGCGTGGATTCGCCAGCCCTCGGCGGCGAAGGTTCGTAGCAGGGCGAGGCCGATGCCTCGGTTGGCGCCGGTGATGAGCAGGGTCGGCAAGATCAAACCTCTCGGCAGGACAAGCTTCGAGACGGAACGGCCCGACCTTGCAAATAAACGGCGATCCTCGGCCGCTGGCAAGGCGCGATCGGCGAAACCGGCCGGCCGCTGGACCGGCCCGGCGGGTTCCGGCCTCGACGCGCGGGAGATTCTCCTGGCGTCGGCCGGATTTCAGGATACAAACCCAGCAGCGAAGCGGAAGGGGGAGCGGGCATGCTATCGGCTTGGGGCATCATGGCGGGACTGACGCTGCTGGCGCTGTCCCTGGGGCTCCAAGCCAGTTTGCTGGGCGTTCGCGCCGGCATCGAAGGCTTCTCGACCGAGGTGACCGGGCTGATCATGTCCGGCTATCCGGTCGGCCTGATCGCCGGGATCGCGATCGTCCCGAAGCTGCTGCCGCGCATGGGCCACGGCCCCCTCTTCGCGGTCCTGACCTCGCTGGCGACCTGCGCCCTGCTGGCCCAGGCGAGCTTCGCGCACCCGGCGATCTGGGGCGCGATGCGGGTCGTCGTCGGCTTCGGCTTCGGCGGCCTGCTGATGATCGCCGAGCACTGGCTCAGCGACCACGCCCCCGGCGCGGCCCGGGCCCGCCTGCTGCCGGTCTACCTGACCGTCGGGCACACCTCGCTGCTGCTGGGCCAGGCCCTGCTGCTGCTCGGCAACGCGGCCGGCTTTCAGCTCTTCAGCCTGGCGGCGGTGATCACCTCGCTGGCCCTGGTGCCGATCCTCGCCAGCGCGCGCCGGACGCCCAAGGACACGCCGCTGATCCACATCGGGCTGTGGCACCTCTTCCGGGGCTCCCCGCTGGCCGCCGTGACCGCCCTGGGCAGCGGCAGCGCCTTCGGGGCGGTCTTCTGGATGGGCGGGCTCTACGGCCGGGTGGTCCAGATCTCCGACCTGGACGTCTGCCTGCTGCTGGGCAGCTTTCTGGGCGGCGGGGTCCTGCTGCAGTGGCCGGTCCTGCGCCTGTCACGGCGGCTGAACCGGCGCGGCGTCATCGCCACGCTCAGCTTCGCCGCGGCGATTGCCAGCTTCGGCGCGGTCTTCGTCGCCCTGTTCCTGGAAGACGTCCCGGGCTGGGCGTCCTTTTCGAAGCCCAGCTTCTTCATCGCCATCGCGCTGATCGGCGGCCTGTCCCAGTCCCTGGCCGCCCTGGCCATCGGTCACGCCATCGACCGCTTCGGCAGCTCGGAGACCTGCGCCGTCGGCGGCAGCCTGACCTTGCTGTTCCTGATCGGAAGCGGGCTCGGACCCTTCGGCGCCGGTTTCATGATGTCGCCCCGGCTGATCGGGCACAACGGACTGTTTCTGTTTCTAACCCTGGTCCACCTGGCGCTGGCGACCTACACGCTCTACCGCATGGCGCGCCGCGAAGGCCTGCCGGCCGAGGACCAGGGCCCGGCCCCGCCCACCGGGCCGAGCGCCTCGCCCATGGCGCTGGGCATGGCGGTTCAGGCCTTGCGGATCAGCCGCTGAGGACGAGATGCCGACCGGGCCCCGTGACCGGGTCCGAGACAGCCACCTTGCGCCCCGGCCTGAAGGAACGTGGGCCTGAAGGAACGCGCGATTTCGGCTTCAGTTGCGCACCGCCGCACCGCGCCGCAGCTCCCGGATCGTCTCTCGGACCAGTTCCCAGGACGTTGCGGCTTCGTGGTCGCCCAACGCGGTGAGCTCGCGCACCCGCTCCCTCACCTTACGCTCGGCGGCCCCGCCATGCTCGGCGATCAGGCGTTCCGCGGCCACCCATGTATCTAGCTCGCTATTCATGGTTCCGGATTACCGGACCTCTCCTTCCAAACCGTTAAAAGCGGTCCCGGGCGGCGGGCCGCGCGGGTTTTCCCTGAGAGGCCGTCATGGCGCGGAAGACCGGGCTCGAAGCGCGGCTCGGAGGGCGCTTTCCGCCGTGGTCCCGGCCTCGGCCGGATGGCCTCGGGCAAGGCAGATCCAGGGCCCGGCCGACCTGAGACGGGTGGGCCTGAGACGGGTGGGCCTGAGACGGGTGGGCCTGAGACGGGTGGGCCTGGGGCGGGCCGACTCCGGGTGGAAAGACGGGGGTCAGGCCGACGGGCCGCCGGCCACGAGAACGTGGCAGGCGACCCGTCGCTGGAACGCTTCAGAGTCCATCGGAAACGTGGCTCGATCAACGGGCCTTTCGACGCCCGGCAACCGCTAACGCACTGCTCGCGCCATACCTGGCGGATTCCAAGCCTGCATTCCCGGCCTTTTCGAGCCCCGGAACGCAGTCGCCTGAGGAAACCTGCCTAGGCCGAACCTCGGCAGTTCGTCGACAAGCTTAGATCCGGCCACGTAAAATTACTATAAAACATTGATTTTTATGTAAATTTTTCCCATCGCTACCGCATGGAGAACGGATCGGCTCGGGCGAGGCTCGACCAGGCCCTTGCCGCGCCCGGCCGGCGGATCACGAGATGCGGGTCGATGCCCGCAGCCACCCGCGCTGGCCAGGGCGCTCCGAAGCCCCCCTTTCCCCCACTCCTTGCGGGAGACGGCGCGGCCGGCAACGGCGGGTGGCGCGTTTACCGGATGCTAATCGGAAGGGGTGTGTCATTGAGGCTAGCTGCGACGGCCGGCTAGGCCAGAAGAAAGCCTGGATAATCGAATCCAAAATCACTATATTTCATTGTATTGGGAGTACATTTTATTAATTAAGGTTAATGTATGGCATTCGCTCGGGTTATAGCTTGGAACGGTCGTCTGCGCGCTACCCAAGCCAGGAGCGATGGCCTGCGACCTGCTTTCAAGCGCGCCCCGGCGGAGCGGAACCCGACCCCTTCGAACGCGCTTCGGCCGACCCTGATCCTGGCCCTGCCGGCCCTCCTGATGGCGCCCGGCCTAGTGGCGGCCGAGACCGGTGACTTCCAGCCCCTCATCCCCCCCGGCTACGGCGAGCCGGCCAGCAAAGGCCGGGCCGGGGCCAACCAGTTGGCGGCCAGCGACCAGGCAATCTCCGCGCCCCTCGGCGGCCACAGCCTCCAGCTCGGACCCGGGGCCGCTCTGTCCTGGAGCGGCGTGACGCTCTACCACCACGCCTCCTACCCCGAGGATCCGACCGACAGCCGCCCGGACATCGTCCTGGCCCCCGGGTTCACCCCCCTCCTCCTGCGTCCCGGATCCCAGCCCGGCGGCCTCGCGCCCGCCCGGGACGGACTGCGGCGCCAAGGCCTCAGCGGCGGTAGGACGTCCTCGCCACGCCGGAGCCGCGGCACCTTTGGCCTCACCCAGTCCCTCGGTCCCCTCGATATCGCGGTCACCGGCGACTATGGCCGCTACAAGCTCCCGGTCCGCCCGGAACTCGACCTCTCCAAGGAGGAGAAGCTGATGCGGCTCGGCGCCAACCTGGGCCTCGGCGGCTTTCAGGTGCGCGGGTCGATGGGCGCCGAGATCAAGCCCTTCGAGATCGGCAACACCCTGGCCTGGGACCTGGCGGCCACCTACAGCGAGGGACCCTGGGCCTTCGGGCTGGCCTACACCCACGCCCTGCTGGCGGATGCGCCCAACGACGAGGAAGTCGATACCTTGGGGACGCTGCAGAGCGGCGTCCGCTACGCGATCGCGCCGGGCATGTCGGCCGGCGCCCACGCGATGTTCTGGAGCTTCTCCGACGAGGACAGCCGGGCGGCCACGGACGTGGCCGGCGTGCTCAGCTTCTCCCTGCAGTTCTGACCTCAGGCCTCGGCGCGGATCAGATCCGAGGCCTTTTCGCCGATCATGATGGTGGGGGCGTTGGTGTTGCCGGAGACGATCTCCGGCATGATCGAGGCGTCGGCCACCCGCAGGCCAGCGACCCCACGCAGCCGCAGCGCGCTGTCGACCACCGCAGCCTCGTCCGCGCCCATGCGGCAGGTGCCGGTCGGGTGGTAGATGGTGGTGGCGGAGTTCCGCGCCCAGTCGAGCAGGGCTTCGTCGCCCCGCGCCTCCGGGCCGGGGTGGTACTCCGCCTCGACCATGTCCGCCAAAGGCCGCTCGGTGGCGATCTCGCGGGCGATCTTCACCCCGGCGACCAGGGTGTCGCAGTCGATCCGGGTCGCCAGGTAGTTCGGATGGATCCTCGGCGCATCCTCCGCCCGCGGGGATCTGAGCTGGATCTCGCCGCGGCTCTCGGGCCTGAGCTGGCAGACCGAGGCGGTGAAGGCCGAGAAGGGATGCACCCCGGCTTCCGGGCTGTCGGCGCTCCAGGGCTGGACGTGGAACTGGATGTCCGGCGTGGCGAGCTCCTCTCGGGTCTTCAGAAAGCCGGTCGCCAGGCTGGCCGCCATGGTCATGGGTCCGGTCCGGAACAGGGCGTACTCCAGAGCGATGCTCAGACGGCCCCAGAGGCTCCCGACCTCGTCGTTCAGCGTCCTGCCCCGGCACTTGAAGACCAGGCGGGCCTGCAGGTGGTCCTGCAGGTTGCGCCCGACCGCCGGCAGGTCGCGGTGGACCGGGATGCCGAGCTTGCCGAGCTGCGCGCCGTCACCGATGCCCGACAGCATCAGGATCTGGGGCGAGCCGATGGCACCGGCGCTGAGAACGATCTCGCGTCTTGCGGCGACCACTTCGACTCCGGCGCCGCGGGCGATCTCGACGCCGGTCGCCCGGCCGCCTTCGACGACGATGCGCCTGACCTGCGCCCGGGTCAGGACCCGGAGGTTGGGCCGCGTCTTCACCGGCTTCAGGAAGGCCGTGGCGGAGCTGCATCGGCGCCCCTTGCGGCAGGTGAACTGGAAATAGCCGACGCCTTCCTGGGTCGCAGCGTTGTAGTCCGGATTGAAGGGATAGCCGGCGGCGACCGCGGCCTTGACCCAGGCGTCGCAGACCTCGCGCTTCAGGCGCATGTCGGAGACCGCCAGCGGACCGCCCTCGCCGTGGTGCTCGTCGGCGCCGCCCTGCCGGTCCTCGGAGCGCCGGAACAGCGGCGCCACGTCGTCCCACCCCCATCCGACATTGCCCATTTGGCGCCAGCGGTTGTAGTCTTCGGCTTGACCGCGGACATAGAGTAGGCCGTTCAAGGAGCTCGATCCGCCCAAAACCTTGCCGCGCGGCCACTTGATGCTGCGGCCGTTCAGGCCGGGATCCGGCTCGGTCTGGTAGCACCAGTCCACCGCTGGGTTGTTCATCGTCTTGAAGTAGCCGACCGGAACATGAATCCAGGGATTCCAGTCACGCCCGCCGGCCTCGATCAGGATCACCTTCGTACCCGGATCCTCCGACAGGCGATTGGCCAGCACGCAGCCCGCCGAGCCGGCACCGACGATCACGAAGTCGGCTTCCAAGGCTGTCATGTCGACCATCCTCCCGTCGGGGGTTTCGGCAGCGCCGATCTATGCTTCCAATCAGCATCGAAAAATGATACTTTTAGTCTCAAAAATAAAATCTCGAACGTCAAACCATAATTCTTGGGAGGCCGAAACATGACCATCTCCGACAAGCTGTCGCGGATCAGCCGCCGCGATCTCTTCAAGCTGGCGGGCGCCTACGGCTGGACCTCGACGGTCCTGGCGGCGGGTGCTTTCGGTGGCGCGATGAGCCTTTCCAGCCTGGCGCAGGCTGCCAACTCGACCTACGAGAAACGCTTCAAGAAGACCGCCAAGCATGAGCTCAAGTTCGGCGCCTCGGGCTTCAACGCGCGCAACCTGCTGATCGAGCGCGCCGGCGCGCTGCAGTTCGTGCAGGACCTGGAAGAGCGCACCGACGGCGAGATCCGGATCGAATTCATCGGCGACAACCAGATCTGCGGCCAGCTGTCCTGCGTCAAGAAGACCCAGCAGGGCATCATCGACATCTATGCCGCCTCGACCCAGAACTCGGCCGGCGGCGCGCCCTATCTCAACGTGCTGGACTACGCCTACATGTTCCCCGGCCGGGCCTCGCAGTACCACTTTCTCTACAGTCCCGAGTCGCAGCGCATCCTGCGTGACCCGCTGGAGAAGCGGCACGGCCTGAAGTTCCTGTTCAGCCACTGCGAGCTGCGCGGCATCCAGCTCGGCCTGTCATGGAAGGACAAGCCGAAGGTGACCAAGCTGGAAGAGCTCTTCGGTACCAAGAACCGCGTCACCGGCACGCAGCTCGGCCGTATCGCGATGCAGTTGCTCAAGCTCAACCCGGTGCCGGTGGCCTGGGAGGAAACCCTCGACGGCCTGAAGCAGGGCCTGATCGACGGCGCCGAGACCTGGGCCTCGGCCGTGGCCTACGCCAACATGTCGCCGGTGGTCTCCCAGTCGGTCGACCTGCGCTTCTTCTGCGGCACCGAGCACACCTCGATGAGCGCCAAGGTCTTCGACGGCATGGACGGCGCCCTGCAGGACGCGATCATGGAGTCGGCCTACCTGAGCCAGGTCCACGTGCAGGCGGCCAATGAGGCCGCGCTGGTCAAGACCGTCGGCTTCTCCGACCCGGTGATGCCCGGCACGATCTTCGACCAGGAGAACGTGCGTCCGGCCTTCCTGCCCGACGACCAGGTCAAGATGGCCGAGGAGATGTGCTCGCCCGAGTTCAATCCGGAGCCCTGGGCCGAGTGGCGGGAACGGCTGAACAAATGGTCCGGCGGCATCGACACCTACAAGGAGATCCATCGCGTCGCGCGTGAGATCCCGGCGGACACCAAGCCCGAGAACGTCGAACCGCGCCGCTGGTGGAAAGCCTGATGGCCACGGCGCCCGCCCCTCGACCACCGGGCGGGCGCCGCCTAAGCTATCGACCCTGAAAAACAACATCACGCCGCCCTATGGCCTCAACCTCTACGTGGCCAGCAGCGTCACGCAGATTCCCTACTTCCAGCTTCTGCGGTATACGCTGCCCTACCTCGCCTCGCTGCTGGCGGTCTGGGTGATCGTCGCCCTGGTGCCACAGCTGTCGACGGTTCTGCTTACCTACATCGGACGTTAGGAGACTGCGGATGGAGGGCGACCTGAGCGACGACAATCGGTCTCAGAACATCCCGACGATCTTTCGCGCTCTCGCCATACTGGAAGAAGCCGCCCGCCTCGGCGAACCGGCCACGCCCACGGATCTCAATGCCCGGCTGTCCCTGCCGAAGCCGACGATCCACCGGCTCTGCGCCACCTTGGAGAGCGCGGGCTACCTGACCCGCGACCTGGACGGCCGACGCTACTCCCCCGGCGCCAGACTTCGGGGGCTGGCGGTGGGCGTGCTCTCCTCGAGCGGGCTGCAGGCCGAGCGCCGCGCCCTACTCGCCAAGCTGTCGGCGCAGATCGGCGAGACCTGCAACCTCTCGATCCCGGACGGCGATGCCATGCTCTACCTGGACAGGGTCGAGACCAAGTGGCCGCTTCGCATTCAGCTACCGATCGGGAGCCGGGTGCCGCTCCACTGCACGGCCAGCGGCAAGATGTTCCTCAGCACCTTCCAGGATGCGCAGCGGGTGGTGCGTCTGGTCGAACCGATGGAAAAGCGCACGCCGCAATCGATCGCGAACCCGGAGGACCTCTTGATCGAGCTGGCGAAGATCCGCGACCGCGGCTTCTCGACCGACGCCGAGGAACTCATCGAAGGCATGATCGCGGTCGCCGTACCGGTGCCGGGGCCGAGCGGCAGCCTGGCCGCCACCCTGTCCTTCCACGCCCCCTCTCAACGGCTCTCGCTCCAGGAAGCCTGCGGCTACGTTCCACTCCTGAAGACGACGGCGGATCAGATGTCGATGCTGGTCTCGTAGAGCATGATCGGATCGGATTGATTCAATCTGATCCGATCTTGATCTCGAATGGCCTGCCTGCGGCCGGGCCCGAATAGGCTGCTCTATCTTTTTGAGATAGAAGGAAATATCTGCCCTCGATCAGAGTCGATCGAGGGCAGCCTGAACTAGGCCAGGACCTTCTCGCGTTCGGCCGTGGTCATGGCACTGCGGACCTTCTCGAAGGCGCGGACCTCGATCTGCCGGATACGCTCGCGCGAGACGCCGAACTTCTGGGCCAGGCTTTCCAGGGTGGGCGGCTCCTCGGCCAGACGCCGCTCGCGGAAGATCACCCGCTCGCGCTCGCTGAGGTCGTCCATCGCCTGCTCCATCAGGGCCCGGCGCTTGACCAGCTGATCGGCCTCCATCACCAGGTTCTCCTGGTCGGGGGACTCGTCGGTCAGGAACTCCTGCCACTCCTCGCCCGACTCGGCGTTCAGCTTGGCGTTGAGCGAATGCTCCCCGGCTTCGAGGTACTGGTCCATGTCGACGACGTCGTCGCGGGACACGCCAAGCTCCTTGGCGATGGCCTCGGCCTGCTCGGGCGACATCCGGCTGCCGTAGGTCTCGACGTCGCGGGCCTTGAGACGGCGCAGGTTGAAGAACAGCTTCTTGCGGTCCGCCGTCGTGACCGCGCGGACCGGCATGTAGCTGCGCAGGACGTAGTCCTGGATCGCCGCGCGGATCCACCAGGTGGCATAGGTGACGAAGCGGTTGCCGCGGTCCGGGTCGAAGCGGTCCATGGCCTGCATCAGCCCCAGGTTGCCTTCGGCGATCAGGTCGCCCAGCGGCAGGCCGTAGCCGGTGAAGCCGCGGGCAACCTTGACGACGTAGCGGAGGTGGGCACCGGCCAGGAGACGGGCAGCCGAGGGGTCGCGCTCGTCGCGCCACCGCCGTGCCAGATCCCGTTCCTCTTCCGCGCTCAGGATCGGAAACCTGCGGATCTCATGCATGTAGCTGGTCGGAATGCTCGCCTGTCTCAAGTTCATCTCCTTCCCCGCACCTCTGCCGCGCGGGGCTCGTTACCGTTACCCCCGTCCGGACGCGCCTCTCGCTTGCCGAGGGGTCCCCAGAGGCACTTCAAAGCCGTCGATGCTTTTGCTGAAGTCACCGATATATGGGAACAGATCCGGAACTTTTCAACTCGCTCTGTGGTCCTGACCTTCCTCTTCGCCGTCGGGTTCTGAACGTCACGATTGTTATACGCGGCGGCTGGCTCTTTTGTTCCAACTTGCTTGTGTCTATCCCCGGTCAAAGGTTCGTGACCGGCCCAGAAAAGCCACAAGGACGCCGCTTCGGCCCCGGCGCGCGCGATCGCGCCTCTCTCGCTTGGTCGGACTCTCTACGCTGAGCCGACCCCCCTGGTTTGCTCCCAGGGCCCCGAGAGCAAGCCAAGGGGCGCGGCGCGGAAACACGCCGCCGCCCGAAGCTCCGCCCGGCCTGCCCAGGGTCCGGCCGCCGGCTCTTGACTTGGGTCATGGTGCGCCGGCGCCGGGCCCGGGATGCTAGAGTGTCACGGGAACAACGGTGACGCCGGCGTTCTCTTCCCTTGCCGGGCCGCCGGCGGAGCGGCCGGCCGGGCGGTATCGGGCAGGCCGATCACGAAAGAATCGCATATGGCTTGGAAGTAAGTCCGCAGGCCGGTGTTAAGGAGAGGGTCCGTGGTATGCTGTGAGCGGCAGTTGCCCGGCGCGGTTGTTCTTGCAGGCAGAAGGCGGCCCTGACCGACCGGCAAGGGACCGACCGATAAGGGCACCGACCGACAAGGGGGATGACGACATGACGACGCGATCGAGCATCTCGGGCTTCAAGCCGCGGCCGCGGCCGGCGCGGGTTCCCCAGAGGTCCCAGGACGAGTCGCTGCGCTATCGGGCGGACAAGATACCGATCACGCCCGAGCAGTGCCGCATGGCGCGGGCCGCGCTGCAGATGACCGTGCGCCAGCTGGCGGAACGGACGGGGGTCTCGCCTTCGCTGATCACCCGCTTCGAGAACGACCGCCTGCCCCAGCGGACCGACACGCTGAGCCGTCTGAGGACCGCCTTCGAGGCCCGGGGCATCGAGTTCATCCTCGACGACGCCCTGGGCGTCCAGTTGCGCAACCCGGCTGGCTGACCCCCGGCTAGATCAAGATCGAATCGATCTGATCCCATCTTGATCTACTCCAATAATCTAGAGCATGGCTCACGCGTCACGTCAGATAGGCGTGACACGATCATGCTCTGGGCGCCCCCGCTAATCGGCCGCGACCACGACGCCGGCCGCGATCAGATCTTCGATCTCGGCTTCGGACCAGCCGTGCTCGGCCAGGACCGCGCGGCTGTGCTCGCCGTAGAGCGGCGCGCCGGAGCGGAGGCCCCCGGGTGTGTCGGAGAACTTGAGCGGTGCGCCCAGGGTCTTGACCGGGCCCAGCCGGCTGTGGGCGACCTCGGTCACCATGCCCCGGGACAAAGCCTGCGGGTCGGCCTGCATCTCGGCGATCGACGAGACCGGACCGGCGGGGACGCCGGCGGCATCCAAGGCCTCCAGCCAGTCCGCCGAGGCCCGGGTCCGGAAGTGCCCGGCCAGCTGCCCCGCCAGCTCCTCCCGATGGGCCATGCGCGCCCGGTTGTCCCGGAAGCGCGGATCGGCGGCCAGCGTCGGCTCGCCCAGAAGCTGGACCAGGCGCTCCCAGTTGGCCTGGTTGGCGGCGCCGACGGTGATCCAGCCGTCGGCGGTCTCGAAGGCCTCGTAGGGCGCGTTCAGGGGGTGGGCCGAGCCCATGGGCCCGGGCGGCTCGCCGGTCGCGAAGCACATCGCCGACTGCCAGTAGGTGTGGACGATGCCGGCCTCGAAGAGCGAGGTGTCGACCTGCTGCCCCTGCCCCGTCCGCAGGCGCCGGGCGTAGGCCGCGGCGACGCCCAGGGCGCCCAGGATCCCGGCCGTGATGTCGGTGACCGGCGCCCCGACCTTGACCGGCGGCCGTCCGGGGCCCTCGCCGGTGGTGCTCATCAGGCCGCTCATGCCCTGGGCGATAAGGTCGAAGCCGGCCCGCTCGGCGTAGGGCCCGCTGCGCCCGAAGCCGGAGAGCGAGCAGTAGATCAGCCCCGGATTCTCGCGGCTCAGCGCCTCGTAGCCCAGGCCGAAGCGCTCCATGGTGCCGCGGCGGTAGTTCTCGACCACCACGTCGGCCTCCAGGATCAGACGGCGGACCACGGCCTGTCCAGCCTCGGTCTTGAGGTCGACGGCGATGCCGCGCTTGTTGCGGTTCATCATCATGAAGGCCGCCGATTCGCCCTCGATGTCGGGCGGCAGGGTGCGCCGGGTGTCGTCGCCGCCCGGCACCTTCTCGACCTTGACGACCTCGGCGCCCAGGTCGGCGAGCATCAGGCCGCAGACCGGGCCAGCCATGATGTGGGCCAGCTCGATCACCTTGACGCCGTCCAGGGGGCCGGTCGCCGCCGCGCCGCTTTCGCCGGCCATCTCAGCGTCCCTTGAAGTCGGGCTTGGCCTTGGCAAGGAAGGCCTTGTAGCCGATCTGGAAGTCCTCGGTGCCGAAGCAGGCGAAGCCCTCGTCCAGCTCGGCCTCGCTCAGCGGCACGCCGCTCGCCAGGCGCCGGATGAAGGCCTTATGCCAGCGGTTGACCAGGGGCGCGCCGGCGGCGATGCGCTCGGCCGTCGCCTCGGCCTCGGCCTCGACCGCGTCGTCCTCGACCACCCGGTTGACCAGGCCCTTGGCCAGGGCCTCCTCGGCGCCCAGGATCCGGGCCTCGAAGAGCAGCTCCTTGGCGACCGCCGGGCCGACCAGGGCCAGCAGGCCCTCGATCTCGGGATAGGCCATGACCAGGCCCAGGCGGTTGATCGGCACCCCGAAGCGGCTGGAGCGGCCGCAGATCCTGAGGTCGGCCAGGGCCGCGATCTCCAGGCCGCCGCCGACGCAGATGCCCTGGATCATGGCCACCACCGGCACCGGGCAATCGCGGATCGCGCCCAGGGTCGCGTGCATGATGGCGCCGTAGGCGCGGGCCTGGGCGACGTCGGCGCGCTCGGTCTCGAACTCGCCGATGTCGTTGCCGGGGCTGAAGGCGCGCCCGCCGGCCCCGCGCAGCAGCACGCAGCGCAGGGTCTCGTCCTCGGCCAGCTCGCCGAAGACCGCGCCGAGGCGGCGCCACATCGGCTTGGTCATGGCGTTCAGCTTCTCGGGCCGGTTCAGGGTCACGGTCGCGACGGCGTCGCGCCGCTGCAGCGTTATGTTCTCATGCGTCATCTGAAGACCCTCGGGTCAAAGGCTTGTCAGCGATAGAAATACTCGACCAGGCTCATCGGGACGACCGGGACGTAGGTGACGATCATCAGGACCAGGAAGAGCACGGCGATGAACTGGATGTTGACCTTGGAGACCTCCCAGACGTCGGCCTTGGCGATCGAGCAGGCGGTGATCAGGACGCTGGCCACGGGCGGGGTCTGCTGGCCGATGCCCAGGTTCAGGGTGACGATCAGCCCGAAGTGGATCGGGTCGATCCCCACCGCCGTGATCAGCGGGATGACCACCGGCACGACCAGGATGATCGCCGCCGCGGAATGCAGGAACAAGCCGATCACCAGGAAGAAGACGTTGAGCAGGGCCAGGACCACGTAGCGGTTGTTCGTCAGCTCCAGGATCGCGGCGGCCAGCTTCTGCGGCATCTGCAGCTCGGTCAGGTAGACCCCGACCAGGGCCGAGGCGGCGACCAGCAGCATGACCACCGCGGTCTGCAGCCCGCCGTCGATGATGGCGCTGCGCAGGAAGGGCCAGTCGAGGTCGCGATAGATCACCGCGCCGATGAAGAGCGCGGCGACCACGGCGACGCCGCCGCCCTCGGTCGCGGTGACGACGCCGCCGAAGATGCCGCCCAGGATGATCACCGGCAGCAGCAGGGCCCAGGCGGCATCCTTGAAGGTCAGCCAGAGCCGGGCGACCTGGAAGACCTCCTCGACCGGCCAGCCGAGGCGCCGCGCCATGAGGTAGGACACGGTCATCATGCCCAGGCCGCCCAGGATCCCGGGAACGATGCCGGCGACGAAGAGCTGGACGATCGAGCTGTCGGACATCACGCCGTAGAGGATCATCGGGATCGAAGGCGGGATGATCACCGCCAGGGTCGCCGAGGAGGAGGTCACCGCCGCGGCGAAGGCGCGCGGGTAGCCGCGCCGCTTCATCGCCGGGATCAGCACCGAGCCGGTCGCCGCCACGTCGGCGACGGCCGAGCCCGAGATCTCGGCGAAGAACATCGAGACCGCGATGTTGACCATGGCGAGGCCGCCGCGCACGAAGCCGACCAGGGCCGAGGCGAAGGCGATCAGCCGCTGCGAGATGCCCGAGGCATTCATGATCGCCCCGGCCAGGACGAACATCGGGATCGCCAGCAGCGGGAACTTGGTCGCCCCGTCGTACATGACCAGGGCGACGTTGGGCAGGATGTCGAGGCCCTGGGTCGCGATCATGGCGCCGACCGCGACGATCGCCAGGGCGACCGCGATCGGCACGTTGATCAGGATCAGGGCCATCAGGGCCAGCAGCATCAGGAGCAGGATCACGGCCCCTCCTCCGCCGTCTCGCCCTCGTGCAGCAGACGGCCCTCGCGCACGCGGCGGAGCTGCTCGGGCAGGCTGATCGCCTGGCCCAGGAGGAAGAGCAGGGCGCCGATCGGGATCACCGACTGGGTGACCTGCACCGGCACCCAGGGCAGGCTGACCAGGGTATCGCCCTCCAGGACCTCGAGTACCGTCATGCCGACCCAGGCCAGCAGGACGAAGAAGGCGGCGACCGCCGACTCGCCGAACCAGAACAGCGCCAGGCGCGGCCCGGGCGGCAGGGCCTCCAGCAGGCCGGGAAAGCCGATGTGGGCGCGCTTGTAGGCGGCCAGGGCGGCGCCGTAGTAGGTCAGCCA
This sequence comes from Kiloniellales bacterium, assembly GCA_028282935.1. Classification (GTDB taxonomy): domain Bacteria; phylum Pseudomonadota; class Alphaproteobacteria; order Kiloniellales; family JAKSBE01; genus JAKSBE01. Next base: position 15,884 of record JANQGU010000268.1, read on the forward strand.
GGCGAGCTGGATCGAGGCGACCTCGTCGTACCAGGAGAGCGAGGCGCCGGCCTTGCGGCTGATCACGGCGAAGACCACGACCGCGGTCAGCGCGACCATCAGGAAGATGACGACGGCTTCCAGCATCCGTCCGTAGGCTCGGCCCAACCCTGCCATGGCGACGATGACCTGCCTTTCTTGGCGCAAAGAAAGCCCCCCGCAGGCCGGCTGCGGGGGGCTCGGCGAAAGGCTCTACTTGCCCAGGCCGATCGCGGTGTCGACCAGCTTCTGTCCGCCCGGCACCGACTGGGCGTAGGCTTCGTAGATGTCCTTGCTGGCGGCGATGAAGGCGGCCTTGTCGGCCTCGTTGACCTTGATGCCGCCGCTCCGCAGCTTCTCCAGCAGGTCCTTGTCCAGGCGCGCCGCGGTGTCGTAGACGAAGGCCTGGGTTTCCTTGGCCGTCGCCTCCAGCACCTCGCGCACCTCCTTCGGCAGCTTGCCCCAGGCCTTCGAGCCGACGGTCACGTAGGCCGGCGTATAGACGTGCCCGGTCAGCGAGAGGTACTTCTGCACCTCCTGGAACTTGGCGCTGTAGATCTGAGCGAAGGGGTTCTCCTGGCCGTCGATCACCCCGGTCTGCAGCGCGGTGAAGACCTCCGAGAAGGACATCGGCGTCGGGTTGGCGCCATAGGCCTGGAACATGCGGACCCGCCAGGTGCCCTTGGGCGTCCGCAGCTTGATGCCCTTCAGGTCCTCCGGCTTGACGATCGGCCGCTGGTTGTTGGTGATGTGGCGGAAGCCGTTCTCCCAGATCGCGATGATCTTGTAGCCCCGGGCCTCGGCGGCCGGCGCCAGGCGGCTCCAGGCGATCTCCTTCTCGATCCGCGCCATATGCGCCCGGTCCTTGACCAGATAGGGCATCTCGAAGAGGCCGAACTCGTCGGCCACGGTCGACATCACGGTCGAGGGCAAGGCGAAGTGGACGGTGCCCAGCTTCAGCTTCTGCAGCAGCTCCTTGTCCTTGCCGAGCTGGCTGGAGCCGAAGACGGTGACCTTGGCCGCGTCGCCGAGCTTGGCGTTGGCCCGCTTGGCGAACTCCTCGGCCGAGATGGCGAAGAGCGAGCCCGGCGCGCCGACGTGGCCGAACTTGAGCTCGATTTGCTGGGCCGAGGCCCCGGAAGCGGCCAGCCCCCAGGCCGCCAGCAGCAGTGGCAGTGCGATCCTTTTCATGTCTTGCCTCCCTAGGCAGGTTCGTTTTTCTTGGTTTTGCGTCTTCGAGGTTCGGGCCGGCCCGCTTTGGCCTAACCCGTCTTGGCGAAGGATACGTCGGAACGCTGAGCTTCGCTCAGGAAATCCAGGGCCGCCTGGACCCCGCCCTTGCGGTAGGGGATCCCCGAGAGTTCCAGCGCCATCTCCACCCCGGCCAGGGTCCCGGCCAGCATCAGGTCGTTGAAGTCGCCCAGGTGGCCGATCCGGAAGACCCGGCCGGCGAGCCTGCCGAGACCGGTGCCGAGCGACATGTCGAAGCGGTCGAGCGCGACCGCGCGCAGCCGGTCGGCGTCCTGGCCTTCCGGCACCATCACGGCGGTCAGGCTGTCGCTGTATTCCTTCGGCTCGGCGCAGAGCAACTCCAGGTCCCAGGCCCGGACCGCGGCGCGGGTCGCCTCGGCGTGGCGGTGGTGGCGGGCGAAGACCTTGTCCAGGCCCTCCTCCTGCAGCATGGCCAGGGCTTCGCGCAGGCCGTAGAGCAGGTTGGTGGCCGGGGTGTAGGGGAAGAAGCCCTTCTCGTTGGGGCCCAGCATCGCCGCCCAGCTCCAGTAGGACCTGGGCAGCCCGGCGGTCTCCGAGGCCTTCAGGGCCTTGGGGCCGACCGCGTTGAAGCCCAGCCCCGGGGGCAGCATCAGGCCCTTCTGCGAGCCGCCGACCGTGACGTCGACCCCCCAGTCGTCATGGCGGTAGTCGATGGAGCCCAGGGAGGAGATGGTGTCGACCATCAAGAGCGCCGGATGGCCGCTGCGGTCCATGGCTTCCCGGACCGCGGGCACCCGTGTGGTCACGCCGGTCGAGGTCTCGTTGTGGACGATGCAGACCGCCTTGATCCCCTGCTCAGCGTCGGCCTTCAGCCGGGCTTCGACCGCCTCCGGGTCGACCCCGCGGCGCCAGTCGCCGGGCACGAAGTCGACCTTCAGGCCGAGCCGCCCGGCCATCTCGCGCCACAGCGAGGCGAAGTGCCCGGTCTCGAACATCAGCACCCGGTCGCCGGCCGACAGCGTGTTGACCAGCGCGGCCTCCCAGGCCCCCGTCCCCGACGAGGGGAAGACCAGCGCCGCCCCGCTCGTGCCGAAGACCGTCCGGAGGCCGGCGAGGACCTCGGCCGTCAGCGCCGCGAACTCGGGTCCGCGGTGGTCGATCGTCGGCAGGTCCATGGCCCGCAGGACGCGGTCGGGCACGTTGGTCGGGCCCGGGATCTGAAGGAAGTGTCGTCCGGCTCGGTGGCTCATGGCGCCTCGGTCTGCCTCCGCTGATGGCAATGGTGCTGCGCGTTAAATTGCATATTGCATTCAAAATGCAGATGTGTCAAAGCACGCGCATGCTGAGGCAAGGCGACCGGCAGACCTGCGGCGAGCGCCGAAGGGGCGGAGCGCGCGATGGCGCGCCGTACCCGACGATGGCTTCGGGGCGCCGCCGATGACCGCCTCCCCTCAGGGTACGGGACCCCTCGGCGGCGCGACTCGCAAGCCGAACCGCGAGCGCATCGGCGATCCCGCGCTGGCGGCCCGGCTGCGCGGGGCGCTGGAGGGCGAGGTGCTCTTCGACGCCTTCAGTCGCGGCCGCTATGCCACCGACGCCTCGCACTATCAGATCGAGCCGATCGGCGTGGTCGTCCCCAAGACCGAGGCCGACGTCCTGGCGGCGGTCGAGATCGCCCGCGAGGAAGGCCTGCCGCTGCTGCCGCGCGGCGGCGGCACCTCGCAGTGCGGCCAGACGGTCGGCCGCTGCCTGGTCCTGGACACCTCCAAGCACCTGAACCGGGTCCTCGACCTCGACCTCGAAAAGCGGGAGGTCACGGTCGAGCCGGGCCTGGTGCTGGACCGCCTGAACGCCGGCCTGCGGCCCAAGGGCCTGCAGTTCGCCGTCGACATCTCGACCGGCAGCCGCGCCACCCTCGGCGGCATGGCCGGCAACAACAGCTGCGGCGCGCGCTCGATCCGCTACGGCAAGATGGTCGACAACGTGAGGGCGATCTCGGCCATCCTGTCCGACGGCTCGCGCCACGACTTCGGCCGCCTCGACGAGGCGCCCCCGGGCGACGCCCTCTCGGTCCGGGCCCGCGGCATCGCCGAGGGCGTGGCCGCGGCCATGGAGGCGCGCTTTCCCAAGCTGCAGCGCCGGGTCGGCGGCTACAACCTGGACCGCCTGCTGGAGACGCCCGGCAGCATGGCGCAGCTTCTGGTCGGCTCGGAAGGCAGCCTCGGCTTCTTCACCAGGCTGACCCTGAGGCTGCACCCGATCCCGCCGCAGCGGGTCCTGGGCGTTTGCCACTTCCCGCGCTTCTACGACGCCATGGCCGCGACCCGGCACATCGTCGAGCTGGAGCCCAGCGCGGTCGAGCTGGTGGACCGCAAGATGATGGAGCTGGCCCGCGACATCCCGCTGTTCCGAGAGGTCATCGCACGCACGGTCAAGGGAGAGCCAGACAGCCTGCTGCTGGTCGAGTTCGCCGGCGAGGACCGGGCCCGGCAGCTCGCGCGGCTGAGGGACCTGGAGGCCCTGCTCGGCGAACTGGGCTTCCCGGAGGCCGTGGTGGCGCTGACCGAGGCCGAGCCGCAGCGCGAGATCTGGGAGGTCCGCAAGGCCGGGCTCAACATCATGATGTCGATGAAGGGCGACGGGAAGCCGATCTCCTTCATCGAGGACTGCGCCGTGCCCCTGGAGGACCTGGCCGAGTACACCGACCGCCTGAACCGGGTCTTCGCCCGCCACGGCACCAGCGGCACCTGGTATGCCCACGCCTCGGTCGGCTGCCTGCACGTGCGGCCGATCCTCAACCTCAAGCAGGAGATCGAGGTCCGCAAGCTGCGCGCCATCGCCGAGGAGGCCTTCGAGATGGTCCGGGCCTACAAGGGCTCGCACTCCGGCGAGCACGGCGACGGCCTGGTCCGCTCCGAGTTCCACGAGGCCATGTTCGGGCGCGAGATCGTCACCGCCTTCGAGGACCTCAAGGACAGCTTCGACCCCCAGGGCCTGTTCAATCCCGGCAAGATCGTCCGCGCGCCCAGGATGGACGACCGCAGCCTCTTCCGCTTCGGCCCGGACTACCGGGGCGAACCCTTCGAGGGCGTCCTGGACTGGTCGGCCTGGGGCGGCTTCCTGGGGGCGGTCGAGATGTGCAACAACAACGGCGCCTGCCGCAAGGCCGACCCGGGGGTGATGTGCCCCTCCTACCGGGTCGCCCGCGACGAGCAGCACGTGACCCGCGGCCGGGCCAACTCCCTGCGCCTGGCGCTGAGCGGCCAGCTCGGCCCCGGGGCGCTGACCAGCCCCGAGATGAAGGAGACCCTGGCGCTCTGCGTCTCCTGCAAGGCCTGCAAGCGGGAATGCCCGACCGGCGTCGACATGGCCCGGATGAAGCTGGAGGTCCTGGCCCAGCAGCGCCGGAGCGAGGCGCCGAGCCCGCGCGAGCGGCTGGTCGCCTACCTGCCCCGCTACGCCCCCTGGGCCGCCCGCCTGGCGCCGCTGGCGAACCTGCGCGACCGGCTGCCCGGCGCCGCGGCCCTGAGCGAAAGGCTGCTCGGGCTCTCCGCCCGGCGCCCCCTGCCCCGCTGGCGGCGCGACGTCTTCCGCGCCGGGGAGGCCGAAACGGCGGCTGCCGGAGAGGGCCGCCAGGTCCTGCTTTTCGCCGACACCTTCAACACCTACTTCGAGCCGGAGAACGCCCGGGCCGCGCTCAGGCTGCTGCAGGCCGGCGGCTACCGGGTCGCCGTCGCCCAAGCGCCAGAGGGGGCGCCAGAGGGGGCCGCGGACCGTGGCCGGCCGCTCTGCTGCGGGCGGACCTTCCTCGCCGCCGGTCTGGTCGAGGAGGCCAAGGCGGAGGCCCGGCGCCTGCTCGCGGCCGTCCTGCCGGCCGCCGCCGCGGGCAGTCCCATCGTCGGGCTGGAGCCGTCCTGCCTCTTCACCCTGAAGGACGAGATCCCCTCGCTGCTGCCGGGCGAGGAGGCCGCCACGGTCGCCGCCGCGGCGCGGCTCCTGGAGACCTTCCTGGTCCAGGAGGCGGAAGCCGGAAACCTGCGCCTGCCCCTGGGCGACCAGGGCGCCAGGCAGGCCCTGCTCCACGGCCACTGCCACCAGAAGGCCTTCGCCGTGATGTCCGACGTGGAACGCTGCCTCGGGATGGTGCCCGGGCTGCAGGTGACCTCCATCGCCTCGAGCTGCTGCGGCATGGCCGGGTCCTTCGGCTACGAGGCGGAGCACTACGAGGTCTCGCAGCGGATGGCCGAGCTGAGCCTGCTGCCGGCGGTTCGCGAGGCGGATCCGGCGGCGGTCGTCGTCGCCGACGGCACCAGTTGCCGGCATCAGATCCAGGATGGCAGCGGCCGTCGCGCGCTCCATGTGGCGCGGGTCCTGGAGGCCGCCTTGGAGACCCGGGAGGAGAGCGCTCATGGCGCGAGATAGCGGCTCACGACGGCAGGGCGCGCCGGGCGAAGGCGGCGGCAGCGAGCGGATCGAGCGCCGGACCCTGCACGACGAGGTCCTCGACCGGCTGCGCGACATGATCCAGGAGGGCGAGCTGCGGGCCGGCGAGCGGATCCCGGAGCGCGCGCTCTGCGACCGCTTCGGGATTTCGCGGACACCCCTGCGCGAGGCGCTCAAGGTGCTGGCCACCGAAGGCCTGATCGACCTGCTGCCCAACCGCGGCGCCGCCGTCTCGCGGATCAGCGCCGAGGGCCTGCGCGAGGCCTTCGAGGTGATGGGCGCCCTGGAGGCCCTGGGCGGCGAACTGGCCTGCGCCCGCATCACCGATGCCGAGGTCGCGGCGATCCGCCGGCTGCACGAGCGCATGGTCGCGCATCACCGGGCCGGGCGCCTGAACGACTACTTCGCCCTGAACCAGGCGATCCACGAGGCGATCCTGGCGGCCGCCGACAACCGGATGCTGAGCGCGTTCTACGGCCGCCTGCGCGGGCAGGTCCAGCGGGCCCGCTTCGCCGCCAACCTTTCCGAGACCCGCTGGCGGCAAGCCGTGGCCGAGCACGAGGAGATGATGGCGGCGCTGGCCGCCCGGGACGCCGAAAAGCTCGGCCGGATCATGAAGCGTCACCTGAGCAACAAGTTCGAAACCCTGCTCGACGTTGTCGGCGAAGACCAGGGGCGCGCCGTCTCGTAACCGAGACCGAACTGATTCAAAACGGCAACTCTCTTGTCACCGTAACGTTGCTTGATACTGCAGCCGAAGCGCATATCTTTGCGGTTCAAGCTCACAGCTCAATCGAGGGAGACTAGGATACGCCATGCCTAGCCAACAGAGGTCCGTCCGGTTTGTCGTCGAGATCGAAGGTCGCGGGGTCGGAGTCCTGGTCGCGCAGCGATCGGGATATAAATACTTCGCGGCGGATCACAGTACGGCGCGGCTGGACGGCCAGCACTTCGCCTCTCCCTCGAAGGCGCAGAATGCGGTTTCGGCGCTATGCCGGCCGCACGACCCACAGCAGAGGGAAAGCACCGGTCACGGCTGAGCCGAGGGCGTCGCGACGCGGACCTGGAGGGAAGCTCCGGATATCAAGCTTCTCGCGCTTCGTGGGGCAGTTCGGTGCTCGGCTCCAGACTCTCGAGCGATTCCAGAAGCGTGCGGTAGTTATTGAGATCCCACTCTTCCCGTTCCGCGTCGAGGTTCTCCCAAAGACGACGGACCTTAACTGCAAGTCCGGCCGGGGTCCTCGCGTTCGTCCGACTTATCTGTAACTCAAGAGCATCTAGCCGACGGCCAAGTTCTTCGATGTCGCGGTCGTCACGACTGGAAGAAACTGCCTCCTGCAAGGCCTTGAGTTCGGTCTCCATCGCTAGCAATGGCTCGGCGTTGATACCACAGCGTGCCATTTTGCCCCCTGGTCAGCCCTGACCTCAAAGAGAAAAGGAAATAATTCTTTAGTGCTCCTTCTACAAAGCTATAAGTTGCAGTTCTTTACGGAAATCCGGGCCAATCCGTTCAGTCCTTCGGGAAAACCCTAACTCGACTCCAAATAGGTCGAGAGCTGTACCAGCTCCGCCAGGGACCCGACGGCCATCTTGTCCATCACCTTGGCCCGATGCGCCTCCACGGTCTTGGGGCTGATGTTGAGGGCCCGGGCGACCTCCTTGTTGGAGCGGCCAGCGACGATCAGCTCGAAGACCTCCCGCTCCCTCGGGGTCAGGCGCTCGACCCGCCAGGCGACCTCGCGCCGGATCTCCTTCTCGTGGCGCATCTTGGCATCGCGTTCGATGCAGAGCTGGATGCGGTCGAGCATCGCCTGGTCGTTGTAGGGCTTCTCGATGAAGTCGACCGCCCCCCGCTTCATGGCCCGCACCGCGGTCGGGACGTCGCCGTAGGCCGTGACGACGATGATCGGGATCGAGATACCGTCGTTGGCCAGCTTCTCCTGGAGCTCGATCCCGCTCATCCCGGGCATCCGGACGTCGACCACCAGGCAGCCGGAATCGGCCGGATCGTAGTCGCGGATGAAGTCCTGCGCGCAGGAGAAGGTCTGCACCTTGAGGCCGATGGAGCCGACCAGCCACTTGAAGGACTGGCGGACCGCGGGATCGTCGTCGACGACGAAGACTGTGGGCTCAGGCGGCATCTTGCATGGCCTCGTCGGCGCTCGGCAGCAGGAAGGAAACCTTGGTCCCCGCCTTTCGGCCCTTTCTCATGCTGATACGCCCGCCGAGGGCCGAGATGATCGAGCGGCAGATCGCCAGTCCCATGCCCATGCCGTCCTTCTTGGTGGATACGAAAGGTTCGAAATAGGTCTCGCCGTTGGTCGCGCTGAAGCCGTGCCCGCTGTCGGTGACCGAGACCATCACCCGGCCGCCGGCCCGCCTCGAGGTCGAAATCCGCAGGCGGCGCTCGGCGGCATCCACCCCCTGCATCGCCTCGATGGCGTTCTTCACGACGTTGAGGACGACCTGCTCGATCCCGATCTCGGCCGCGTGGATCTCGGGCAGATCGGCGGAGAGCTGCAGCCTGACCTCGATGCGGTTGCGCCGAAGCTCCTCCTTCAGGAGGGCCATGACGCTGCGGATCGCGTCGTTGATGTCGACCAGTCCCTTCGAGACCTCGCCTTCGGACACGAAGCTGCCGATATGCCGAAGGACGTCCCCGGCGCGCTGGGCCTGCTCGCGGATCGTGGTCAGGATCTCGACCAGCTCGTCCTGGCTCATGCTGTCGGCCTCCAGCCGCCGCAGGGAGCCGGCGCAGTAGTTGACCACGGCGGTCAGTGGCTGGTTGAGCTCGTGCGCCAGGGCCGCCGCCATCTCGCCCATGGTGCTGCGCCGCTGGACCATGGCCAGATCGGCCTCGTGCTGGCGGATCGCCTCCTCGGCCTGCTTCAGGCGGGTGATGTCGGTTCGAATGCCGACGATCCCGCCTTCCTTGGTGCGGATCTCGTTGACCTGAAGCCAGCGGCCGTCGCTGAGCCGCTGCTCGAAGGCGCCTTTCGGATCGCGGTGTAGGCTGATGCGCTCCTGCAGCCAGTCCTCTTCGCGGCCCCGGGCGTCGCCGAGCTTGCCGTTGGCCAGGGCCCAGCGGATCTGATCGCTGAAAAGGGTCTTGTGCTTGAGGAGCTCGGGACTGAGCTCATAGAAGTCGTTGAACTTGCTGTTCGAAAGCACCATCTGGTCCTCGGCGTCGTGAAGCACGAAGCCGTCGTTGAGGGACTCGATCGCGTCCAGCAGCCGCTGCTGGGACTTGGCGAGCTTGGTCTGGCTCTCCCGCAGCTCCTCCTCCGTCCGCTTGCGGTCCGTGATGTCGACCACCGCCACCTGGGAGACCGGCTCGCCGTACCACTCGGCGCGCTTGGCGAAGTGGTGCAGCGTGATGATGCTGCCGTCCTTGCGCAGGGCGTCGACCTCGTAGGAGGTCGGCGCCGTCTCGCCGCGAATTCGCGCGTCTGAATACTGGCGGATCCGCTCCCGCTCGTAGGGCGCATAGGCCAGCTGCGGCGGGTCGAGGGCGTAGATCTCCTCCGGGGTGTAGCCCAGCATGTCGGCATAGGCCTGGTTCGCGAAGATGAACTCGTCGCCCTTGTAGATGAACATGCCCTGCTCGGAGCCCTCGACGACGTTACGGAAGTGCTGCTCGCTGACCCGCAGCGCCTCCTCGGTGAGCTTCCGGTCGGTGATGTCGTAGGCCAGGGTGATCATGCCACCGTCCGGAAGCAGGTAGTCGCTGACCTCCGACCAGCGCGAGCCGTTGTGCCGGAACTCGAAGCCCTCGGCGGGACAGGTCCGGCGGATCAGGCGCTGCCGGGCCCAGAGCTCGGCGTCCTCCTGCGAGCTGCCGATGCTCGCGTTGTCGACCGCCGCCCAGACGAGCTGGTCGAAGCGGATCCCCGGCCGGACGTCGACGCCCAGCGCCTCGTAGCAGCCACGGTACTCCTTGTTGCAGATGACCAGGCGATCGGCTTCGTCGAAAAGCGCGAAGCCGGCGGGAATCGCCTCGATCGACTTGGCCAGGCGGACCTCGGCCTGCTGGCGCTGCCGCTCGGCCACGACCTCGGCCGTGATGTCGGTGCCGACGCCGCGGTAGCCCAGGAAGGTGCTGGCCTCGTCGAAGAGCGGCCGCCCGGAGACCCTGAAATGGCGCAGCGAACCGTTGCGCTGCCGGATGCTGTAGACGAAGTTGCGGATCTCCTTGTGCTTGCCGAGGTGCTCGAGGTGGCGCTTCAGCACGCCGGCGTCGGTCTCCGTCAGGTCGAGGTCGCCCGGATCCTTGCCGATCATCCCCGGAGCCTGGAGCCTGGCCGCCGTCTCGGTCCGCTGCGAGACGAAGGTGAAGCGCAGGTCGGCATCGGTCTCCCAGAACCAGTCGGAGGCCGCGTAGGCGAAGTCGCGCAGGCGCTGCTCCGAGCGCCGCAGCGCCTGCTCCGCCTCCTCCTGCAACTCGACCTGCAGGGTGATGTCGGTGGCCGTGCCCCGGTATCCGGCGAAGCTGCCGTCGGCCGCATAGACCGGCTTGCCGCTGACGCTCCAGTGCCGGGTCACGCCGTCGCGGCCGGTCAGGGGATGGCGGAGGTCCCGGAAGGGCCGCCGGTTGTTCAGGTCGTCGCGGTGCTGGCGCCATCTCTCGTCGTGGTCGGGGTCGCCCTCGTAGACCTCCCAGCGGGTCTTGCCGATCAGCTCCTGGACGAAGGGGGCGCGCTGCTTCTCGGTCGATTCCCGGGCCCAGACGTAGCGCAGATCCCGGTCCATCTCCCAATAGCGGTCCGAGGAGGCCTCCACCAGGTCCCGGAAGCGCGCTTCGCTGTGCGCGGCCTGGTCGAAGCGGGCGCGCATCTCGTGGAGAATCCGCCCCAGGCAGAACACGCTGCCCAGCAGGATCAGGCTGATCGTCAGGCACAGCACATCGGCCCGGATGCCGACCTGCCCCAGCCAGGCGCTCGGCCGGCCGCCGAAGCCGACGAAGACCTGCTCCAGCGCCAGGCCGGCAAGGGCCACGACGAAGAGCCACAGGCGCCGGTCCTTGAACCGCAGGGCCAGATGCACCGCCCAGCCCAGGGCGAGCGCCCGCACGGCGATGGAAATCAGGATGATAGCACTCATCTTCGACCTCTCGACCTGCCTGGCCCGGGGCCAAACCGCCGACGCGGCATCGGCCCGGCCCCGGCTCGCGCAACCCCTTGGCGCATTATGGCATAACCCAAGCGCCCTCCGGAATGCGGAGTCTCAGGGATATACACCAGACCTTGGTCGAGTCCACGGTGGATCGCGGACCGCAGGCCGCCTGCGGTTCGGCGGCCGCCGGGCGGCCGTGGGAGAAGCGAAGGAAGAGGCTGGCGTCCCCAACGGGAATCGAACCCGTGTCTCCACCTTGAAAGGGTGGTGTCCTGACCGCTAGACGATGGGGACGTCGGGCAGGCAGATAGCCGAAGACCTGCGGCAAATCAAGCCCATTGCGGAGATTCTTCGCTCACGGGCCCCAGGGGCTGCCGGCCGCTGCCGGCCGGGCCGGGCCCTGGGCCAGGTGCTCCTCCAGGAGGGGGTGCAGCGCGGCCAGGGGCACGCCGGAGATCTCCTGGATCAGCTTGCGCAGGATCGCCTCCTGGAAGTCCTGGAAGTCCTCGGCGGTGACCAGGAAGGCGCCGGTTCCCCCGATCACGTTGTAGAGGTAGTAGCGGTCGACCAGGAAATCCTCGTTGAGGATGGCCAGGCCGTTGATCGTGAAGCCGGCCGCGACCGCCTTGTCCCGCTCGTCCTCGGGCTGGTTGCCCTGGTTGGCGCGGCCGTCGCCGGAGATGTCGATGACCTTGCGCCGGCCGGCGTAGTCGTTGCGGTCGATCAGGCGGGTCGAGAAGGACATGGCGCCGCCGATCGCGGTGCCGCCGCCGATCACGAAGCGCGGCGTGGCGTCGATCTCCTCGGCGAAGGCCTCGGCGCTCTCGGCGTCGGTCAGGTGCATCCAGTCGATGGCCAGGAACTGGCGCCGGTTGTCGGACCACTGGACCAGAGCGACAGCGATCCCGAGATCGCCCGCGGCCTCGATGGCGGCGACCACCGCCGAGTGCCGGAAGGCGTTGGCGATGCCCTGCATCTGCAGATCGAACTCCTCGGCGGTCACGCTGGAGGAGGAGTCGACGGCCAGCACCAGCTCGAGATCGACCGGGGTGCCTTGCGCCCGCACCGGGACGGAAAAGAGGAAAACCAGAGAGAAAACCAGGAGACAGAGCTTGCACAAAGCTTGGCTGGGCTCTCGGATCATCGCCCAAGTCTAGCCGGAAGCCTCCGCCGCGTCCTCAACAATCAACTGCACGCCTTCGTTACCGCGCCAGCGGTCGCGCCGCAGCTTGCCGGCGATATGCAGCGGCATCCCCCGTGTGTTGAGCAGCGCGAAGCCCAGGGGCCGGTCCAGCGCCCGGAAGGCGATGGCCTTGAGCCGGCCGCCTTCCGCCGCCGCCAGGTCGAAGCGCACGTGATCCTCGCCGACCACCCGCGCCTGCTGGACCCGGGCGTCGGCCAGGACGAAGCGGGGCTCCTCGTTGCCCGGCCCGAAGGGCGCGACCTGCTCGAGCTGCCCGAGCAAGGCGGTGGTGGCCGCCGCCGGCCGCAGGCTGCCGTCGATGCCCAGGCTGGGCCGGTAGCCGATGGCCTGCAGGCGGGCCCGGACCCGGGCCTCCAGGAAGCCGCGCAGCGCCTCCAGCTCGGACTCGGCCACGGTCAGCCCGGCGGCCTGCGGATGGCCGCCGCCGTCGATCAGATGCCCGGCCTGGCGTGCCGCCAGGATCATTGCGCCGAGGTCGAGCCCGGGCACCGAGCGGCCGGAGCCCTTGCCCCGCCCCGCCTCCAGGGCGACGACGACGGCCGGCAGGTTGTAGCGCTCGCGCAGGCGGCTGGCGACGATGCCGATGACCCCGGGATGCCAGCCCTCGCCGGCCACGAAGACCAGGGCGTCCGGTGCCGGCGCCCCGATCTCGACCTGGGCCTGGACCTGGGCCTCCACCTGGGCGATGGCCTGCTCGAGGATGGCCTGCTCGATCTCCCGGCGCTCGCTGTTGTAGCCGTCGAGCTCGCGGGCCATGGCCAGGGCCGCCTCGCGGTCCTGGCAGGCCAGCAGCCGGGCGCCCAGCCCGGCCCGGCCGACCCGGCCGCCGGCGTTGATCCGCGGCCCCAGCAGGAAGCCGGCGTGGTAGACGCCGGGCGCCTCGTCGACCCCGGCGACGTCGCAGAGCGCGGTCAGGCCGGGGTTGTTGCGGCGGCCAAGGACCTTGAGCCCCTGGGCGACCAGGGCCCGGTTGAGGCCGGCCAGAGGCATGACGTCGCAGACCGTGCCCAGGGCCACCAGGTCCAGCCAGTCCATCAGCTTCGGCTCGGCCAGGCCCTGGCGGGCGTACCAGCCGCCCTCGCGCAGGGCCCGGTTGAGGCCGACCAGCAGCAGGAAGGTCACCCCGACCGCGGCCAGCGGGCCGCAGTCCGTGGTCTGGTCCAGGCGCTGCGGGTTGACCACCGCGACCGCCGGCGGCAGGCGCGCCTCGGCGGCGTGGTGGTCGACCACGATGACCTCCAGCCCGTCCTCGGCCGCCGCCTCCAGGGCGGCGTGGGCGGTGGTGCCGCAGTCCAGGGTCAGGACCAGCGAGGCCCCCTGCCCCTTCAGCCGGCGCAGCGCCGGGGCGTTGGGGCCGTAGCCTTCGGCCAGGCGGTCGGGCACGTAGACCAGCAGCTCGCGGCCGATCGCCCGGAAGAAGAGCTCCAGCAGGGCCGCCGAGCTGCCGCCGTCGACGTCGTAGTCGGCGAAGGCGGCGATCCGCTCGCCGGCCTCCAGTGCCGCCACCAGGCGGGCCACCGCCCGGTCCAGGTCGACGAAGCTGGAGGGATCCGGCAGGTGGTCGCGCAGCCGCGGCTCCAGGAAGCGCCCGGCCTCCTCCAGGCCGACCCCGCGGGCGGCCAGGATGCGGCCGATGATCTCGGGCAGGCCGAGGCGCTGGGCCAGGGCCAGGGCGCTGCGGTCGTCGTCCAGGCGGGCCCGCCAGCGCTTGCCGCAGACCGACTCCTCGACGCCCAGAAAGGCGCGCGGCGTTGCCTCTTCGCGCTCGGCCTCGGACACCGGAGTCAGACTCCCAGAGAATCGTACCAGGTCTTGCGCTCGAAGTTGTGCTCCGCCTCGACGGTCCGCACGGTGCCGGACTTGGAGCGCATGACGATCGAATGGGTCGAGGCGCCGCCGTGGAAGCGCCGGACGCCCTTCAGCATGGTGCCGTCGGTGACCCCGGTCGCGGCGAACATGACGTTGCCGGCGGCCAGCTCGAGCAGACCGTACTTGCGGTCGTAGTCGGTGATGCCCCAGCGCTGGGCCCGGCTCCGCTCGTCGGCGTTGCGGAACACCAGGCGGCCCTGCATCTGGCCGCCGATGCAGCGCAAGGCGGCGGCGGCCAGCACGCCTTCCGGCGCGCCGCCGACCCCCAGGTACATGTCGACGCCGCTGTCCCGCACGCTGGTCGCGATGACGCCGGAGACGTCGCCGTCCGAGATCAGCATGATCCGCGCCCCGGCCTCGCGGATCTTGGCGATGGCCTCGTTGTGCCGCGGCCGGTCCAGGACGCAGACCACGAGGTCCGAGACGTCGACCCGCTTCGCCTTGGCGAGCTCCGCCAGGTTCTTGCCCGGGTCCTCGTCGAGGTCGACGACCCCCTCGGGCAGGCCGCCGCCAACGGCGATCTTGCTCATGTAGACGTCGGGCGCGTTCAGGAAGCCGCCCGCCTCGGCCATGGCGATCACCGCCAGCGCGTTCTGTCCGCCCTTGGCGGTGATCGTGGTGCCCTCAAGGGGATCGAGCGCGATGTCGATCGGCGGGCCGCCGGCGCCGACCTTCTCGCCGATGTAGAGCATCGGCGCCTCGTCGCGCTCGCCTTCGCCGATCACCACCGTGCCGTCGATCTGCATGGTGCTGAGAGCCTGGCGCATGGCGTTGACCGCGGCCTGGTCGGCGGCCTTCTCGTCGCCCCGGCCCATCAGGCGCGACGCGGCCAGCGCGGCCGCCTCGGTGACCCGCAC
>JANQGU010000269.1 GCA_028282935.1 Kiloniellales bacterium
CCCGAAAGCAACCATCCACCCGATGCCAAGGACTGTCTGCGTGGACGCGCCCTGGCCGATTGCGTAGGCGCGGAGCATTGCAGCGCTGTGTCCCAAGACATTTCGCGACCTGATTGCAATTACGGCCCACGCGATCAGGCCAACCATCCACAGGCTTAGCGCAATCCGCGCCCAGTACAGCAGAAGACCCTGAAGTTCATCCGGAAACGCGAAGAAATGGGTCATCCAGAGACCTGTCAACGCGCTCACGAACCCTGCCGTGGCGATCATGCGGCCGGCCGCACGATGCATCGCCGGGTAGTTGCGCCTCACGCTCGGCAGGAATTGCAAGGCACCGACGGTGCAGAACAGGAAACTGCTCAGTACATGCAACACGATGGGCAAGGGATCGGCTAAGGCGCGCGGGTTTTCAGGCACGATCGCCGGGCCACCTCCCAGTTCGATGACGCGGAGCAAGCCGCCAAAGGTCGGCACAAAACAATAGACCAGTATGATCGCGAGCAACGCCCATTCGCGTGTGCTGATAGTTTTCAATTATGTTCCCTTCGCTAGCATTGCGTCTCGCCAAGTCAGGGGTGGTATATCCATACGCTGACAAATAGTAGATTGCCTATTTTCGTCCATTTGCTATACGTTTATGCATGAACTGGCAGGCCATATCCTTTGACTGGAATCAGGTGCGGGCGTTCCTTGCGGCCGCCGAGGAGGGGTCGTTCAGCGGCGCCGCGCGGGCGCTGAAATCCACCCAGCCGACGATCGGCCGCCAGATTTCGGCACTCGAAGGCTCGCTCGGCGTCATGCTTCTCGAGCGCAGCATGAGAGGACTGACCCTCACTCAGGCAGGCCGCGAGCTTCTGGATCATGTTCGGGCCATGGGCGAGGCTGCGACGCTGATCTCGATGGCAGCCGACGGGCAGTCGCAGGACGTGACGGGCGAGGTCACGGTCACGGCGACTGACCTTATGTCCGCCGCGATACTGCCTTCGACCCTCGCACCGCTGCGGCAGACCGCTCCGGGCATTAGGGTGCGCATCGTCGCCACAGGCGATATCCGGAATCTGATGCAGCGTGAGGCCGACATCGCGATCCGGCATGTTCGCCCGGAGCAGTCGGACCTGATAGCACGCCATGTCGCTGACTTTCGAGGAACCCTTTATGGCTCAAGCGCTTATCTCGAGGGGGCCGGCCGGCCGCGCTCGCCGCGCGAAGTTGCCGATCTTGCCTTTATCGGCATTCCGGACCCAGACCGCCTGATTGCCCCTCTTCGCAACCACGGCGTTCCCGTCCGGGCTGAGAACTTCGTGATGTCCAGCGACAGCAATGTGGTGGAGTGGGAGCTGGTGAAAGCCGGCTACGGTATATCAATGCTGCCTGAGGTTCTGTGCGAGGCCGAACCGGGCATCGAGAAAGTGCTGCCGAGCCTTCCCTCGCTGCAGTTTCCTGTCTGGCTAGTAACACACCGTGAGCTTAGGACCAATCGTCGGATCAGGGTGGTTTTCGACACTCTCGCGCGAGGGCTGGCGGAGGTGGCCGCAAGAGCGTCCCGAAGCATCTCCTGATTGAGAGTAAGTTGCGTCGCGGCGCCCCGAACTAGGACAATGACCGCATTTGGCTAGGAAGGGGCTTGCCGGCGTGCCGCTGAGTATGGCCGCACTACCCCCGATAACTGACGTTCGCGTGGACGACTGCGACCGACCGAGAAGGGTCGAACTCGGTCTTTGCAGTTTTCTCCGAGCACCGTCGTGAATGACCGCAATTGGCTACTATCAGGGGCGCTTCCGCAGTTTCCCGAAGTCAAGTCCTGCCCAAGGATATGCGCGAGGGCGTGCCATCCCCGGCGCAGTCATGCTCTCTCAGCGATTTATGGTGCGCCTGATCCGGCGCCACTTGGCGACGTTCTTGTTGTGCTCGGCGAGGGTACGGGCGAAGGCGTGGCCGCCGGTGCCGTCGGCGACGAAATAGAGGTACTCGGTCTCGGCCGGGTTCAGGACCGCCTCCAGGGAGGCGCGGCCCGGATTGGCGATCGGCCCCGGCGGCAGGCCGTGGTTGCCATAGGTGTTGTAGGGGTTGTCGACCCTGAGGTCGCGCGACCGCAGGGAGCGGTCGAGCGGGCCCGTGCCGCCGGTCAGGGCGTAAACCACCGTCGGATCCGACTGCAGCCGCATGCCGCGCCTGAGCCGGTTGACGAAGACCCCGGCGACCAGCGGCCGCTCGTCCGGCATCCCGGTCTCCTTCTCGACGATCGAGGCCAGGATCACCGCCTCTTCGGGCGTGTCGAAGGGCAGGCCCTCGGCGCGGGTCGGCCAGAGCTCGTCCAGTGCCTCGGTCATCGCCCTCTGCATCCGGCCGACGATGTCCGGGCGCGTGTCCGCCCAGGCGTAGTTGTAGGTCTCCGGCAGCAGGCTGCCTTCCTCGGGGACGCCGTCGATCGTGCCGACCAGGCCCTCGACCTCGACCAGGAGGGTCGCCACCTCGGCGCTGGTCAGGCCCTCGGGCACGGTGAACTGGCGGATCACGGTCTCGCCGCTGACCAGGATGTCGATCACGCCGCCCATGGAGACCCGGGCCGGAAAGGCGTACTCGCCGGCCTTGAGGCTGCGGCTGACCCGGTAGAAGCGCGCCGCCAGCCGGAACAAGAAGTCGTCGTCGATGACGCCGCCGCTGTGCAGGTTCTGGGCGATGGCCGGCAGCGAGGCGCCGCGCTCGACGATGATCGTGGTGTCGGCCTGCAGCGGCCCGGGGCGGTCGAGCCGGAAGATCCCGCCCAGCACCGCCGCGCCGGCAATAAGGAGCAGCAAAGCCGCCGCGATCGCGCCGGCTTTGGCCCAGAACTTGAGGCGCGGACTAAGTATAGGCCCCGAGGACCAGACTGGCATTGGTGCCGCCGAAACCGAAGGAGTTCGACAAAGCGATGTTGACCTTGCGCTCCTTCGCCTCGTGGGGCACCAGGTCGATGTCGCAGCCCGGGGACGGAGTGTCCAGATTGAGGGTCGGCGGCACGACGCCCTGGTCGATGGCGAGACAGCAGAAGATCGACTCGACCGCCCCCGCCGCCCCGAGCAGGTGGCCGATCGCGGACTTGGTCGAGGACATGGAGAGCTTGTAGGCGGCGTCGCCGAAGAGACGCTTCACGGCGCCCAGCTCGATCTCGTCACCGAGCGGGGTCGAGGTGCCGTGGGCGTTCACGTAGTCGACATCCTCGGGATTGAGCTTGGCGCTGCGCAGCGCCGCCTTCATCGAGCGGAAGCCGCCGTTGCCGTCCTCCGCCGGCGCCGTGATGTGATGGGCATCGCCGGAAAGCCCGTAGCCGAGCACCTCGGCATAGATCGTGGCGCCGCGCTTCTTGGCGTGCTCCAGCTCCTCGAGGATGACCACCCCGGCGCCCTCGCCCATGACGAAGCCGTCGCGGGCCTCGTCCCAGGGCCGCGACGCCTGTTCGGGGCTCTCGTTGAAGCCCGTGGACAGCGCGCGGGCCGCCGCGAAGCCGGCCACGCCGAGCCGGCAGACCGCCGCCTCGGCCCCGCCGGCAACCATGACGTCGGCGTCGTCCAGCTGGATCAGGCGGGCGGCATCGCCGATGGCGTGGGCCCCGGTCGAGCAGGCCGTGACCACGGCGTGGTTCGGGCCCTTGAAGCCGTAGCGGATCGACACCTGGCCCGAGGCCAGGTTGATCAGGGCCGCCGGAATGAAGAAGGGGCTGATCCGGCGCGGCCCGCGTTCGTGCAGCAGCACCGCGGAGTCCGAGATCCACTGCAGCCCGCCGATGCCCGAGCCGATCATGACCCCGGTCCGCTCCCGGGACTCCTCGTCCTCGGGCATCCACCCGGCGTCCTCGACCGCCTGCTGGGCGGCGGCGACGCCGTAGAGGATGAAGTTGTCGACCTTGCGGCGGTCCTTCGGCGCCATGAAGTGATCGGCGTCGAAGAAGCCCTCCTCGGTCGAGCCGGGGGGGACCTGGCCGGCGATCTTCGCCGGCAGGTCGGAAACGTCGAAGGACTGGATGCCCTTGATCCCCGACTGCCCGGCCGTCAGCCGGTCCCAGACATGGGACTTGCCGACGCCCAGCGGGGTCACGAGGCCGATACCGGTAATGACGACTCGTCTCATGCGCTGCTGCTTATCGGATTGGCAGAGGGTTAGCGGGCAGAGACCCTAGGCGCCCTTTCGGGTGGGCCTAGGAGTTTTCCTTGATGAAGTTCACCGCATCGCCGACGGTGACGATCTTCTCGGCCGCGTCGTCGGGAATCTCGCAACCGAACTCCTCCTCGAAGGCCATCACGAGCTCGACGGTGTCCAGACTGTCGGCGCCGAGGTCGTCGATGAAACTCGCCGTCTCGGCAACCTTGGTTTCGTCCACGCCAAGATGTTCGACAACGATCTTTTTGACGCGCTCGGCAATGTCGTTGCTCATATTTGCAGATCCTTGCTCTTGCTTGCCCGCTCTTTAGGAAGATCGCGGCATCGGATGGCTCGTGGAGGCTGCCAACTCCGCCGCGAAACGCCGCCTCTTATCACAGTTCAACCGGCGATACCAGCGCCCGAGAACCGCCTGATCGAAGGCCGCTTGGAAGGTACGTCTGGGCCTATATCATTGCCATTCCACCGTTGACGTGCAAGGTCTGTCCGGTGACATAGGCCGCTTCCTCGCTGGCCAGGAAGACCACGCCCGCGGCGATGTCCGCCGGCAGGCCCAGGCGACCGGCCGGGATCGCCCCCAGGAGCCGTTCGTGCTGCTTCTCGTCCAGGGCGTCGGTCATCGCCGTGCGGATGAAGCCGGGGGCGACGCAGTTGACGGTGATCCCGCGGTTCGCCACCTCCTGGGCCAGCGACTTGCTCATGCCGATCATCCCGGCCTTGGAGGCGGCGTAGTTCGCCTGACCGGGGTTGCCGGTGACGCCGACGATCGAGGTGATGCCGACGATGCGGCCCCAGCGCCGCTTCATCATCCCGCGCAGGACCCCGCGCGCCAGGCGGAACCCGGCGGTCAGGTTGACCTCCAGGACCAGCGCCCAGTCCTCGTCCTTCATCCGCATCGACAGGTTGTCGCGGGTCAGGCCGGCGTTGTTGACCAGGATGTCGAGCTGGCCCAGCGCCTCCTCGGCCTGGCCGGCCAGAGCCGCCGTGGCCTCCGGATCCGCGAGGTTGCAGGGCAGGACCTGGACCTCGCCTCCCAGCTCGCCGGCCAGGGCCTCCAGGGCGTCGCGCCGGGTGCCCGAGATCGCCAGCTTGGCGCCGGCCCCGTGCAGGGCCTTGGCGATGGCCCCGCCGATGCCGCCCGAGGCGCCGGTCACCAGCGCGGTCCGGCCACTGAGATCAAACATGGGGCTCCCCTCTGCTTTGTGTCTGGTCTTCTCTTCGCGCGCGTGGCGCTTGCGCCTCTAAAGGGACTTCTGCAGCGTCTCGACGTCTCCCGGGCCCCCGACCGCCAGGCCGGTCAGCTCCCGGTCGATCCGCCGGGTCAGGCCGCTCAGCACCTTGCCGGCGCCCAGCTCGATCAGGGTGTCGACGCCCTGCGCCTTCATGAAGAGGACCGACTCGCGCCAGCGGACCATCTCGGTGACCTGCTGCACCAGGAGGTAGCGGATCACCTCGGGATCGGCAACCGACTCGGCGCTGACGTTGCTGACCAGCGGCAGGCGCGGCGCCCGCGGCGGGCTCCGGTCCAGGGCCTCGGCCATGGCCTCGGCCGCCGGCGCCATCAGGGTGCAGTGGAAGGGCGCGGAGACCGGCAGCAGGACGCACTTGCGCGCGCCCTGCCCGGCGGCGACCTCCACCGCCCGCTCGATCGCCGACTTGTGGCCGCTGAGCACGACCTGGCCCGGCGCGTTGTCGTTGGCCGGCGCGCAGACCTCGCCCTGGGCCGCCTCCTCGGCGACCGCCCGGGCCGCCTCCAGGTCGAGTCCGAGCAGGGCGGCCATGGCGCCCTCGCCGACCGGCACCGCCGCCTGCATGGCCTGCCCGCGCAGCTTCAGCAGCCGCGCCGCCTCGGCCACCTCGAAGGCGCCGACGGCGGCCAGGGCGGAGTACTCGCCCAGCGAATGGCCGGCCACCAGGTCGCCCGCCTCGGCCAGGTCGATGCCGGCCTCCTGCTCCAGCACCCGGACCACCGCCAGGCTGACCGCCATCAGCGCCGGCTGGGCGTTCTCAGTCAGCCGGAGCTCGTCCTCCGGCCCCTCGAGCATCAGCCGGCTCAGGTGCTGTGACAGGGCGTCGTCGACCTCCTGGAAAAGGTGCCGCGCGACCGTCGAGGCCTCGGCCAGCTCCTGGCCCATGCCGACGGCCTGGCTGCCCTGCCCCGGGAAAATGAAGGCCCTCGCCATGATCGAGAATCCCGCAGTCCTTTAACGAAGCGGCGTAGCAATAGCGACTGCCCGCACCCTGTCAAGACGGCGGCCGCGCCGGGCCCGATTATGGGCCCGGCCCCGGGGTCCCCGAGCGGGAGTCGGAGGCCCGGAAATCCGCCCTCCGGGGCCTTGCCAAGGCGGCCGATTTCGCTATAGTCCGCCGCCCATACGACATACGACCTCCTCGCCGGCCCCCGCGACCTCGGCAGTCCTGCGGGTCGGCTGAGGGCCAGACCGCCGAACGGCGCGAAACGCGGCGCGGCACTGGCCCGTCCTACCCAGCCAAGGGGAGACTTTAGATGCCGCTTTACGAAAGCGTGTTCATCGCACGCCAGGACATCTCTGCGAGCCAGGCTGAAGGCCTCGCGGACCAGTTCACCAAGATCATCGAGGACGGCGGCGGCAAGGTCGCCAAGCGCGAGTATTGGGGCCTGCGCGGCCTAGCCTACAAGATCAAGAAGAACCGCAAGGGCCACTACACGCTCTTCAACATCGACGCGCCGAGCGCGGCGGTGACCGAGATGGAGCGGAACATGAGCCTCAACGAGGATGTGCTCCGCTACCTGACCATCAAGGTCGAGGAGCTGGAGGAAGGGCCTTCGGTCATGATGCAGGCCCGCGACCGGCGCGACGGCGGCCGCGGCGGCCGGCGTTTCGACCGCGACGACCGCCGGCCGGGACATCGTTCCGAGGGCCGCGGCGGCGACCGACGCGGTGGTGACCGCCCGTCCGGCGATCGGCCATCCGGTGACCGCCCGGCCGGCGACCGGCCCGCCGAGCAGACGGCCAGCGCCGAAGGAGACAAGAAATGAGCGTCCGTATCGTCAGCAAGGGTGGCGGACCGCGCCGCCCCTTCTTCCGCCGCCGCAAGAGCTGCCCCTTCTCGGGCCCCAAGGCGCTGAAGATCGATTTCAAGGACACGCGCCTGCTGCAGCGTTTCTTGTCGGAGCGCGGCAAGATCGTGCCGAGCCGCATCACGGCGGTGTCCACCAAGAAGCAGCGCGAGCTGGCCCAGGCGATCAAGCGGGCGCGCTTCCTGGCGCTGCTGCCCTACATCGAGAGATAAGCAATCGGGGCGGTCCCGTGAGCGGCGCGACCCTCCGGTCGTGGCCGCCCGGCCGCTGGAGGAAGTCCGATGGAAGTGATTTTGCTGGAACGCATCGAGAAGCTCGGCCAGATGGGCGACGTGGTCAAGGTCAAGCCGGGCTTCGCGCGCAACTACCTTCTGCCGCAACGCAAGGCGCTGCGCGCCACCAAGGATAACCTGGCCGTCTTCGAGACCCAGCGCGGGCAGCTCGAGGCGCAGAACCTGGAGCGCAAACAGGAAGCCGAGAGCGTTGCCGAGAAGCTGGACGACCTGCAGGTCGTCATGATCCGGCAGGCCGGCGACACCGGCCAGCTCTACGGCTCGGTGACCGCCCGCGACCTCGCGGAGGCGGTGTCGGAGGCCGGCTTCACGATCGAGCGCAGCCAGGTCGTGATGGACAAGGCGACCAAGATGCTGGGTCTGCATCCGATCAAGGTACGCCTGCATCCCGAGGTCACGGTGACCGTGGTCGCCAACGTCGCGCGCTCCGAGACCGAGGCCGAGAGCCAGGCGAAGGCCGGTCGCGTCGTGACCGTGCAGGAGCAGCTCGAGGCCGAGGAAGCGGCCTTGGAAGCGACGCTCGCCGAGATCGAGGGCGAGGAGGAGGCCGCCGAGCAGGAGGCCGCGGCCGAGGATGCCCCCTCCGAGGAAGAGGCCGAAGAAAAGGCCTAGCTTCGGAGAGGCGGACCTCGCTCCCGAGTCGCCGACACATCGATCACGAAGGAAGGTCGGGCCCTCTGGCCCGGCCTTTTTTCTGTCGCGGTTTCCCTGCGTGGAAAGCTCGCCGGTTGAGACCGGCGCGGGAGCGCCGTAGTCTTTGCGTGGCGACTCCGAAACGACGCTGCGGCCGCGCGGCACGCGACGACAGGACCCGGCAAGCGATGGCTTTGCGACTTATCCCCGTCTTCCTTCTGTTTATTGCGGGAATTGCGGCTGGGCCCGCGGCCTCGGC
Organism: Kiloniellales bacterium; assembly: GCA_028282935.1. Classification (GTDB taxonomy): domain Bacteria; phylum Pseudomonadota; class Alphaproteobacteria; order Kiloniellales; family JAKSBE01; genus JAKSBE01. The sequence goes on from JANQGU010000269.1 coordinate 8,384, forward strand.
TTTGCTAGCTTCGGCGCCTTGCTCGAAGAGGGGGGAGTAACTTGGTCCTGCAACTGCGCGAGGCGGTCGAGCCCGGTGACTACCGGAGTCCGCCGGTCAACTACGAAGCGGAGCAGGCCCTGCTCGGCGCGATCCTCGCCAACAACGCCGCCTTCGAGAAGGTCTCCGATTTTCTGATTCCCGATCACTTCGCGCACGCGACCCACGGCCGCATCTTCGCCGCCTGCGGACAGCTCATCGAGCGCGGCCAGATCGCCGACGCGGTCACCTTGAAGAGCTACTTCGAGCGCGACGAGACTCTCTCCGAGGTCGGCGGCGCGCAGTACCTCGCCCAGTTGATCGCCGCGGTGCCCTCGATCATCAACGCCGTCGACTACGGCAAGGTCATCCACGACCTCTACCTGCGCCGCCAGTTGATCGCGCTCGGCGAGGACATGGTCAACGACGCCTTCGACGTCGAGCTGGAGCGGGACGCCAACGACCAGATCGAGGCCAGCGAGGAGCAGCTCTACCGCCTGGCCGAGGAGGGCCAGACCGAAGGCGGCTTCCAGGAGTTCAAGGCGGCGCTGACCACCGCGCTCGACATGGCGCAGGCCGCCTTCAAGCGCGACGGCGGACTCTCCGGCGTCGCGACCGAGTTCACCGACCTCGACAAGCTGCTCGGCGGGCTGCATCCCAGCGACCTGATCATCCTTGCCGGGCGCCCCTCGATGGGCAAGACGGCCCTGGCCACCAACATCGCCTTCAACGCCGGACGCAAGCACCTCGAGACCAAGGGCAAGGACGGCGCCGTCATCGGCTTCTTCTCCCTGGAGATGTCGGCGGAGCAGCTCGCGACCCGCATGCTGTCGGAGGAAAGCCGCGTGGCCTCGGAGAAGATCCGCCGCGGCGAGATGTCGAACGAGGACTTCGGCGCCATCGTGCAGGCCAGCCACAAGCTGGAGCGCGTGCCGCTGTTCATCGACGACACCCCGGCGATCTCCGTCAGCCAGCTGCGGACCCGCGCCCGGCGCCTGAAGCGGCAGAAGGGCCTGTCGCTGATCGTCGTCGACTACCTGCAGCTCATGCGGCCGACCGCCGGGCGGCCGGGCGAGAACCGGGTCCAGGAGATCTCCGACATCACCCGCGGCCTGAAGGCCATCGCCAAGGAGCTGAACGTGCCGGTGATCGCCCTGTCGCAGCTCTCCCGCGCGGTCGAGCAGCGCGACGACAAGCGCCCGCAGCTGGCCGACCTGCGCGAGTCCGGCTCGATCGAGCAGGACGCCGACGTGGTGATGTTCGTCTTCCGGGAACAGTACTACCTGGAGCGCAGCCAGCCGGGCCAGAAGGCCGAGGAGAGCGAGGAGAAGTTCCACCAGCGCTTCCAGGCCTGGCAGGAGCGCTGCGAGAAGGTCTACGGCATGGCCGAGGTGATCATCGGCAAGCAGCGCCACGGGCCGACCGGGACCGTGCGCCTGGCCTTCGAGGGCGCGACGACGCGGTTCAGCAACTACGTCGACCCTGAGCATCTTCCAGATGCCCACTACTGACGGGCGCGAAGGGGACTTCCTCCGCCACGGCGCCCTGCTGACCGTCGACCTGGGCGCGATCCAGGAAAACCACCGCCGGCTCTCCGCCCGCCTGAAGGGCAGCACCTGCGCCGCCGTGGTCAAGGCAGACGGCTATGGCCTGGGCGCGGCCCAGGTCGGCCCGGCCCTGGCCCGGGCCGGCGCCCGCGACTTCTTCGTCGCCCTGCCCTGCGAGGGGCTGGCCTTGCGGGAGGCGCTGGCAGCTTTGGAGCCGGCGCCCCGGATCTTCATCTTGAGCGGCTTCGAAGCCGGGCTGGGCGCCGACTTCCAGGCCGCCGGCCTGGTCCCGGTCCTCAACAGCCTGGGACAGATCGCAGCCTGGCGGGACCACGCCCGGTCGGTGGAAGCCCCGCTGCCGGCGGCGATCCACCTCGACAGCGGCATGAGCCGGCTCGGCCTGCCGCCGGCCGAGCTGGACGTCCTGGCCGCCGATCCCGGCCGGCTGGACGGCCTGGAGCCGCTGCTGGTCATGAGCCACCTGGCCTGCGCCGAGGAGGCGGAAAACCCCAAGAACCGCGAGCAGCTCGCGCTCTTCCAGGCCGCCCGGGCGCGCCTGCCGGCGCTGCCGGCCAGCTTCGCCAACTCCTCCGGGATCTTCCTCGGCCCCGGGTACCACTTCGAGCTCGCCCGGCCCGGGGTCGCGCTCTACGGCGTGAACCCGACCCCCGGGCAGCCCAACCCGATGGCGCAAGTGGTTCGCCTGCAAGCAAGAATCCTGCAGGTGCGCGAGATTGACGCCCCCACGACCGTTGGATATGGTGCCGCCTTTCGCGCGGCGGGCCCGACCCGCATCGCAACAGTCGCGGCCGGATACGCGGATGGCTACCTCAGATCGCTGTCGGACCGCGGCTCGGCCTTTCTGGCCGGCATCGCGGCACCGGTCGTTGGACGGATATCCATGGACTTGATCACGCTGGATGTGACCCAGGTGCCCGCGGAGAGCCTCCACCCCGGCGCGCTGGTCGACCTGATCCAGCCCGAGGACGGCCTCGATCGCCTGGCCGAGGAGGCCGGCACGATCGGCTACGAGATCCTGACCTCACTCGGGCGCCGATATCGGCGCGTCTATCACAGCGCGTGACAGCATGCCGCTTCTCCAGCCCATAGGCCGCACCTTCCTGTTCTTCCTGGCCGCAACCGGCCGGGTGACGATCTTCTCCCTGACTTCGATCTTCAGCTGCTTCCGGGCGCCGCTCTACCCGCGGCTGATCCTGCGCCAGATGATCGAGATCGGCTACTACTCGCTGCCGGTGGTCGGCCTGACCGCGATCTTCACCGGCATGGTGCTGGCCTTGCAGAGCTACACCGGCTTCGCCCGCTTCTCCGCCGAGAGCGCGATCCCCAACGTGGTCGTGGTCTCGATCACCCGCGAGCTGGGCCCGGTGCTGGCCGGCCTGATGGTCGCCGGGCGGATCGGCGCCGCCATGGCCGCCGAGATCGGCACCATGCGGGTGACCGAGCAGATCGACGCCCTCTCGACCCTGGCGACCAACCCCTACAAGTACCTGATTGCGCCGCGGCTGATCGCCGGCCTGACCATGCTGCCGCTCCTGGTCCTGGTGGCCGACATCATCGGCGTCTTCGGCGGCTACGTGGTCTCGGTCTACAAGCTGGGCTTCAACCCCTCGAACTACCTGACCAACACCATCGACTTCATGGAGGCCCAGGACGTGATCTCGGGCCTGGTCAAGGCCTCGGTCTTCGGGTTCCTGGTCACCCTGATGGGCTGCTACCACGGCTTCTACTCCCGCGGCGGCGCGCAGGGCGTGGGCGCCGCGACCACCAACGCGGTGGTCTCCGCCTCGATCCTGATCCTCAGCTTCAACTACATCATCACCGAGGCCTTCTTCGCCCGATGAAATCGCCCGACGTGCCAAAGATCAGGATCCGGGGCCTGCACAAGGCCTTCGGAGACAAGCATGTCCTGAGGGGGCTCGACCTCGACGTCGGCAGCGGTGAGTCGGTGGTCGTGATCGGCGGCTCGGGCACCGGCAAGTCGGTGCTGCTGAAGTGCATCCTCGGCCTGCTGGAGCCGGACGCCGGGACCATCGAGGTCGACGGCCAGAACGTGGTCGGCCTGCGCGGCGAGGAGCAGGACGCCGTCATGCGCAAGTTCGGCATGCTGTTCCAGAACGCCGCCCTCTTCGATTCGCTGCCGGTCTGGGAGAACGTCGCCTTCGGCTTGATCCAGGGCGAGGGCATGCAGCGCGCGCTGGCCAAGCAGATCGCCCTGGAGAAGCTGGCCGCCGTCGGCCTCGGCGCGGACGTCGCCGAGCTCGGCCCGGCCGAGCTCTCGGGCGGCATGCGCAAGCGCGTCGGCCTGGCCCGGGCCATCGCGACCGAGCCCGAGATCATCTTCTTCGACGAGCCGACCACCGGGCTCGATCCGATCATGGGCGACGTCATCAACGACCTGATCGTCAAGTGCGTCCACGAGCTGGGCGCGACCGCCCTGTCGATCACCCACGACATGGCCAGCGCCCGCAAGATCGCCCATCGCATCGCCATGCTTTTCGAGGGTAAGATCATCTGGGCCGGCCCGGTCGCGGAGGTCGACTGCTCCGGCAACGACCACGTCGACCAGTTCATCAACGGGCGGGCCGAAGGGCCGATACGCATGGCCGTCGAGCCGCTCTAGGCTTCGCGGCAGCACGACTCGTCACGATCGCGGATCAGAAGGTCTTGGCAAAGGCTGCGCCACGCTTTGTCTGTCAGTCCTGCGGCACCGCCCACGTGCGGTGGTCGGGCCGCTGCGAGGGCTGTGGCGAATGGAACAGCATCGTCGAGGAGACCGGGCGGGACAGCGCCCCCGGCGGCCTCGCCCGCGGCCAGCGCAAGGCCGGCCGGGCGATCGAGCTGGTCGGCCTGGAGGGCAGCGAGGCGCCCCTGCCCCGGCGGCGCAGCGGCATCGTCGAGTTCGACCGGGTCTGCGGCGGCGGCCTGGTGCCGGGCTCGGCGATCCTGGTCGGCGGCGACCCCGGCATCGGCAAGTCGACCCTGCTGCTGCAGGTGGCCGCGGCCCTGACCGGCACCCGCCCCGACACCCGACCCGACGCAGGGGCCGGGGCCGGCCCCGAGCTGGCCTGCGCCTACTTCTCCGGCGAGGAGGCGGTCGATCAGATCCGCCTGCGGGCCGAGCGCCTAGGGCTGGCCGGCAGCCGGGTTCAGCTCGCGGCGGCGACCTCGGTGCGGGACATCCTCGCCACCCTGGACAGCGCCCAGTCGCCCCAGGTCGTGATCATCGATTCGATCCAGACCATGTACGTCGACAGCCTGGAGTCGGCGCCCGGCACCGTCTCCCAGGTCCGGGCCAGCGCCCAGGAGCTGGTCCGCCTGGCCAAGCAGCGCGGCTTCGCCCCATCATTACGAAAAGCAGTTGGTAGAAAGAGAAGATACCAAAAAGACGAACGGGCATTCTAATGCACAAACAGGCTTAACTGCATATAAATTGCAGCAGAAAAACTACGATTTTTTTTTTTTCGGAATTTGCTATTTATTGATAATGAGCTTTAATTGACTCAAATCAACTTCGATGAATGCTTCGGCTAACCTACTAACTTAAGTTTAATGTAATATGATTTTGATAAGATAACAAAAACTATGGCGCGTTTTTCAAATCACTGAGATTCCATTGTTTCACTCGTTTAACAACTTTGATATTCCCTTCATTCTGATCAGTATTCGCTTTTTTTAAGTTTGACTTTTGTTTCATTTAAGATCAGCATTCTTTATTCCAAGTTCGATATCCGTTTTTACAATTCAACTGACATTATTTTGTTTTCCGCTGTTTCTCATTCTCCTCGATCTACCTAACTCTTCACATCACACTCTGCTGCCTCATTAAATACATGTAATTAGTATTAACAGATTTGTTGGTTTCCGAATTACGACGTCATTAAGCGACAGGATTGGTCCGTTGTTTTGGCGGCCGTTTTAGTGATCAAGAAATACCGGCGACCAATTTCGAAGGCAGAGGTGTTTTTTTGGACTATCAGCTTCAAAATCGGAGCGAAAATCGAGAATAAAAGAACAAATATTTCAGTGCGTCTCACTCCGCAGACAGACTTGTTTCTGTCGGCTCCAGTCTGTGGTGGTCGGATGTTTTGTTCTGCTTACCGTCAAAATCTCACTTTTTTCTTTAGCCTCTACCTTGGAACTTATTTTACGAGGCAAACCCACAAAAACTTTGCGATTTTCCCGACAATGGATCGAAGACGACTTCCTGCCCCGTACTTCGGCTATTGAACCCAAGTTGAGATTGCATGCGAACCCACCGAAAGAGAGAAGTTGGGAGGGTGAGCCAAATTTAGTGCGTGAGGCGTAAAAGTTTCCAAAATAGGAACGTGATCCGTGAAACCAGTTATGTATGTTAACCGTTATTTATCTTATAAGATAAGCGGGACTGGTGAATAATTTATTGCATTTCGTGAAAATAAGTGATATTGCAGAGACAGATTAAGCAAGGCCATTGGTTTTATTCTTTGCGTCACCTTTTTGTCTTGGAGAAATTTCGAGGACACATACGCGTGCTCGAGGAGAAAAAAAGAGTAAAACTAACCAAAAAACCACGCAGGCTGTAGTCGCTAAAGGGTAAAAAGAAGTCGCATCGGGGGCGTTGATTTGTTTTCAATTTGAACGCAAGACGCCTGGAGACACGAATTTCCCACATCCGTGACTGCTCGTCAACGCCCTTTTAGATCGTCCTACAGACATTAAGAGGAGAAGCGGGGAGAACTGTAATCGTCAAATATAATGCGAATTGGGATCCAAGATGACTGTTTTTCGGTTCTTAGCCCCTTTGATAAATAGGTGAGATTCGTAACTCGTGAAAATTGGTTTATAACCA
>JANQGU010000295.1 GCA_028282935.1 Kiloniellales bacterium
ACCGTCCCCAAAGCCTGGACGAGGTCGACCCCAAGCTTCTGGAGACCTATGAGAAGCTGGGCATTCCCCTGCGCGAGCAGGAGAAGCTGGCCGGCGTCGCCGTGGACGCGGTCTTCGACAGCGTCCCGGTGGCCACCACCTTCAAAAAGAACCTGGAAGAAGTCGGCGTCATCTTCTGCTCGATTTCCGAAGCCGTGCAGAAGCACCCGGAGCTGGTGCGCAAGTACATGGGCTCGGTGGTCCCCTACGGCGACAACAAGCACTCCTGCCTGAACTCGGCCGTCTTCACCGACGGCTCCTTCGTCTACATCCCCAAGGGCGTGCGCTGCCCCATGGAGCTTTCGACCTATTTCCGGATCAATGCCGCGAACACGGGTCAGTTCGAGCGCACCCTGATCATCGCCGACGCGGGCTCCTACGTGAGCAACCTGGAAGGCTGCACCGCGCCCATGCGCGACGAGAACCAGCTCCACGCCGCCGTGGTCGAGCTGATCGCCCTGGACGACGCCGAGATCAAGTACTCGACCGTGCAGAACTGGTATCCCGGCGATGAGAACGGCAAGGGCGGCATCTACAACTTCGTCACCAAGCGCGGCGCCTGCCGCGGCCGCAACTCCAAGATCTCCTGGACCCAGGTCGAGACCGGCTCGGCCATCACCTGGAAGTACCCGAGCTGCATCCTGCAGGGCGACAACTCGGTCGGCGAGTTCTACTCGGTCGCGATCACCAACAACCTGCAGCAGGCCGACACCGGCACCAAGATGATCCACCTCGGCAAGAACACCCGCTCCAGGATCATCGCCAAGGGCATCTCCGCCGGCCGCTCGCAGAGCACCTATCGCGGCCTGGTCAAGATCTCGGCCAAGGCCGAGGGCGCGCGCAACTACACCCAGTGCGATTCGCTGCTGGTCGGCGACCGCTGCGGCGCCCACACCGTGCCCTACATCGAGAGCAAGAACCGCCGCGCCAAGGTCGAGCACGAGGCGACGACCTCCAAGATCAGCGAGGACCAGCTCTTCTACTGCCGCCAGCGCGGGATCCCCGAGGAGGACGCGGTGGCCCTGGTGGTCAACGGCTTCTGCCGCGAGGTCCTGCAGCAGCTTCCCATGGAGTTCGCGGTCGAGGCCCAGAAGCTGGTCGGCATCAGCCTGGAGGGCAGCGTCGGCTGACGCCGGGGCCCAGAGACCGAAGCCCAGAGACCAAAGCATATAGACCCAAGCACAGAAACGACGGCGCAGGAACGAAAGCGCAGGAGAAGACCAAGACCATGCTCGACATCAAGAACCTTCACGCCACGGTCGACGGCAAGCCGATCCTCAAGGGCATCGACCTCTCGATCGCGCCCGGCGAAGTGCACGCCATCATGGGCCCCAACGGCTCCGGCAAGAGCACCCTCGCCTACATCCTGACCGGCCGCGAGGGCTACGAGGTCACCCAGGGCGAGATCCTCTTCGAAGGCCAGGACCTGCTGGAGATGGAGCCCGAGGAGCGGGCCGTCGCCGGCGTCTTCCTCGCCTTCCAGTACCCGGTGGAGATCCCCGGCGTGCCCAACACGACCTTCCTCAAGGAGGCCGCCAACGCGGTGCGCAAGGCGCGCGGCGAGAAGGAGCTCGATGCCCTCGGCTTCCTGAAGTTCGTGCGCGAGAAGACCAAGGCCCTGGGGATCAGCGACGAGATGCTGAAGCGGGCGGTCAACGCCGGCTTCTCCGGCGGCGAGAAGAAGCGCAACGAGGTCCTGCAGATGGCGGTCCTGGAGCCCAGGCTGGCGGTGCTCGACGAGACCGACAGCGGGCTCGACATCGACGCCCTCAAGACCGTGGCCGACGGGGTCAACGCCCTGCGCGGGCCCGAGCGCTCGATGCTGGTCATCACCCACTACCAGCGCCTGCTGGAGTACATCGTGCCGGACCGGGTGCACGTCCTGGCCCAGGGCCGCATCGCCAAGTCGGGCGGCAAGGAGCTGGCGCTGGAGCTCGAGGAGAAGGGCTACGCCGAGTTCACGGCGGCGGCCTGAGAGCGGCGGACCAGAAACCGATGGCAGGAATCATGACCGACACGACCGCGCTCCAGCCCTACCTGGCGCAGCACACGGCCCTGCAGGCCCAGGGACAGGCGGCCGCCTGGCTGGGCGGCCTCCGCGACCGCGGGATGCAGCGGCTGGCCGAGAAGGGCCTGCCGACGCCGCGGGTCGAGGCCTGGAAGTACACCAACCTGCGGCCGCTGCTGAAGCACGACTTCGCGGCGCCGACGGAAGAGGACGGCCTGCGGATCGACCGCATCCCCTCGCTGCAGCCGGCCGCCGAGACCACCCATCGCCTGGTCTTCGTCAACGGCCGCTTCCGCTCCGAGCTCTCGCACCTCGGCTCGCTGCCCGAGGGCGTGACCATCGGCAGCCTGGCGGCGCTGCTGCGCGAGGCCCCGCAGCGGATCGAGCCGCATCTCGGCCGGCTCGGCAGCCTCGACGAGCATCCGATGGTGGCGCTCAACACCGCCTTGATGGAGGACGGCTTCGTCCTCCTGCTCGACGACGGCGTGGTCCTGGCCGAGCCGATCGACGTCGTCTTCATCGCCGCCACCGGCGAACGCGCGCTGGCCTTCCATCCCCGCAACCTCATGGTGCTGGGCCGCGACAGCCAGGCCACGGTGCTGGAGCATCACGCCGGCCAGGGCGAGCAGGCGACGCTGTCCAACCTGGCCACGGAAGCCTGGATCGGCGCCGGCGCCCGGCTGTGGCACTACCGCAAGCAGGAGGAGCTGCGCAGCGCCTTCCATCTCTCCTCGACCCAGCTCCTGCTCGCGCGGGACGCCAGCTACGATTCCTTCGTGCTCTCGACCGGCGCCCGCCTGTCGCGCAACGAGGTCAAGGCCGAGCTGACCGGAGAAGGTGCCGAGTGCCATCTCAACGGCGCCTACCTGATGCGCGGCGAGCAGCACTGCGACACCACCACGGTGGTCGAGCACAAGGTGCCGCACACCACCTGCCGGGAGATGTTCCGCGGCGTGCTCGACGACTCGGCCCGGGCGGTCTTCCAGGGCCGGATCGTGGTCGAGCCGGGGGCGCAGAAGACCGACGGCCACCAGCTCTGCCAGACCCTGATCCTGTCCGACCGGGCGGAGATCGACGCCAAGCCCGAGCTGGAGATCTACGCCGACGACGTCAAGTGCAGCCACGGCGCCACCGCCGGCGAGCTCGACGACGCGGCGCTGTTCTACCTGCGCTCGCGCGGCATCCCCGAGGCCCGGGCCCGGCACATCCTGATCGAGTCCTTCCTGGGCGAGGCGGTGCAGAAGATCGCGGCCGAGGGCCTCTGCCCGGCCCTGCTCAGCAGCGTCGCCAACTGGCTGGCGCAGACCCACGACGAGACCCACGGAGAGGCAGCATGAGCGGCATAGCGGCCGAGATCGGACCCGGCCACAACTCCGGCCCAGACCCTGGCCCCGACTCCGGCGCCGGCTTCGACGTCGAGCGGGTCCGCGAGGACTTCCCGATCCTGGCGCGGCAGATCTACGGCAAGCCCCTGGTCTACCTGGACAGCGGCGCCAGCGCCCAGAAGCCGCGCGCGGTGATCGACCGCCTGCGCCAGGTCTACGAGGAGGAGTATTCCAACGTCCACCGGGGCGCCCACTTCCTCAGCGGCCTGGCGACCGACGCCTTCGAGCAGGCGCGCAGCACCGTGGCCGCCTTCATCAACGCCGGCAGCGACGAGGAGATCGTCTTCACCCGCAACGCCACCGAGGCGATCAACCTGGTCGCCCACAGCCATGCCGGGGCCTTCCTGAAGGAGGGCGACGAGATCGTGATCTCGGCCATGGAGCATCACGCCAACATCGTGCCCTGGCAGCTGCTGCGCGACCGCCTGGGCCTCGTCCTCAAGGTCGCGCCGATCACCGACCGGGGCGAGTTCCTGCTGGAAGACTTCGAAGGGCTGCTCGGGCCGCGGACCCGGCTGGTCGCGATGACCCACTGCTCCAACGTCCTGGGCACGGTCACCCCGGCCAAGGAGATCATCCGCCTGGCCCACGACCGGGGCATCCCGGTCCTGCTGGACGGCGCCCAGGCGGTGGTCCACGGCAAGGTCGACGTGCGCGACCTCGACGTCGACTTCTACGCCTTCACCGGGCACAAGCTCTACGGCCCCAGCGGGATCGGCGTGCTCTACGGCAAGGCCGAGCTGCTCGACGCGATGCCGCCCTACCAGGGCGGCGGCGAGATGATCGAGACCGTCAGCTTCGAGAAGGCCACCTTCAAGGCCGCGCCGCACCGCTTCGAGGCCGGCACCCCGCCGATCGCCCAGGCCATCGGGCTGGGCGCGGCGATGGACTACGTCTCGGGCCTGGGGATCGAGAACATCGCCCGGCACGAGGCCGAGCTGCTCGGCTACGCGAACGAGCGGCTGGCCGAGATCGAGGGCCTCCGGGTCCTCGGCCAGGCGCCGGGCAAGGCGGCCATCGTCTCCTTCGTGATCGACGGCATCCATTCCTATGACGTGGCGACGATCCTGGACCGCGCCGGCGTCGCGGTGCGGGTCGGCCATCACTGCGCCGAGCCCTTGATGGCCCGTTTCGGCGTCGAGGCGACGCTGCGCGCCTCCTTCGGGCTTTACAACACCCGCGCCGATGTCGATACGATGGTCAAGGCGCTCAACAAGGCCAAATCGGTTTTCGGCTGATCCCGGGGGTTACATGGCGCTGGAGAGGTATCAAGAGTTCGCGGAGACGCTGGAGGCCATCGACGACGAGGAGATGCGCTTCGAGTACATCCTCGATCTGGCCAAGCGGCATCGGGACGATCCCTTCCCCGAGGAATGGATGACCGAGACCAATCTGATGCATGGCTGCATGTCGAAGGTCTGGATCGTCGACCGGCCCCAGGACGGCCGGCACTATTTCCGCGGCCATTCCGACGCCGCCATCGTCAAGGGCCTGGTCTCCATGATGACCGAGGCCTTCAGCGGCCTGACCGGCGAGGAGCTGCAGGGCCTGACGCTGGACCATATCCGGCGCTTGAACCTGGGCGCTCTGACCATGCAGCGCCAGGTCGGCATGATGGCCATGCTGAAGCACCTGCAGAAGCTGGGCCGGCCGGACGCCCTGGCGGCGGCAGGGAGCCGTCCCGAAAGCCCGGTTCGGGCATGAGGAGGGTCTGAGCATGTTCCCAGGCTATTTCGGCGCCAGTCCCAGCGAGACCGAGGGCCTGACGGCCCGGGCCGGCACCCGGCTCGACACCTCGACCACGCCGGTCGCGACGCGGGAGGCCGTGATCGACGCCGTCCGCGAGGTCCACGACCCCGAGATCCCGGTCAACATCTACGAGCTGGGCCTGATCTACGACCTGCAGGTCGAGGCGGACGGCAGCGTCCTGGTCACCATGACCCTGACCGCGCCGGCCTGCCCGGTGGCCGGCGAGATGCCCCAGCAGGTCGCCGACGCCATCGCCGCGGTCGAAGGCGTCGGCGAGGTCCAGGTGACCCTGACCTGGGAGCCGGCCTGGACCAAGGAGCGGATGTCCGAGGACGCCCGCCTGGCCCTGGGCTTCTTCTAACCCCATATGAGCATCAGCGAGTAAGAGATTGATGGAACCCATGTCCAAGTCGATGATTACGCTGACCGAGTCGGCCGCCGAGCGCGTCCGCTCGCTCGTCTCGCGTTCGGACAAGCCGGTCCTCGGGCTCAGGGTCGGGGTCAAGACCCGCGGTTGCTCGGGCCTCAGCTACTTCGTCGAGTATGCCGAGGACCAGAAGAAGTTCGAGGACGTGGTCGAAGACAAGGGCGTCAAGATCTTCATCGACCCGACCGCGGTGATGTTCTTGATCGGTACGGAAATGGACTATGTCGAGGACAAGATCCAGTCGGGTTTCGTCTTCAAGAACCCCAATGAAAAGAACCGCTGCGGCTGTGGCGAGAGCTTCAGCGTCTGACCCCGCGCCTCAGGCCGTGAGCCCGGCCGAGCCCCCGCCCCCGCCGATCGCCTCGACGCCCGGCCCGCGCGCCCGGAGCGCGGCGTGGCGTGGCGAAGGACCCGGGGCGTGAGCGAGAGCGCCGGGCTGCCCCGCCAGCGCCTCACGGCGCGGGTCGCGGAGCTGACGCGGCTCGCCGGAGACATCACGCTGCTGCGGCTGGATCCGGGCGCCGCCGGTCCCTTCCGCTTTCGCGCCGGGCAGTATGCCCGCTTGTCCTTCGGCGACCTGCCGCCGCGCGACTACTCGATCGGCAGCCGTCCGGACGAGGCGCAGCTCGAGTTCCACATCCGCGATACCGGCGACGGCGGCTCCAGCAGCTACGTCGCCGAGGTGCTGCGCGAGGGCGAGCCCGTCGGCGTCGAGGGCCCCTTCGGCCGGGGATTCCTGCGCGAGGCGGACCCGCGGCCGGTCCTCGCCATCGCCGGCGGCTCCGGGCTCGCGCCGATGAAGTCCATCGTCGAGACCCTGCTCGCCGGCGGCGCGACGCAGCAGATCCTGCTCTACTTCGGGGCCCGCCGGGAGTCCGACGTCTACCTCGACGGATCGCTCAAGGCGCTCGCCGGGTCGCACCCCAACTTCGACCTCCACATCGTCCTCTCCGAGGCCCCGGCCGCCAGCGCTTTCCGCCGCGGCCTGGTGTCCGAGGCGGTCGCCGAGGACCTGGGCGACCTGGGCGGCTTCACGGCCTATGTCGCCGGCCCGCCGCCGATGGTCGAGGCCGCCTGCCGCCTCCTGACCCAGCGCGGCCTGCCCTCCGCCCGGATCTACGCCGATCCCGTCCTCGCCAGGGCCGACCTGCTGCCGCAGAGCGGCTCCTAGAGCAGTCCGCGTTCAGGTGAACGCGGATAAGCTGCTCTATCTATATGAAATAGATCAAATTATCCCCGTTCAATCGATTCCGATTGAACAGGGTTTGATCTAGGC
>JANQGU010000306.1 GCA_028282935.1 Kiloniellales bacterium
GGAGATCGTCGCCTTCTGCCGCGACAACCTGGCCCACTTCAAGTGCCCCCGCCACGTCGTCTTCGGCGAGCTGCCCAAGACCTCGACCGGCAAGATCCAAAAGTTCGTGCTGAGGGAGCAGGCCGAGGCGGTCTGAGCCGGCCGAAAGCCCTCCCGTTGACGTACGCGAACCCTCCGCCTCGACGTACGCAGGCCCTCCCTCCCCACGTACGCGAGTCCTCCCTCCCGCTGACACGCCCGGACTTGATCCCAGGGTCTTTGCCGAAGGCAAAGCCCGCGGCATCCCTCCCCGGGGCCGGAGGCTCGCGGCTGCCATGGATCACCGGGTCGAGCCCGGTGATGACAGCGGAGAAGCGGAGACAGCCTCCATACCCCGCTGTCATGCCCGGACTTGATCCGGGCATCCATCGTGCCGCGGCACCGTGGAGAGCGCGGGCTTTTGCCTCCGGCAAAGACCCTGAGGTCAAGCCCGGCTATGACAGCAGAGTGACGTCTCGGCCGGCCTGAGGCCTGTTTCCCCCGCGCGGCGCCTGGGCTATACCCTGGTCGCGGTTCCAACCAGGAAGGCAGGCGGCGCAATGGACGCGGTGCTTCAGAGCTTCTTAACGGGGTATCAAACCCTGATCTCCCACTTCGCGATCACCACCGCGATGCTCGCCGTCGGGGTGGTGATCTACGTCTGGATCACCCCGCACCGGGAGTTCCGGCTGATCCGCGAGGGCAACGTCGCGGCGGCGGTCTCGCTCTCCGGCGCGATCCTGGGCATCGGCCTGCCCCTGGCGTTCTGCATGGCCAACAGCGTCAGCGAGTGGGACATCCTGATCTGGGGCGCGCTGACCCTGGTGATCCAGCTGGTCGCCTTCAAGGCCGCCGACCTGATCCTGCGCGACCTGCCGGCGCGCATCGAGGCCGGGGAAATCGGCCCGGCCCTGGTCCTGGTGGCGGTCAAGCTGTCGGTCGCCGCCATCAACGCGGCGGCGGTCTCGGGCTGATCTCGGGCGATGTACGGCCGGATCCTCCTGCTGCTGATCTGCCTGACGGCGATCTCGCTGTTCATGGAATTCGCCGAGCAAGGCCGCCAGCTCCAGCCGCCGCGCGAAGCCACCGCGCCGCCCACTGCACCACCGATCGTCGCCGAGGCCGAGCGGCGCCCGGAACGGCCGGACCGAGACCCCCTGCCCGGCCCGTCGCGCCGCGATCCGGTCCTCAAGCTGAGCGATTCCGACCCTTGCGCCAAGTCCTGCTCGGGCACCGCCTTCGCCATCGACGACCGGGGCAACTGGCTGACCGCGCGCCACGTGGTCAAGGGCTGCGGCAAGGTCGCGCTGCAGACCGGGCCGCGGCAGGCGGTCCGGGTCGCGGAGATCGTGTCCCACCCCCGCGCCGACGTCTCGCTGCTCAAGACCGGGCTCAACGCGCCGGCCCTGCCGCTGACTTCGGGCCCGCTGTTCAAGGGCCAGGACGGCTTCCACCTGGGCTTCCCGCGGGGCGAGCCCGGCGACGTCTATGGCGAGCTCATGGGCCGGGTCAAGGTGCGCAGCCGGCGTTATGCCGAGCCGGGCGTCCTTTGGGCCGAGATCGACCGCGCGCCGCGCAACGACCTGCCCCTGGGCGGGCTCTCCGGCGGCCCGGTGCTGACTTCGGAGGGGGCGGTCGTGGGAGTCGCCATCGCCGCCTCGCCGCGGCGCGGCCGGGTGACCTCGGCGGCGCCGCGCTCCCTGGCCGAGGTCTTGGCCCGGGCCGAGGTCGCCATCGCAGAGGCCGCGCCCCAGGACCTGGACGAGGTCAAGGTCGCGCCCTCGAACTACGCCGGCTACGGCGACCACCTGCGCGCGCGGCTGAGCGTCGCCAAGGTCCTTTGCTGGGGCGAGGGTACAGAAAGACGTCGCCGCCCACCGCTACGCTAGGCGGCTTGTCGGATAGGCCGGAGTCTGGCGGCCGAGACCGGGAGCGGTTCAGATCGATTCGACCTGAGCCGAATCCTCGATCCCCTTCAACGAGTTGGAGACTGGTCGGGACGTCGCGGCCTTGCGCCGTGACGCGACCAGGCTCCGGGCCGTCAGGCGGGAGTGCCGAACTTGGCGATTTCGTCCTTGATCCTCAGCTTCTCGCGCTTAAGTTCGGCGAGATGCAGGTCATCGGGGTGAGGACGCTGATTCTCCTCGTCGATTTCCTGGTCGAGAGCGGCATGCTTTGCGCGCAGGGCGCGGACGTGATCGTCCATGGACATTCGGTCACAACTCCCTTTGCAAGGTTTCACGAAAGCTTCATGGTAGTCCCAGAAACCCGTCTTTGCCAAGTGATGGCGCAACCCGTGGCTGCGGATCGGCAGGCCGTGCCATGAACGCCTCCCAGCGCCTGATCGTCGGCCTCAGCGGCGCCTCCGGCGTGATCTACGGCCTGCGGTTGCTGGAGGCCCTGCGGCCACTGCCGGTCGAGAGCCACCTGGTGGTCAGCAAGGCGGCGGAGCTGACCCTGGCCTACGAGACCGACCGCAAGCTGGCCGAGGTCCAGGCCCTGGCCGACGTCTGCCACCCGGTCGCCGACGTCGGCGCGCCGATTGCCAGCGGCTCCTTCCGGACCCTGGGCATGGTGATCGCGCCCTGCTCGGTGAAGTGCATGGCCGAGATCGCGACCGGGGTCACCTCGACCCTGCTGACCCGCGCCGCCGACGTGGTCCTGAAGGAACGGCGGCCGCTGGTCCTGATGGTCCGCGAGACGCCGCTGCACAGCGGCCACCTGCGCAACCTTCTGGCCCTGTCCGAGATGGGCGCGGTGATCGCGCCGCCGGTGCCGGCCTTCTACACCAACCCGGAGAGCATCGAGGACATCGTCGACCAGTCGGTCGGGCGGGTCCTGGACCAATTCGGCCTGGACAGCGGCAAGGTCCGCCGCTGGGGCGAGCCGGAGGCCGACGGCCGCCGCCCGATCCGTGCGCTCAAGCGCGCCAAGCGGGACTGAGGAAGCCAAGGTCACCCCCATCAGCCCCCGTCAGCCCTCGTCGCCCGGGAAGTAGCGCTTCAGGTTGCGCCTGGCTTCCTGGCTGCCGAGGTTGATCGCCCGATCCAGGAGAAGGCGGGCCTTTCTGCGGTCCGGCTCCACGCTCTGGCCGTGGTAGAGCGCGCGCGACAAGCCGACGAAGGCATCGGGGTAGTCCATCTCCATGGCCCGCTCGAAGAAGCGGCGGGCCCGGTCGAAATCGATCTCGTGGCCGTGCAGGCCGTAGAGGCTGATATAGCCGAGGCGCGTCACCGAGCGCGGGTGGCCTGATTCCGCCGCCCGCCGCAGCCACGCCATGGCCTTGTCCCAGTCGCGCTCCACGAGCAGCCCGATGCTGTGGAGCTTGTAGAGCTCGTACTGCGCGTCCAGGTTTCCGCCCTCGGCCTTTCTGCGGCAGACCTCTATGGCCTGCTCCGGCGGCATCGTCCGCAGCGTCGCCGTGCAGACCGGATAGTCCACTTCGATGGGCGCCAGCCGCGTGCCGTCTTCCCGCGTGCTCTGCTGCGGCGCCTCCGGCTTCAGGCCGAAGCACCGGTCGGTCCGGCCGCCCTCGTGGATGACGTTCTCGAAGTAATGGTCGACGGTGCAGCTCGTCGACCGCCTGCAGACGGCGACATATTTCTTAAAGGCGGCAAGCGCCTTGCAGTCCCCGTCGTCGTAGAGAGCCGTCGTCAGCTCCCGCCAGCGCTGGGGATCCAGGGGTGTCAACTGGACGGCGCGGCGGCGCGCGGCGACGACCGCGGCTGAGTTCCCGCCCTGGCGCTGCAGGACCAGCGCCCGTTCGGCAGCCACGTCCGGCCGGTCGCGCCCGTAGTGCGCCGAGCGATCCAGATCCTTCAGCGCCTGCGCGAAGAGTGCCGTGTGCCCGGCCTCGTCCCGCTTTGTGAACTCGTAGTGAAGCGCGATACCGTCGGTGTAGAGCCGGGCGCGGTACATCAGGCGTTCCGGGTTGTAAGGGTCCAGCGCCACGTAGGTGTCGACCGCGGCCTTGGCCTTCTCCATCTCGATCCGCCCGTAGTAGAGCCGGGCCAGATCCTTGTGTAGGGCGTCCCAGAGAGGCGAGAGCGCCATCGCCCTGCGGAGGTCTGCCTCGGCCTCGACAACCCGCCCGAGACGTTCCAGGGCGACGGCCCGCCAGCGCAGGGCGGTGGCGTCATCCTTCCATTTCGCCAGGCGCGCCTCGCTATAGGCGAGAAGCTCTTCGCCCTTCCCTTCCCACTCCAGCAGCTCCCCGGGGTGGATCTCGTTGCCGCTGACGAAGTGTTGGAGGAACTCGTAGCCCTCTTCGGAGCGGTGGCGATCCAGAAGGTACTGCCGGAAGCTGAAGAAGGTCCGCGCGTCGCCGCGCCACTTCAACTGCATCGAAAAGAGGTACGCCTTATCGAGGCCCGGGGAGTTCGGGAAGAAGGCCCTGGCACGCTGGTAGAGCGCATCGGCATAGGCATGACGCCCCAGAAACATGGCTATGTTCAGAAGGTTCTCGTAGCCCAGGAGAATTCGCGGATTCAGCGCCAGGGCGGCTTCGAAGTCTTTCCTCGCTTCGAGGAAATAGGGACGCATGTGCGCCAGCTGGCGCTGTGAGGTGGCCTCCAGCGTCCTGGCCCCGCGCAGCAGCATCCCGAGGTGATAGTTGTAGGTGCCCCGCGCCAGGAGGGCCACGAAGGACTCGGGCCGGGCCACAACCCAGGCATCGAGAAGCGCTCGGTTCGCCGGATCGGAGTGCGCGAAGGCCGCCACCCGCCAGACGCAGCAACCCGGGTTCTCCGCCTTGGCGTCCTTAAGAACCCAGGTCTCCAGCGCATCGAAGCGCCGCTGCTGCAGGAGCTCGACCGCTTCGAGCTTCGAAAGCTGTTTCTGCCCCGCCGCCCAAGCGGCCGGGGACGCCGTCAGCGCCATGGCGGCCAAGACCAGGACAAGGGTGAAACCGGCAAGCAGCCCACGGCCCGGAACCGCGCTCATCGACGCCCTCCAAAAGGTCAAGCGCTTGAACTACAGAGGAGATTCTCTACTTCACGCCTTGCGAAAAACTTAAGTCTTGGATGCCGCTTATCTCGGCAAGCCGGCTCATCGAGCGAAGATGGACCACCACCGGAGAGTGGCCACTCTCCGGTGGTGGCGGGGTCGGGCGATAGGGCTGCTGGCCGTATGTGGGCCGAGCTAGAGTTGGCGCGCCCCGTCCGACCTATTTTCATCAGGAAGAAAACTCGCCTCGGGCTAGCCGTCCGGCAGGGTGCTGAGGGCCTGCTCGGCGTGGGGATGGCCGTGCTCGGCGGCCTTGGCGATGAGCTCGCGGCCCCGGCCCTTGTTCTGCGGGATATGGCGGCCGGTGTAGAGCAAGGCCCCGAGCCGGAAATAGCCCTCCGGGCTCTCCTGGCCGATGGCGGTCTCCAGAAGGCGGAGGCCCGCGTCGGTGTTCTTCGGCACGCCCAGCCCGAAGACGTACTTCTCGCCGAGCGCCGCCAGGGCGTCGCCATGGCCCTGCTCGGCGGCCCGGCGCAGCCAGTCCGTGCCCTGCTCGAAGTTCTGGAGCCCCTGCAGGAAGCCGTGGAAGACGATGGTCCCGAGGTCGTACTGCGCCGCGGAATCGCCCGCGCGTGCGCGCTCGAAGCACTCCCGCAGCGCGGCCGGGGCCGGGACCTCGTGGAAGCGCGCGCCGCAGCGGCCGAGCACGGGGATCCAGTCGGGCAGCACGCGGCGGCGCCAGTTCTCGGGCCTGGGCTCGCTGACCGCGTGGCACCAGCCCATGTTCTCTCGGATCCGCTTGGGCAGGGGGTGCGACAGGGCGCAGTCGCCGTCCGCCCGGCAGACCTCGAGATAGCGTTTCAGCGCATCGACCGCCCAGCAGTCGCCCTCGGCATAGAGCGCGCCGGCCAGGCCCAGCCAGGCGTTGGAGCTTTCGGGCGCAAGCTCGGTCGCGCGCTTGAAGTGCCGCTTGGCCGGGCCAGGCGCGAAGCGCGACAGCCAGTGGTTGCCGATGGCGTGCTGCAGCCGGAAATCCCCCCCGGCAAAGGTCTCGGCGCTTTGAAGGTCCCGCAGTCGGGCCTCGAAATGGTCGAGATAGCCCTGGATATCGCCGGCTTCGCCGCGGCGCCGGCCCATGTCGTCGTGGAACCGGGCCCGGTCCCTCAGGTTCGAGGGCTCCAGGGGATCCAGGGCGATCGCGCGGTCGTAGGCCGCCTCGGCCTGCGCGTCGCGCTTCAGGCGATGGAGCAGATCGGCCTTCTGCATCTGCAGATAGGGCGCCCGCGCCTCCAGTTGCAGCGCGGCGACGTAGGGCAGGTCGGGATCGAGGCCGAGGGCGGTCTCGACATCGGCCAGCGCGAGCTCGAGGTCGCCCCGGCGGTCGTGGATGTCGGCCCGCTTCGAGTAGCGGTAGGCGGTGGGCTGGATCTCGATCGCCCGCTCGATCAGCCGCAAGGCGTCCGGAAGCAGCACGCTGCGATAGAGCGCCTCCCCGGCATCGCTGCGCTTCTGCAGGGTCTGGGAGGCCAGGGAGGATTCGCGATAGCCCTCGATGAAGGCGAAGCGCGGATCCTCGCCGTGGAGGGCCCGCAGGCCGTCCAGGTAGGCCTCGAACTCGGCCTGCGAGCCGCCGCCGTTCGCCGGATCCAGCGCCTGCAGATAGGTCGCGTGGATCAGGGGCGCGTCCGGCACGGCTTCCAGGCCGATCCGGCGGATCTCGGCCGCTTCGTTCCGGTTGCCCAGGTGCTGGGCCATGCTCAGGAGATAGGCGTAGGCGATCTCGATCCCTGGCTCCATCCTGAGCGCCGTGGAGAGGTCGTCGATCGCCAGGCCGTAGTAGGCGCGCATCTCCTCGAAGCCCCGGTGGCTGCGGCTCAGGACCCCGAGATGCCGGTAGTGTACGCCCCGCGCCAGCCGCGCGACGAAGGACTCCGGCTTGCGCCCGACCCAGGCCGTCAACTGCTCGAGGTTTCGCGGCTCGGAGTGGCGAAAGGCGAAGAAGCCGGTCAGGCGGTCGGGCGATCCGCCCGCGGCGGGCCGATACCAGGCTTCCAGGCGGTCGAACTCGCCGGCCTGGAGCGCGGCGATGATGCTCAGCTTGTCCTCGGGCCGCTCTGTCGCGTCCTTGCGGTCCTCCGCCGGGCAGCCCACGGTGGTTCCGGCGATCGCTGCGCAGAACAGAACCCGTGCCGCGAAACCAGCGCCGCCCGCCACGATGCGCCCCCCTTTGCAACCATCCCCAAGAACCCCGACCTTCGATGCTCTCCCCGGAGAGTTGCGAAAACTTTAAGCATACAATTCAAGAGATTATGCCCGCGGCGCGGCGACCGCCGGCCTAGCCAAGCCCGGAAGGCGGCGCCGGCCCGGTCTCCGCCGATCAGGCCCCGGCGGTCTCGTTGGGAAAGATCGTGTCGAGCAGCGTGCCGAGCTGGGCGAGGTCGCCTTCGCCCAGGTCGACGCCCTTGACCAGCAGGTAGGTCGAGAGGTTGAGCGCGGCCACCTCGGCGCCGCTGGTCGCGCCCGGCGTCAGGGGCACGGTCTCGATCAGGATGTCCTGCTCGACCCGCTCGGCGTCCAGCTCCAGATCCTTCAGCTTGTCCCGGAAGACCTGGCGCCGCTCCGGGGCCAGGTCCAGGCTGGCCTTCAGGAGCCGGCGCAGGCGGCGCAGGGGCGCCACCACCTGGCCCTGCCAGACGTCGATCGCGGCCAGGGCCTCGCGGACCTGCTGCTCGCTCAACTGGTGCCCTCTTTGACCGGTCCAGCAGCAGAACAGCAGCATGTTGACGTCGAGCTGCAGCCGATCCTGCAGCGCCATGCAGGGGCCAGCGACGTTGCGGCGCTGATAGACCGCTAGCGAGAAGTCCCAGAAAGGATTGGCCGGCGCGGCGCCCATCGCGCTAGTCCCCCAAGGAGATCCCCAGGCCGCGCGCGGTCTGGACCAGCGCGCCCTCGGGCTCCACCGCCTGGTAGCGGACCACCGCCTCCGCCAGAGGAACGTCGATCGCCTCGCGGTTCCGCCAGCCCACCATGCGGTCGAAGCGGCCGGCGGCGATCAGGTCGACGGCGTGGACCCCGAAGACCGAGGCCATCAGGCGGTCGCGGGCGGTCGGCGGGCCGCCGCGCTGCAGGTGGCCCAGGACGGTGACCCGGGTTTCCGCGCCGGTCGCCTCGCCGATGCGCTGGCCGATGTAGTGGCCGACGCCGCCATAGGTCTGCTTGCCGCCGGCCTGCAGGGTGCGCACCGCTTCGCCGTCCTCGGTCTTGACCGCCTCGGCGACCACCACCAGGGCGAAGTTGCGGCCCTGGGCCTTGAGGTCCTCGATCTTCGCGGCGATCCGCTCGATCCGATAGGGCAGCTCGGGGATCAGGATCACGTCGGCGCCGCCGGCGATGCCCGCGGTCAGGGCGATGTGCCCGGCGTCGCGGCCCATGACCTCGAGCACCATGACCCGGGAATGGCTGGCCGCGGTCGGCTGCAGGTGGTCCAGCGCCTGGGTCGCGACGTGGACCGCGCTCCAATGGCCGATCGAGATCTCGGTCGCGCCGACGTCGTTGTCGATGGTCTTGGGGATGCCGACCAGGTTGATGCCGCCCTTGAGCGCGAGCCGGCGCAGGATCTGCAGGCTGCCGTCGCCGCCGACGCCGATCAGGGCATCGAGCTCGAGCTGCGCCAGGCCTTCGAGGATCCTGTCGCTGAGGTCGAGCCGGCTGCCGTCGGGCTGCTCGTAGTCGAAGGGATCGCCCTTGTTGGTGGTGCCGAGGATCGTCCCGGCCCGGCGGAAGATTTCGCCGGTGAAGTCCGAGAGCTCCAGCACTTCGGCCGCGACCGGACGCGTCAGCAGCCCGTCGGTGCCGTTGCGTATGCCGACGACCTGCCAGCCGTAGCCGCCGACCGCGCGCTCGACCACCGCCCGGATGACCGCGTTGAGCCCGGCGCAGTCGCCGCCGCTGGTCAGGAGTCCGATCCGCTTCGCCTCTGCCATCTGCCATCCTTAACCACTTTGTGCGGCTGGCAGTCTCGGGCAAAGCCGCAGCCGGTTCAACCACCACCCGAAGACTCCACTCGCGGGCCGGAAAACGCTAGACTGCGACTCCCGGTCGGCCGTGCCGCCCAGGGGGGTGATTTGGTACACGGCAAGCATGGAAGAGCGCGAGATCGAGTTGATCAGAGAGAGGCTGAGCCAGCTCAAGAGTGAGCACCGCGACCTCGACGACGTCATTGCCAGGATTTCGGAAGAGGCGCCTTTCGACCAGATTCAGGTCAAGCGTCTGAAGAAGCGGAAGCTCATGCTGAAGGACCAGATCCTGCAGTTGGAAAGCCGGCTTCTGCCCGACATCATCGCCTGAGTTCGGCGGCGCCTTCAGCGCCTCAAGGTTGGCGGCGACGCCAGGCAGGCGGTCAGCCGCCGCCGCGGGTCTTCTTGTGCCGATACATCGCGTGATCGGCCGCCGCCAGGGCATCGTCGACGCTTTCGCCGCCGGCGAAGCTGTAGGTCCCGAAGGAAATCTCGATGTCCAACCGGCGGCCTTCCCATTCCAGGGGCCGGGACAGGATCGCCTGGGCCAGGCGCTCCGCCTTGGCGCGGGCCGCGTCCTGATCGGACTGCGACAGGATCACGCCGAACTCGTCGCCGCCGAGCCGCCCGACCATGTCGGAGGCCCGGACGTTGCCGAGCAGAACCTCGGCGACGTGGCGCAGCGCCGCGTCGCCGGCGCTGTGGCCGAGGCTGTCGTTGATTTCCTTCATGCCGTTGACGTCGAAATAGAGCACGCTGCCCTGGATGCCGTAGCGCTCGGCGAAGGCCATCAGGCGGCTGAGCTCGCGCACGAAGGCGCGCCGGTTGGCGACCGGGACCAGAACGTCCTGGTCGGCCAAGTCCTCCAGGTGCTGGATCCGCCGCTTCGCGAGCTCCAGCTCCTCGCGCAGATGCGCCACGTCGGACAACAGGCGGTCGATGGCCCCGCGCACCTTGGGCGTCAGCTCGGCCTCGGGGATGCCGGCCAGGGTCGCGACGTCCTGGGTCGCGGCAGCCGGCTCCGGCCCGTCGCCGGCCGGCTTGGCCGCGCGGCCCTTGCCGGCCGTGGCGCCGGGAATGCCCCGGGAAGACGAGGTATCGCGTACCCGCATTGCCCACCAGATCTAGGTACCTCTGGGCCGGACTATGAACCGGGGGGACTCGGCTTGGCAAACGATAAACCGCGGCGGCGCCGGCACCCTCCTCCCGGGTGGTCGCCGCCCGGCTTGCCACCCACCCGGCGATTCCCAATAATGCGGCCGGCCCGGCGAGCGGGCCCGGAACACGGCCCGGAACACGGCCCGAAACACGGAATGCGAGGGGTGAATGTCGGACGGCCAAGCGGCGGTGGGAATCATCATGGGCAGCCAGTCGGACTGGGCCACGCTGCGCCACGCTGCGGAGACGCTGGACGCCCTCGGCGTGTCCCGGGAGGCGCGGATCGTCTCCGCCCATCGCACCCCGAAGCGGATGGTCGACTACGCGACCGCGGCCCGGGACCGGGGCCTGAAGGTGATCATCGCCGGCGCCGGCGGCGCCGCCCACCTGCCGGGGATGGTCGCCTCGCTGACGCCGCTGCCGGTCTTCGGGGTTCCGGTCGAGAGCCAGGCCCTGAAGGGCATGGACAGCCTGCTGTCCATCGTCCAGATGCCGGGCGGGATCCCGGTCGGCACCCTGGCGATTGGCAAGGCCGGAGCGATCAACGCCGCCCTGCTGGCCGCGGCCGTGATCGCCCTGTCCGACCCCAAGGTGGCCGAGGCGCTCGACGCCTGGCGGTCCCGGCAGAGCGCGGGAATCGCCGAGACCCCGGTCGACGATGCCTGAGGACCCGGCCATGAACGCGCAGAGCCCCGCAGCGCTGGCGCCCGGCGCGACCCTGGGCATCCTCGGCGGCGGCCAGCTGGGCCGCATGACCGCCCTGGCGGCGGCGGGCCTCGGCTACCGCAGCCACGTCTACTGTCCGGAGGCGGACTGCCCGGCCAGCCAGGTCACCCCGCTCTTCACCCGGGCGGCCTACGACGACGAGGCCGCGCTCTCCGCCTTCGCGCAGGCGGTCGACGTCGTCACCTTCGAGTTCGAGAACATCCCGCTGCCGACCGTCGAGGTCCTGGCCCGCTCGGTCGCCGTGCGGCCCGGCGCCGAGGTCCTGGCGATCTGCCAGGACCGCCTGCGGGAGAAGGACTTCTGCGGCGACCAGGGGGTCGCGACGGCGCGCTACGCCGCCATCGACGGACCCGAGGCCCTGGCCCGCCACCTGCGCGACTTCGGCACCCCGGCGGTGCTCAAGACCACCCGGCTGGGCTACGACGGCAAGGGCCAGGTGCGCCTGGAGGCCGATAGCGATCCGGCCGCGGCCTGGGCCGAGATGGCCGGCGGCAACCCCGAGGCGCGGGGCATCCTGGAGGCCTTCGTCGACTTCAAGCTGGAGCTTTCGGTGATCGTGGCCCGCGGCCTGGACGGCGAGATGGCCGACTACCCGCCGGTCGAGAACCAGCACGAGGGCCACATCCTGCGCACCACCATCGCGCCGGCGCGGGTCACTCCGCAGATCGCCGAGAAGGCCGAGGCCACCGCCCGGCGTCTCGCCGAGGCGATCGACCTGGTCGGCCTGCTGGCCGTGGAGATGTTCGTCACCGGGGAGGGCGAGGTCCTGGTCAACGAGCTGGCGCCGCGGCCGCACAACTCGGGCCACTGGACCCTCGACGCCTGCGTCACCTCGCAGTTCGAGCAGGTCGTCCGGGCGGTGATGGGCCTGCCCCTGGGCGCCACCGAGCGCCACTCGGACGCCGTCATGCGCAACCTGCTGGGCGAGGACGCCGAGGCCTGGCGCGCGCAGCTCGGCGACCGGAACCAGAAGCTGCACCTCTACGGCAAGACCGAGGCCCGGCCCGGCCGCAAGATGGGCCACGTCACCCGGCTGGCGCCGCGCAACGAGGGCTGACGCCGCGGTCCGGCCGGGCACGCGCAGCAACGCTAACGCGGCTTGCCCTCGCTGATCGGGACGTTGCAGACCAGGAAGCGCCGGACCTCGCCGTTCTTGCCCAGGGGCAGGATCAGGCGGTGCCAGTGGCTGACCGTGATCGCGGGCGGCGCCTCGTGCACGCTGTAGATCGGCCGTTTCAACCGGCGCGCCGCCATGTAGCAGGCGGCGAAGAAGACCTGGATGGGCGAGGTCGTCGGGATATCCCAGATGCTCTTCCCGGTCATGTCGAAGCCGGCGACCTCGGCGATCTTGCTGCCGTAGAGGGCGTAGCGAAAGTCATCCTCGCCCTCGCCGACGTCGAGCAGCATGATGTAGCCCAAGGCGAGCAGCAACCGGTCCGGCTCGACCTTGAGGACGTCCGGAATCCCGCCGCTGCGCGGGAGGTCCCGCCAGTAGCGGAGCACCGCCCGCAGCTCCTCGAAAGGCAGCTCCCGCTCGGGGGGCTCCAGAACCAGCGCCAGACCCCTGACGTCCAGCCCCAGGGTCTCGGCAAGGCGGCCGCCTGCGCCGCCCTCTGCCAGATAGGCGATGACTCTTTCGGCCACTTCTCTGGTGGCAGGATCCGCTATCGGCGAAGCGTCGTGACTTATGTTGGCGTTTGGATTCAAGCGCCAAGGGCCCCCTTCCATAGCCCCTAGCTTAGAGCACACCGGACTTTCGGGGTACAGAATTTTCAACTTGGAAGGGTAAAAGAAATGAAGTTTTACAACGACTTTTCGGGGGCAATGCTTCGACAGAACTGGCCGGTCTTCGCCGAGAGGTCAAGACCTCTTCCGGCGCCGGAGGGCGGACCCGGCTGGCGATCTACCGGTTTAGCGCCGCATGCTCCCGGGACGGAAGCGGAACAGGCGGTCGGGGAGATCGAGCAGCGTCTTCACCCCCTTGCCCAGGTTGCCGCCGACCTTCAGCACCTCGTCGATTCGCCGCGACAGGAAGGCCCAGGTCTCGGCCGAGCCCTCGGAGTCGTCGTTCAGCCAAAACAGCAGGGTCGAGCTGTAGACCCCGGATAGCAGCAGCCGTTTGGTGTAGAAGTTGTAGTCCGTCGAGGTGTCGCCCGCCGCGTACCACATGGCATCGACCGTGCGGTAGAGGCACTTGAGGGCCAAGGGGCCGTTCTGCGGCAACGCCAGATAGGCCAGGGCGCGCCGGATCGCCTCGCGGTGCTCGGCGTTCTGCTCCAGGCGCAGGCGGACCACGGCGGCGATGCGGTCGCGGATTCGCATGGCCGGCAGGTCCAGGGGCGGCAGCGCGTCCAGCATCCGCCGGTCGGCCTCGGCGCTGTGGAAGGCGATCAGGTCGCTCGTGCCGCCGGGAAAGGCGTTGACCGCCGCCGCGCCGTCGAGGCCGAGATCCTCCGCCGCCCGCTTCAGCGCCGTCGCGGTCCAGCCGTCGAAGGGCACGTGGTTCAGCGTCGCTTCCAGAAGCCGGCGCCGGGTCGTCTCGATATCCATCTCCGCTTTCCTTCCCGCGGGCTCAGTCGGCGGCCTCGGCAGCGCCCAGGTGGCGCAGTTCCGAGGCGAAGACCAGCTTCTTGAGGTCGAGCATGCGCTGGGGATAGAGGATGCCGTCCAGGTGGTCGCATTCGTGCTGCACCACGCGGGCATGGAAGCCCCGCGCCTCGCGCTCGACCGTCCGGCCCTCCGGATCCAGGCCGCGATAGCGGATCGCCGTATAGCGGGGCACCTCTCCGGCCAGCTCCGGCACCGAGAGGCAGGCCTCCCAGCCCAGGGCCTGGTCCTCGCCCAGCGGCTCGATCTCGGGGTTGATCAGCACGGTCAGCGGCACCGCGCCGTTTCCCGCCCCCTCGGCCCCGGATCCGTCCTCGCGGCCGGCCCGCGCGCCCTCGACCTTGAAGATCACCAGCCGCAGGGGCACGTGGACCTGGGGCGCGGCCAGGCCGGTGCCGGGGGCGTCCTCCATGGTCTCGATCATGTCGGCGACCAGCTGGCGGATCGCGGGCGCCCTGGGGTCCTCCACGGGCGCGGCCGGGCGGCTGAGCACGGGATGCCCCATGCGGGCGATCTTGAGAATGGCCATAGGCCCAATATGAGCAGCCCGGAGGCCCAGGTAAAGCCGCCACAGCGCCCGGAAACCCGCCAAAGATTCGCCTTCCCAAGCCCCGGCGGCTGTGCTACCTAACCGGCCCCGGCGCGGTCCGGCCGCCGCGGACCTTGTTTTGTGTCCGCTCGCCGGGACGATAAGCCGCCAGCCAGGCAAGATTTGGTCAACCCGAGGTCCCGAAGGAGACTTGCAGGACCGTGCACGTACATGTTCGCGACAACAACGTCGATCAGGCCCTCCGCGCGCTGAAGAAGAAGATGCAGCGCGAGGGCATCTTCCGTGAGATGAAGCTGCGCCGCTCCTACGAGAAGCCCTCGGAGCGCCGCAAGCGCGAGCAGGCCGAGGCGGTGCGCCGCTATCGCAAGCTGCTGCGCAAGCGCATGGAGCGCGAGGGCTTCTAGCTCCTGCGCCCGCCGGACGGCAGGACGGCCGTCCCCTCTTCCGTAGCCTAGTCGATCAGGTCCCGCTGCCCGCCTTGCGTGGGCGGCGTTTGCCGTGCCCGGTCCCGGGAATCAGCCGAGGCCTGCCGGCCCCAGCAGGATCAGGCGCATCAGCTCGCTCTGCCGCCTGGTCGAGGTCTTCTGGAACACCTGCTTCAGGTAGACCCGTGCCGTGCCCTCGGAGATCTCCAGGCGCTCGGCCGCTTCCTTGAGCGAGAACCCGGCGACCAGGGCCCTGGTCACGTCGGCCTCCCGGCCGGTCAGGCGGTAGAGCCGGGCCAGGGCGGCCCTGGGCACCTCGGGGCGCCGCTCCGGGTCGAAGACCAGGATCACCGCGGCCGCCCGCCGCGCGCCCAGGTCGAAGCATCCGTCACCGATCGGCGAGACGAGCAGGCCGAAGGGCCGCGCGCCCGAGCTCCGGGTCAGGCGCATCACGCCGCCGGCGCCGGTCCCCCGCCCCTCCCCGGTCGCCACCGCGCTCTGCACGAGCCGCTGCAGCTCCGGCGTCTCCGCGCCCAAGGCCGCCCGGCAGATCCCCTGGCGGTCGGCGGTCAGGCCGTCGCCACGCTCCAGGATCCGCCGCGCGGCCCGGTTCGCGTCGACCACCCGCCCCCGCCCGTCGAGGAAGAGGACGCCCAGGAGGAGGCGGTCGAGGACCTCCATCGCCGCGGCGCCGGCCTGGCGGACATCGTAGAGCGCCCGGTGAAGCTGGACCGCCCTCTGGAAGTGCGGGGTGACGCGCAGCGCAAGCTGAAGCTCCTGCGGGTCGTAGAGGCCCGCCCGTGGCGACCTCAGGGCGGTCAGCACGGAGGAGGCGCCCTTGTCGTAGGTCAGGAAGGCCCCGCAGGCCCGATAGAAACCGGCGGGGCGCAGGAAGTCGTTGTAGAACTCCGTCCGCTCCAGCTCGTCCTCAGGGAAGAACTCCTGGGTGAGCTGCGCTTCGCCGGCCGGCCAGCGGTTCCGGTAGGCCTTGAGGGTCCAGACATCCTTCTTGTTGTAGTAGTCCTCGTAGTCCCTGATATGGCCGTCCGGTATGTTGTGGGCGAAGAAGCTCCCGACGCGGCCTTCGTCGTAGTCCGCGACCAGAAAGGCGACGGCATCGGCGGCCATCAAGGAGGCGTAGCCTTTCAGCGCCCTGTCCCAAAGCGCCGGCCGGTCGATAGCCGCGTAGATGTCGCCGACGAGATCGAGCAAGGCCCGATCTCTGTTCAGCCTGGCCCTGTTCAGCCTGGCCCTGTTCAGCCTGGCCATGGCTCCCCCCGCAGCCGGACCGATGCGCCAGTGCCCGAAGCCGAGGCCTCGGGCTCACCCCGCCGGCGAAGGATAACATAGGAGGAGGACCAACGTCAGGGCAGGGATAACCTGGTAAAGGCGGCGCCGAACCTGGGACAGGCGAGGAAGTCGGAGCCGCCCCGACAGCGCCGAACCAGCCGCCCGAAGGACAAGCGACCTACTGGGACCGCCGCCATGCCTTCTTGAGTTCGTCGAACAACTTGTCCTGAACCACCTTCGCCTTCCGTTCCCTGGATTTCCTGTCCTTCGCGCCGAACTTCTCCTGGAGCCAGAAGTAGTTGTCGTCGAGGAAGTCGAGGGCGCGACGCTCCATATCCCGACCCGATTGGTCCTCGCAGTCATCGGCGGCAGACTCGCCCTTGGCCGCATCTTGGGCCCCATCTCGGTCGGAGTCCGCGGCCGGCGTCTCGGACTCCCAGATGATGCGCGGCGGCTCAGGCTCGCTCGCGCCCGCCGCCTGCGCGCCTCCGCCGCAATCCTCCTCGAAGATCCAGTACGGCAGGCCCCCTTCCTCTTCGGTGATCAAGGCATCCTTGCGGCCCAGGACTCCGGCGAGCTTCTCGCTGATCTGGATGCGCTCCACGATCGAAAGGCCCTTGCCGAGCTGGACGAAGCCCGAAGTCCCGGAAGCCGGCGTCTCGGTCTCCTGGGGCGCGGCCAGACCGGTACCGGGGGCCTCTTGCGGCGGACCGAAGTGCTGCTGAAAGCTGAGCGCCGTGAAGAGCTCGATCAGGGGGCCGTAGGTGAGATCCATGAGGAACCGGGCCGTCGCTTCCTCCGGGCTCAGGAAGAGCGAATAGCCCTGGAAGGCCGAGAGGGCGCGGGCGAGGTTGGTGAAACCCGCCGGCGGCCTGTCGGCTTCGCCGCTCTCGTAGTAGGTCCCCTGTTCACGGGTCTGGCCGTTCTTGCCGCCTTCCTGGCCGCTGCTGCCGTTGCCGCTGCTGCCGTTGCCGCCGCTGCCGCCCTCGGTCGCCGAGGCGACCTGCCCGCCGAGGCCAAGGATCAGGGCCGCCAAGGCCGCCGCGCAGCGGAGGCGGGTCCTCCGGCCCGCTCGCCTCTTCATGGTCCTGCCTCCTTTCGACATCTCGCGCCACCTGTCCCTGGAGCCGTCATGACTAGCTGGCGGGCCGGGCGCCCGGCGCGGTCGAGAACAGGCCGATAAGGTCGAACCGCTCGTAGGCTTTCGGCTTGTAGAAGACCTTGACCCAATAGGGATCTTCCTCGGAGAGGCGGAAGCGGCCCGCGATGACGCCGACCGCCCAGCCTTCCGGGAAGACGATCAGCGAGGACGCCCCCGAATAGCCGCCCCGCTGCTTGGGCGCCCTGCCGATCCGCAGGTCCAGCTCGGCCTTCGGCGCCAGGCGATCTTGGAAGAAGACGAAAAGCAGATAGTCCCGGGGGCCTTCAGGAGGCGCCGCCGGGGTCGCCATCGGAAGCGCCCTGTCGACCACCAGGGCGTAGAGCTCCTGATAACTCTTGTCGATGCCTTCGAGCGCCCGCTCGATGGCCTGCCGGGGCACCACGTACATGACCGTGCGGGGCGCCTGCGACAGCGCCGGCGCCCAGGAGGCCTCGTCGATCCGCAGCCTCTCGCCGCGGAGTCCGTAGGCCAGATCCAGGGAGAGCGAGGCGGCGCGTCCCATGGGGTCTTCCAGGTAGAGACGGCCGGCGAGACGGCGATCTCCAGGCCTGCCGTCGTCCTCCTCGAAGGCGTCGATCAGGACCCGGCGGACGGCGAAGCCGCCATAGCGGAAGGCCGCCTCGGGCTGGATGGCCTCGCTGCCCGAGACCGACAGCAGACGCGCGACCCGGCCGGCGGGCTCGCCGCGCAGCCGCAGCATCACCGCCGACATCAGGGCCGGGATCTCCGGCGGGATCTCGCCTGCCTCGGCGAAGACGTACTCGGTCTCGCCGCTCAGAATCCCGCCGGGGCTGAAGACGCCGCCGTCCTTGCCGAGGCCGAGCTGGCTGACGTCGACCACCTCCTTCAGGCAGGCCGACAGGCCGAGGAGCGGAATGGCGAGCAGCAGTGCGAGGTTGCGCGGGGTCTTCACTCTTGCCTCCCTCCGGACCCGGGACCGGTCGGGTCCCGGCCCTGACAGGAGCCTGCCGAAGGCGCCGGCGCGCTGTCCCCTCCCATTTGGGAGGGGAGCCAAGCCTAGGGTTCACCGAAGGAGAGCGCTGCGGCCGCGCGCGGCCGCGCTTGATTCAGGCTTCCAGCGCCTTGACGATGTGCTCGCACATCTTCTTGGCGTCGTCGAAAAGCATCATGGTGTTGTCGGCGTAGAACAGGCCGTTGTCGATGCCGGCGTAGCCCGGGCTGAGCGAGCGCTTGACGAAGAGCACGGTCTTGGACTTGTCGACCTCGAGGATCGGCATGCCGTAGATCGGCGAGGCCGGGTCGTTCTTGGCCGCCGGGTTGGTGATGTCGTTGGCGCCGATGACGAAGGCGACATCGGTGGAGGCGAAGTCGCGGTTGATCTCGTCCATCTCGAAGACCTCGTCGTAGGGCACGTTGGCCTCGGCCAGCAGCACGTTCATGTGCCCCGGCATGCGGCCCGCCACCGGGTGGATGGCGTAGCGCACCTCGACCCCCTCCTTCTTCAGCAGGTCGGCCATCTCGCGCAGGGCGTGCTGGGCCTGGGCCACGGCCATGCCGTAGCCCGGGATGATCATGACCGAGCCGGCGTTCTTCATGATGAAGGCGGCGTCGTCGGCCGAGCCCGGCTTGACCGTCTTGTCGCCCAGGTCCTGCCCCACCGCGGCCCCGCCCTCGGCGCCGAAGCCGCCGAGGATGACGTTGAAGAAGGAACGGTTCATCCCCTTGCACATGATGTAGCTGAGGATGGCACCGGAGGAGCCGACCAGGGCCCCGGTGATGATCAGCAGGTTGTTCTCCAGCGTGAAGCCGATGCCGCAGGCGGCCCAGCCCGAGTAGGAGTTGAGCATCGAGATCACGACCGGCATGTCGGCGCCGCCGATCGGGATGATGATCAGGATCCCCAGCGCCAGGGTCAGCAGGACGATCATCCAGAAGGTGATGCCCAGCTGGTCGACGCAGAACCAGGCGACCAGCAGCACCGTCACGACGCCGAGGATGGCGTTGAGCGGATGCTGACCGGTGAAGGTGATGGGCGCACCGCTCATCACGCCCTGCAGCTTGGCGAAGGCGATGATCGAGCCGGTGAAGGTGATGGCGCCGATGGCCGCGCCGATCGACATCTCGATCAGGCTGTTGACGTGGATGTCCCCAGGCATGCCGATGCCGTAGGCCTGCGGCTGGTAGAAGGCCGCCGCGGCGACGAGGACCGCGGCCAGGCCGACCAGGCTGTGGAAGCCGGCGACCAGCTGCGGCAGGGCGGTCATGTTGATGCGCAGGGCGATGAAGGTGCCGATGCTGCCGCCGATGACGATACCGAGCAGGATCATCCAGTAGGTGACGACACCGGGCAGCAGCAGCGTGGTCACGATGGCGATGACCATGCCGACGATGCCGAACATGTTGCCGGCACGGCTGGACTCGGGATGCGACAGGCCGCGCAGCGCCAGGATGAAGCAGACGGAGGCGACGAGGTAGGCCAGGGCGGAGAGATCTGCGGTCATGTTCGGTCTCCGCCCTATTTCTTCTTCTTGAACATCGACAGCATGCGCTGCGAGACGATGAAGCCGCCGAAGATGTTGACCGAGGCCAGAACCACGGCCAGGAAGCCCATGACCTCGCTGAAGCCGAGGCCTGCGGGCCCGGCGGCGATCAGGGCGCCGACGATGATCACCGAGGAGATGGCGTTGGTCACCGCCATCAGGGGCGAATGCAATGCCGGGGTGACCCGCCAGACCACGTGATAGCCGACGAAGACGGCGAGGACGAAGACGGTCAGGCCGATCACCAGGGGCGAGGGCCCGCTGTACTCGGCCGCCGAGGTCATGGCCATCTGGGTGCCTTCTGTGACCAGGACCTCGACCGACTCGATCAGCTCCTGCGCCTTCTCGGCGACGTCCTTGGCTTGCTCCTGGAAGCTGTCGACAGACATCTCAGCCGGCCTCCCCGCCCAACTGTGGATGGACGACCTTGCCATCGTGGGTGATGCAGGTGCCCTTGATGATCTCGTCCTCCCAGTCGATCTTCAGCTCGCCGCTCTCGGCATCGATGATGAGCTTGAGGAAGTTCAGGAGGTTCTTGGCGTAGAGGGCGCTGGCGTCGACCGCCAGGCGGCCCGGCACGTTGTTGTGCCCGACGATCTTGACCCCGTGCTTGACGACCACCTTGCCGGCCTGGGACAGCGCGCAGTTGCCGCCGGTCTCCACCGCCAAGTCGACGATGACCGAGCCCGGCTTCATCGACTTGACCATGGCCTCGTCGATCAGCTTCGGCGCCGGCCGGCCGGGGATCAGCGCGGTGGTGATGACGACGTCCTGCTTGGCGATGGTCTCGGCGATCAGCTCGGCCTGCTTCTTCTTGTAGGCGTCGCTCATCTCCTTGGCGTAGCCGCCGGCGGTCTCGGCCTGCTTGAACTCCTCGTCCTCGACGGCCACGAAGCTGGCGCCCAGGCTCTCGACCTGCTCCTTGGCCGCCGGCCGGACGTCGGTCGCCGAGACGATGGCGCCGAGGCGGCGCGCGGTGGCGATGGCCTGCAGCCCGGCGACGCCGGCGCCCATCACCAGGGCGCGCGCCGGGGCGATGGTGCCGGCCGCGGTCATCATCATCGGAAAGGCGCGGCCGAACTCGGCCGCCGCGTCCAGGACCGCCTTGTAGCCGGCGAGGTTGGCCTGCGAGGACAGCACGTCCATCGACTGCGCGCGGGTGATGCGCGGGATCAGCTCCATGGAAAAGGCGGTGGTCCCCGCCTTGGCCGCCGCCTCGACCCCGGCCTTGTCGCGCATCGGATCGAAGAGCGCGAGGACCACGGCGCTCTTGCGCATCAGGGCGAACTCGTCGCTGGCCTCGCCCTCGGCCATCGGCCGCCGGACCTTGAGCACCACGTCGGCGCCGTTGAGCGCCGTCTTCTCGTCCTTGGCGATGCTGGCGCCGGCCTTCTTGTAGGCGTCGTCCGTCATCGCCGCGCCCTGCCCCGCGCCCTTCTCGACGCTGACCGCCGCACCCAGGCCGACCAGGGCCTTGACGGTATCGGGCGAGGCCGCCACACGCGCCTCCTGCGGATGGCGTTCCTTCGGGATCGCGATTTTCATCAAACCCCCGGCTTCCCTGAATGGCCCCTTTCCTAGTTAAAAGCGCAGAATCTCCGGGCGTGCAAGTCCTTAGCCTGCGATAGATCGGTGACTTTTGGAAAGCTGGGAGCCTACGAGGCGATTTACCGCGCGGGGCCGTCCTCGATCGCGATCCCGGCGCCGAGCTCGGGCGCGGGCTCGAAACCGCTCTGCTCGGCGATCTGATCGGCCTGGCGCAGCGACGACGCGGGCGCGTCCTTCAGGACCAGGCTCTCGATGCCGCGGCGCGGACTGGGCACGGCGGCCACGGTCGGATATCCGGCCCGGAAGGCGAGGGTCGCCTGCCAGCGGTCGTCGCCGAGGATCTCGGCGAGGCCCGCCGCCAGGACGGAGTCGCGGCGCAGCTGGCGGTCGCGGTCGATCACCTGGACGACCTGGTTCATCGGCTGCATCGCGAGCCCCTGGGCGGTCGCCCAGAGCTGAAGGCGCTGCCAGAACAGGCCCGCGCGCAGGGCGGTGGCGCGCTCGTAGGGATCGCGCACCGCGATGATGCCGACCAGCGGCGCGGTCGCGAGCTGGACATCGCGGGTCGCCGCGACCCACTGGCGATGGGTCTTCTCCGGTTCCGGCTTGGGCAGCATCTTGACCGCAGCCAGGGACAGCGGCGGCAGCCCGAAGGAGTCGATCGTCGGGCCGTCGCGATGCTCCTCGATCTCCCGCGGGGTCAGGCGGAACCAGGCGTTGCTGGCCTGGATCATCTCGGGGTCGGCGACCACGGCCTCGGTCGCCGCGACCGTCAGCCGGTCGAAGGCCGCGCGCCGGGGCCCGTCCTCGAGCAGCACCAGGCGCAGGGACTGGTCCTCACGGGCCAGGTCGTTGAAGGCCCAGAGGGTTCCCCGCGGCACGCCGCGCCCGGCCATGAAGGGACCGCGGTTGGTGTGGCGCCGCGAGATCACCGCGTAGAGCCCGGAAATGTCGCGCCGGCTGGGCGTGAAGCGCAGGCGGGCGACCACCTCGGGCGCGGCGACGGTGGGGAACTCGGCCCGGGGTTCGGCGAGCTTGCCGGGCAGGAACTCGACCTCGGGCTTGAGCCCCTGGGCGCCCGCGGCCAGGACCATGTTCTCCAGGGCGCAGCCCAGGGAGACGTGCTGCTCGCGCCGGAAGGGGTCCATGGGCCCGAGGTGGCGCCCGGGATCGGCCAGCAGCTCCAGGGAGTCCGGGCCGACCCGGAACAGCCAGGGCTGGGTGTTGTGGACACTGGCGGCCAGGACCCCGGCGCGGACCAGCGCCAGCGGGCCCTCGCTGGGGCCCTCGCCCCGCCAGGTCTGCCAGGGCTCGTAGGCCGCGCCCTGGCCGACGCTGAACACGCCGGTGTCGTAGGCGCGCCAGGCCAGGCCGCCCGCGGCCAGCAGGAAGACGCCGCCGGCCCGCTTCAGGAAGATGCGCCGCGTGTCCGCTTCGGGGCCGGCTGCGCCCGGCCAGGGCTCCTGCCAAGGCTCCTGATTGTCTGTCTCTTGCGTCATGCCCCCCACCTGTCAGGACCTCTGTCCGTGACGATGTCGATTTTTACCAAGAAGAAGTTACGGAAGCCTGAGCCGCGCCGCGGTCCGGCCGCCCCGGCCAGATCCGGCTCAGATCCACTTCAAGCGCTTGAAAATCCAGTATTCCAGCAGACCCACGAAGAGCAGCAGGCCACAGAGCATCAGGAAGCCAAGGGGCTCCTCGGTGCCGGGGATGCCACCGACGTTGACCCCCAGGAGGCCGGTGATGAAGCCCAGCGGCAGGAAGATGCTGGCGACGATGGTCAGCAGGTACATGTTGCGGTTCATCTGCTCGGACAGCCGGTTGGTCAGCTCGTCCTGCATCACCTGGGCCCGCTCGCGCAGCGCCTCCAGGTCCTCGACGTAGCGGATCACCCGCTCGCCGAGCTCGCGCAGGCGGATCAGGTCGTGGGCCTCGAACCAGGGTAGGCGCAGGTCGATCAGCTTGGTCAGCGCCATGCGCTGGGGCGCGATATAGCGCTTGAGGGAGATCAGCCGGCGCCGGATCTTCTGCAGCTTGGCCCGATGGTCACTGCCGGCCGCCCTGAGGCCGACCACCTCCAGGGCGTCGATCTCCCGGTCCAGGTCGTCGAGCAGCGGGTCCATGCGCTCGACCAGGGCCTTGGCCAGGTCGCAGATCAGGTCGCTGGCCGATCCGGGGCCGCGGCCGGCGGCGATGGCGTCCTCCAGGCTCTGGATGGCGATCAGCTTGCGGTTGCGCGAGGAGACGATCCGCTGCTCCTCGATCCACAGCCGGATCGAGACCATGTCCGAGGGATCGGCGCCGGGGTTGGTGTTGACCCCGCGCAGGATCAGCAGCACGCCCTCGCCGATCAGGTCGCAGTGCGGCCGGGTCTCCTCGGCCAGCAGGGCCTCCTGGACCACCGGGTCGAGCCCGCTCTTCTCGGCCAGCCAGCGCTTGGCGCCCTCGGCCCGGCGGCTGAGGTGCACCCACTGCAGGCCGGCGGCATCACCGTCACCCTCAGGTGCGGCCGCCCAGGCCTCGACCTCCGGCCAGTCCAGGGGCCGCCCGCCGCCCTCGCCGTCCAGGGCGTAGGCACAGACCAGTCCGTTGTCGCCATCGGGCAAGAGGGGCCGCTCCAGGAGTGCTTGGGCCGGGGGCGTTCGGGATCGGCCCCATCCTGGAGCGCTTTCGTTTCCGCTCGCTTAACACCCCCCCGAGGGCCACGGCCCTCGGCCTATCCGGCCGGCTGGTCGATCTGGGAAAGGATGGTGGGATCGGTGATCTTGTCGTCCTCGGCCAGCAGGAAGGCCTTGGAGAGGATGATCGAGAGCATCCCGTCGCCCTCGAAGGGCAGGCGGATCTTCTGCTTGTCGGCCGCCTTGTCCCAGCCCTTGACGATGCAGAGGTACTGGCCGTTGGGCTCCATCAGGATGTTGCCGGAGCCCAGGTGGATCTTGTAGCTGCGCTTGCTGCCGCGCACCTGGAGGTACTTGTCGTCGAGCTGGCAGCGATCGGCGATCTTCAGCTTCGGCACCAGCCCGGACAGCACGGCATGGCGGGTCTTCGCCGACTCGGTCAGATCGCCGAAGCTGTGCTCCCACCAGTAGTCGCGGTGGCGCCCCTCGGGGCCGCCGTCCTGCCAGTTGGGATCGCTGGCGACGCTGGCGACACCGACGAAGAGATCGATGTCGCGCATCACCTCGGAGAACACGAGCGGCGGCACCTCCCGCAAGTGCAGCACCTGGCCGTGCTCGTCCTGAAACCGGACCTGATCGGTGCCGACGTAGAGGTAGACCCCGACGTCGGTGTAGCTGTCCTCCTCGATCGGATCGAGCCAGAACTCGGCCTTGAGGCGGCTCTGCGGCAGAAGCCGCGTCGGCACGTTCTCGGGCTGATCCCAGGCGCCGCGCAGTCCGTAGTGCCAGGCGCGGGCCTGGCAGAGCGCGTTGAGCTGGTGCTGCTTGAGGATGTGGGCGGCGAAGCGGTTGGAGTAGATGTCGGTCCTCCGCTCGGCGTCGGTCAGGAGGTAGATCTCCCGATGGGCCTGCTTGAAGGGCTGCATGATGTCCAGCTCGGCCAGCCGGTTGCGCCAGGCCAGCACCTGCTCCGCCGCCGTCCCCAGGGGATGCCAGAGCGACACCTCGGCGGCGGCGCCGGGCCAGTCGATGGCCCGGCCGTCCACGCCAACCAGCCCCTCCCCGACCGGGACGGCGGCCAGGACCTCCGCGCCCTCGGCGAAGCGCCAGATCAGCCGCCGGCTCAGGTTCGCCACCAGGGGATGCTCGAGGTAGCGCGCGCGCCAGGTGGCCAGCGGCCAGCGACGGTCCTGCAGGTAGAGGCTCTCCAGGCGCCAGCGCTGGCCGGAGAGCAGCCCTTTGATTTCCTTCACCCGGCTGCGAAGGTCCTTCAGCGCTTCTGCGTGATTGGCCTTGACCGCCGCCGGCACCGACTTGCGCGGCTTGCCGTCGGCGCCGGTCCAGCCCAAGGCGACGTCGTTCGAGCCGGCGATGCGGATCTCGGCGGTGCAGTCGCCGAGGGTCTCGCGCAGGCAACCCTGCGGGTCCAGACCGAAGTCCGGCAGCGCCATCTCCTCCAGGTCCTGGACCGACAGCCCGGCCCGCTCGGCCGCGGCCTGCGCCGCCTTGTCGAGCTGCTTGCGGCCCTGGTTGAACTTGATCCGGCTGCGCAGGCGCACCAGTTCCGCCGCGCCGCGCTCGCCGGCCATGGCGCCGAGGGCATGGATGCAGGCGTTGCCGAGCCCGATGTTGGCGGGCCCGACCCCCGGCACCTTCTTGTAGCAGGCCTCGCAGAAGCGCCCGATCAGCGGCGCCAGGCCGTCGTCCCCGAGGGTGGACCCGATCCAGATCAGACCCTTGAGGAAGCCGCTGCTGGGCGCCGGATTCTGCGGACCGGGCCGGAACGCGCCGAGCCAGGCGGCGAGTCGCTCTGAAAGGACCGCCGCCCCGACCGCCTCGACATGACCGGCCGCCGCCTTCAACCACTTGGCGCTGGGCTTCGCCTTGCCGTCCGCCTCCCGCGCGTGGCCGACCAAGGCGGTCCAGGCGTCCCGCTCGGGTTGTCCCAGGCCCGTGACCCAGCCGACCACGCCGAGGCCGAAAGGCGTGTTGTCGAGAATCAGCTTGCGCCCGCCGCTGGCGAGCTGCCGATCGATCCGTCGAAGAACGCTGTCGTCCAGGTACCTGGCGGTCTCGCTCCTGCGCAGGCCGTCTAGGGCCGCACGTAGCTCGGGCTCCAGGCCCTTTTTCTCCACGAAGGTCTCGACAGCCTTGAGCAGGCCGGCCGCCGGCCAATACCAGGGATGACCGTCACCGGCCGACGCAAAGGCGCGCAGGAGGCCGACCAGGTCCGACTGGCCAAAGGGCAGGCGTTTGCGCAGCAAGCGCGACAGGAGCCAACCGAGCCGCTCGTGCCGATTGGTGAGCGGTAGGCCTTCCTTGTTGAAGCGGGCGTTCCACTCCTCCACGCCGCGGCTCTGCAGCTCCCGGAGCCGGTGGGAGATCTCCTGCATCTGTGCGACGGCCTCATGCACGATAGCGATCCGCTGCGCCGGGTCGGCCTCCAGGATCTGCCGGCCGGCCTCCAGGTTCTGGATCTTGAGATCGCTGGAGGACCAGACCCGCTCCTGGGCCAGGGCCTCCTCGAGGTAGGCCGCGAGGAGCGGCACCACTTCAGAATCGCGGGCCTCAGACCGGCGCGCGGCCTTCCCCTGGCCGGAGGCTTCAAAGAGCTTGCTGAAAACCATGCGGCTCGGCTCCCGGGACAGCGGGCGGCCCCTCAGCGGCCGATCTGCGCGAGGATCGTCGGATCGGTGATCTTGTCGTCCTCGGCGAGCAGGAAAGCCTTGGAGAGGATGATCGAGAGCATGCCGTCGCCCTCGAAGGGCAGGCGGATCTTCTGGCCCGAAGCCGACTTGTCCCAGCCCCGCACGATGCAGAGATACTGGTCGTTGGGCTCCATCAGGATGTTCGCCGAGCCCAGGTGGATCTTGTAGCTGCGCCGCCTGCCACGCACCTTCAGGTAGCGGTCGTCGAGGGCGCAAAGCTCGGCGATCTTGAGCTTCGGCACGACGGCGGCGAGCACGTCACGGCGGGTCTTGGCCGCCATCGACAGCTCGCCGAAGCTGTAGCTCTGCCAATAGGCCCCGTGGCCCTCGATCCCGCCGTCCGCCCAGCCGGGATCGTTGCCCACGCTGGACACGCCGACGAAGAGGTCGACCTCGCGCATCAGCTCCGAGAAGACCAGGGGCGGAACCTCGGCGAGCGCGACGGGCGCGGTGTTGGGACGGACGAAACGCACCTGGTCGCTCGAGAGGTAGAGGAAGACGCCGGCGCCGGTGACGTCGTCGCTGGTCGGCTGGACCCAGAACTGGGCCGAAAGGCCGTGCGGCTCCAGGGCGCGCTCGGCGATGTTGTAGGAATCCCATTGCCCCTGGAGATCGTAGCGCCAGCCGCGCTGCTGGCAGAGCGCGTGGAACTGGTGCTGCTTGAGGATGTGGGCGGCGAAGCGGTTGGAGTAGACCTCGGTCTGCCGCTCCGCGTCGGTCAGCACGTAGACCTCGCGGTGGACCTGCTTAAAGGGCTGGGTGATGGACAGATCCGCCAGCCGCCGCCGCCAGGCCAGGACCCGCTCGGTCGGCTCGCCGATGGGATGCCAAAGCGCGACCGGGGTCGCGTCGTCCAGGCCCTCCAGCGCGGCGCCGCTGTGGTCGGTGATCCGGTCGCCTTCCGCCAGGCCACCGACGGTCTTCTCGCCGTCGCCGAAGCGCCAGATGAGCCGCCGGCAAAGCTCGGAGAGCAGCGGATGCTCCAGATAGAGCCGGCGCCACTCCGCCAGCGGCCAGCGTCGCTCTGCCAGGAACAGCCGCTCGAGGCGGCTGCTCTGGCCGCCCAGGGCTTCCTTGATCTCCTTGGCGAGGCGCTTGACGGCCTTGAGCTCGTCGGGATGGTCGCGCTTGACCGCCGCCGGGACGGTCTTGCGCTCCTTGCCGTCCGGTCCGCGCCAGGCGAGCGTGACCTGGTCGGAGCCGGCGATGGCGATGACCGCCTGGAATTCGCCCAGCACCTCCACGCGACAGCCCTTGGCGTCGAGCCCGAAGTCCGGCACCGCCATTTCCTCGAGCTCTTCGGCGGTCTTGCCGGCCCGCTCCGCGGCAGCCTGCAGCACCTTCGCGATCTGTTTGCGCGCGCTGGGATAGCGCAGCTTGCCCTTGAGACGCGTGAGCTCGGCAACGCCGCCGCCCGCCGGCAGCGCACCCAGCGCAAAGAGTCCGGCGTTGCCGAGCAGGACCGAGCGGGCACCGAGCCCGGGCAGCTTCACGGAGCGCTGCTTCAAGAAGGTGCCCGGGCTCGGTG
>JANQGU010000052.1 GCA_028282935.1 Kiloniellales bacterium
CTGGCACCAGGGCCGCGACCGGCCGCAGCGGGTCTTCGGGCCGCGCGGCACCCGGGCCTACGTCGAGGGCCTGATGGCCCTCTGGCGGCCGGAGCTGGAGCAGCGCATCGCCCACGAGGCCCGGCCGTCGACCGCCGCGCTGGAGGTCGAGGTGACCGAGATCGAGGACGGCCAGCGCCTGGAGGTCGGCGGCTTCACCGTGCAGGTGGTCGAGGTCGAGCACCAGCCGGTCAAGCAGGCCTTCGGCTTCGTCTTCGCCCCGGCCGTCGGCCGGGCCCCGAGGGTCGTCCTCTCCGGTGACACCCGGCGCTGCGAGGCCCTGATCGCGGCTGCCCGCGGCGCCGAGGTCCTGGTCCACGAGGTCATGGTCCACCACGAGATGCCGGTGATCGAAGGGGTCCGCAGCGCCGAGACCCTGGCCAACGTCGCCAGCTACCACACCCTGTCCGACCAGGTCGGCAAGATCGCCGCCGAGGCCGGGGTCGGCTGCCTGGTACTGACCCACTTCGTCCCGCCGGGCTGCGACCGCCAGGCCCTGCTGGACGAGGTCGCAGCCGACTTCGGCGGGCCGCTGGTGATCGGTGAAGACCTCATGACCATCGACGCCGCCACCCGGCAGGTGGTCGCGGGGGCCGCGCACCTCGTCCTCGGACGCTGATCCGTCCGCTGCTCCGTCTCCTTCGCCCATCTGAATCAACGGGATAAGAAAATTCGCAGGGTTCTCCGCCCCGGCGGGTTGAAAGGGGTGGATGCGGCCGGTCGGGCTGGCCGCCCTTCAAGCCCCCAAATTTGGAGGAAACCATGCCTAAATCCCCGATCCTCATGGTTCTGGCCGGTCTTCTGGTCGCATCCACGGCTTCCACCGCCGCCCTGGCGCAGGGCGCCGCGCGCGCCTTCGAGCGCATGGACCGCAACGGCGACGGCGTGGTCGAGGCGGCCGAGGTCCAGGAACTGCGCGCCGAGATGTTCGGCAAGCTGGACGCGGACGGCGACGGCTTCGTCACCAAGGCCGAGTCCGAAGAGGCCAAGGCGCGTTTCCGCGAGCGCCTCACCGGCGGCCGGCAAACGCTCTTCGAGCGCGCGGACGCCGACGGCGACGGCCAGGTCTCCAGGGACGAGTTCCTGGAGACCGAGCCGGTGATCTTCCAGCGCGCCGACGCCGACGGCGACGGCCGGCTGACCGAGGCGGAGATGACCCAGTTCCGGGAGCAGCTGCGCAAGCGCCGCTGACCCCTTCGGCCTTTCGGCGAAACCAGAGGAGATTCCGTCATGAAGACCATGAGCAAGGCCGGCGTTTTCCTGCTCACCGCCGGGCTGGTCCTGACGCTCTTCGCCACGGCCGTCGAGGCCGGCAGCCGCAAGGTGACCCGCGAGGGGCCGCGCGGCGGCAGCGTCGAGAAGTCGGTGACTCGCGGCGGCGGCACGGCGACCCGGGACGTCACCCGGACCGCTCCGGACGGGCGGAGCTTCGAGCGTTCCTCCGAGCGCGTCGTCGACCGCGAGAACCAGAGCGTGACCAGATCCTCTTCCACGACCTATCCTGACGGTACGGCCAGCCAGGGGACTCGGACGGTCACGCGCAACGACGACGGCAGCACCAGCGTCGAGGCCGAGCGGACCAACCGTGCCGGCGGGACCAGGACCTTCAGCGGGACCTGGTCGTCCGAGTAGGTCGGCCGGGGAGCGAGGCCGTCGGACCAGCAATGCGGTCATGGGCGAGGACGGGGATGACGATCGATTGGTGGCTCGGATCGCTGACGGCGACCGGCGCGCCTTCGCCGAGGTCATGGAGCGGCACCTCGATCGTGTCCTCGGCCTCGCCCGCCGCGTGCTGCAATCGGAGGCCGATGCGGAGGAGGTGACGCAGGAGGTTTTCCTCACCGTCTGGCAGAAGGCGGAGACCTGGCGCCCGGGCCGCGCCCGCTTCTCGACCTGGCTCTACAGGGTGACCCTGAACCGCTGCCTGAACCGAAAGTCCAGGGTCCAGCAGCGCTACCTGCCCCTGGCGCCGGAGTTCGATCCGCCCGACCCGGCCCCCGCCGCCGAGGCGCGGCTCCTGGCCCGGGAACGGCAGAGCCGGGTCGAGGCGGCGATCGCCGAACTGCCGGTGAAGCAGAGGATGGCGGTCTCGCTGACCTACGTGACCGGGGTCGGCAACGCCGAGGCGGCGGCGGCCATGGAGATCTCCGTCAAGGCCCTGGAGGCGCTCCTGGTCCGGGCCAGGCGCAGCCTCAGGCAGCGGCTCCTGGCGGAGGAGTGAGGAGGCGGCG
This sequence comes from Kiloniellales bacterium, assembly GCA_028282935.1. Taxonomy (GTDB): domain Bacteria; phylum Pseudomonadota; class Alphaproteobacteria; order Kiloniellales; family JAKSBE01; genus JAKSBE01. The sequence continues at coordinate 2,271 of JANQGU010000052.1, forward strand.
ACCATGACACCGGATCGTTTCGAAGAGCTTCTGGAGGCCAAGGGGTCCGACCTGGCGACCTGGCCCGAGGACGAGCGCCGGGCGGCCGAGCGCCTGCTGGCGGACTCCGCAGACGCCCGGGCCGCCCTGGCGCAAGCCCGGACCCTCGACGACTTGCTGGCCGGGGCGCTGGCGCCGGAGGCGGCCGGGCCGGACCTGCGCGACGCGATCCTCGCCCTGCCGGTCGCGCATCCGCGCGAAGCCGCCCGGCGACCGGGCTTCGGCTTCCGCGCCTTCTGGCAGGCCGGACTGGGCATGGCGCTGGCCGCCGGCCTGGCGGGCTTCGCCCTCGGCATCACCGGCCTGGTCGAAGGGCCGGGGCCGCCGCCGGAAGAGGCCGACATCGCCGGCCTGGTCTACGGTATCTCGGTCCAGGAGCCCCGGCCATGACCATCGGCGGGAAATGGGCCATCGCCTTGCTGGTCGCGCTGTTCCTTTCCCTGGGCGCGAACCTCTTCCTGGGCGGGCTCTTCGCCGGCGGCGCCCTGCGCGGCGGCGATGCGCCGCGTCCGGCACGCGCGCTGGCCGCCTTCCTCGGCAGCCTGCCCGAGGAAGCGCGTCCGTTGCTGCGCGAGAGCTTCCGGTCGCGCCGGCCCGAGCTGCGGGCCAAGATCGCCGCCATGGCCGAAGCCCGCGGCGAAATCGCCGAGCTGCTGGCGCGCGACGACCTGGACCGGGCGCGCCTGGACGCCGCCTTGGTCAAGCTGCGGGCAAGGACCACCGAGGTCCAGGCCCTGCTTCACGAGATCGTCGCAGAGGCGATGATGGAGCTGCCGCCCGAGGTGCGCGCCAAGTGGCAGGCCCGCTGGACCCCCGGCCGCTGGTTCAGGTGACGCCTCTGGCCCTGAACTGCTTCGGTCAGGATCACGAGAACCGGGCCTAACGGCATATTAACCATTTGATTTATCGAACATAATTCCCATATAGAGAAGATGTCGGGACTTGCCCTGCAGGCTTCCTGATGCTGCCCGGCGTCGGCACCGAGGGAACCGCATCCGGGAACTTGAAGCGTGTCGCCGAGCGGCTTGTGCCCAAAGCTATAATTCTGGCTTTGGCCCTGCTGCTCGCCTCGGGGGTGGCGCCGGGCTGGGTCGACTGGCTCGCGGTTGCTTTTCTCTGGACCATCATCTCTGCTGGTCTCTTCGCCTTTGCGGTGACGCCCTTGGTCTTGCGGAACTTGCCGGAGGACCGTGTCAGGCACGGACTGGCCCAGCAGAAAACGAATGGCCCAAGGAAAAGCTCACTCCTTTTGGACATCGCCTGGCGGCTGCCGCTTATGGTCGCTGTCGGTGCTTTGTACTTTTCCGGACGTCCGATCCTGGCGGGCCTCTATCTGGTCCTGCCTTTCGCGGTCGCGGTGCAGAGAGTCGCCGTCAGGCGATGGGCCGAGCGAGTCGATAGACCTCAGGTGACGGCCGCGGAGTGGGCCATCTTCGTTGTCTTCCACTCTCTTTTCCGCAGTTTCCGGCGGGGCCTGCTCGCTGCTGCCCGGCTCTTGGGGCAGGCCTTCAAGACTCTGATCTGGCAGCCGCTCCTCTTTGGAACGCTGCTCTCCGCGGCTCACGGCGGACTGCGCTTGAAGCGTTCGCTTCAACGAGCCTCCGGCCTGCCGCGCCGGACCGCCTGGCTGCTCTACGGGGGACGCTTCAGGTCTCTGTGGCGGAGTTGGATGCCCTGGCTTTACTGGCTGTGCTGCGCCGGCTTGGCATTTCCGCTCCTGACCGGCTGGATGCCAGGCGGTTACGCGATTTTCGCCGAGACCGTCCTCTGGCCGCTGATAATCGCACCGCTGGCGCTGGCGATTCTCACCGCCTTTGTCGTGATGTCGAAGCCGAACTGGTTCTGGGCGCTCCCTCGTCGGCGGACGCACGCTACGATCGCGGCGCTCTATGCGCGACGCCTTCTGGCCCTGGGCGCCTGTGCCGCGCTTTACTTTGTTGCTTCGCCGCTGCAGGCCGGTCTGCTCGCGCTTGCCTTTCTGTCGGTGGTCGGACTCCGGCTCCTTCCAGAGGTGCCGGACTGGGACAGCGACGAGATCTTCGTGGATCCCTTCGAGGGTGTCGCCTTTGTCGTTCTGGTCTGCTTGGTCGCCCTCCCGCTGTTGCCGATCTGGGGGCCTTTGCTGGCCTATGAGCGTTGGCTGGACTTCAGGATCGGCCGGCGCCTGCGCGCACGCTTCGCCATGCCCGAGGCCTTCGCCTACCTGGTCTATGCCGAACCACATCAGTACGAACGCTTGCTGGGCGATCGAGGCGTCCTGGCGGCTTACCGGGATCGCGTGATCGCCCGGAACTGGCGCCATGACATCCGAAAGCGGCGCGAGGCACTGGGCTGGCAGCGTTTCGGCGCGACCTCCGAGGGCCGGCTTCTGAAGCGCTTCGAGATCACCGACCTGCGCGAGGACCTTCCCTTCCTGGCTCTGGTCGTCGGCAGCGCCATCAAGCCCATTTCGCTGAGCCGCCCCTACCGGAGTCGCCGCCGCGACCAGGGCCGCGCCCTGCGCAGGCTTGAGGAGAGGATTGCCAAGGTCCTGGCCAAGCGCTTCGCCGCGACCGCCTCCTGACCGGCCGATTCCAGGTGAAGGGGCTTGCCTGCGCGCCATCTTCGCGGTTTCTTGTCCGGCCGAGAGCCTGCGGTGGGGCCCGTAGCTCAATTGGTTAGAGCCGGCCGCTCATAACGGTCTGGTTGCAGGTTCGAGTCCTGCCGGGCCCACCAGACCCCATTGCATTCCAGGACGCACCTTTTCCGCTCGGCGGTCGCCGCGCGGTCACGGCAGGACCCGGTCCTTCTGGGCGACGATGAAGCGGCGCAGGACCTCGGTCGCCATGGTCGGCTCGCGGTCGCTGCGGCGGATCAGGAACCACTGGCGCACCAGCGGCAACCCCTCGGCCTGCAGGACGGCCAGCTTGCCCTCGGCCAGCTCGGCATGGCAGGTGTGGGCCGAGATGATGGCGATGCCGAGGCCGGCCATGACCGCCTGCTTGATGGTCTCGTTGGTGCCCATCTCGACCATGGCGAAGGGCCGGCCGCCGCCGACCCGGTCGAGGAAGCGGGTCATCAGCATGCGCGTGCCGGAGCCCTCCTCGCGGGCCAGGAAGGTCTCGCGCAGCAGGTCCTCCGGCAGGATCTCGGGATCGCCGACCAGGGGATGGTCCGGCGCGGCGATCAGCACGTGGGGATGGTCGCCCAGGACGTCGCGCTCCACGGCGATATGGGCCGGCGGCCGGCCCATGATCAGCAGGTCGTACTCCCGGCGCTCCAGGCCCTCGATGATCTCGGTGCGGTTGCCGACCGACAGCCGCACCCGGATCTCCGGATGGGCCTGCCGGAAGCGGGCGACGATGCCGGGGGCGAAGTACTTGCCGGTGCTGACCACGCCGAGAATCACCGAGCCGGCGGCACCGGCGTTCAGGGCCTCGATCCGCGCCCGGGTGCGCTCGATCACCTTCTCGATCTCCTCGGCCGCATCCAGAAGCTGACGGCCCACCTCCGTCGGCTCCAGGCCCTCGGCATTGCGCTGGTAGATCGGGTGCTCGGCGATTTTCTCCAAGGATTTCAGATGCGTGGTGACCGCCGGCGGGGTCACGAAAAGCATCGAGGCCGCCTGCGTCACCGAGCCGCTGCGAACCGTGGCCGCAAAGGCGCGGAGCTGCTTCAGCGAGAGGCTGCGGAAATCGACCATAATTTTCTTTAATCAGCCTTCTAATTTTTTAAATTTTCTTTTGGCCGATTTTTCCATAAGCCTTCCTCCCTCGACAACGAAAAAAAGCCCTCGAAAGGCCGTTAGGGGAGGACGTTCTATGATTGCCACCGCATCGCGGGCCGAGCTTCCGATCGGAACGACCCTGTCGAGCTATCTGGCTCAATCGACGGCCGAGGCCGGAGGGGACCTTATCGAAGCCGTGGCGGAGACCGTGACCGCGCTCGCGGGCGCGGCGGCGGAGATATCCGGGCTGATCGCCAGGGGCCCGCTGGCCGGTGCCCTGGGCGAGGCGACCGGAGAGGTCAACGCCGACGGCGATACCCAGGTCGCCCTGGACCTGCAGGCCAACGAGATGGTCCTGGCGGCGCTGCGGCAAGCGCCCGTCGCCTACTTCGCCTCCGAGGAGGAAGACGCGATCCTGACGCTGGCGCCCGAGGCCCCGGTCTCGGTGGCGGTCGATCCCCTGGACGGCTCGTCGAACGTCGACGTCAACGTCTCCATCGGGACCATCTTCTCGGTCTTCCCGACCGCGGCGGCGGGGGCGACCGCCTCCTTCTTCCGGCGCGGCGAGGAGCAGCTGGCCGCCGGCTACGTGGTCTACGGCCCGCACACCGACCTGGTCCTGAGCCTGGGCGCGGGCGTGGACCTCTTCGTGCTCGACCCGGACAGCGGCGCCTTTCGCCTGGCCCGCAGCAGCCTGAACATACCCGTGGCGGCCCAGGAGTTCGCCATCAACGCCTCCAACTACCGGCATTGGCACGAGCCGATCCGGACCTTCATCGACGACTGCCTGGAAGGCGCGGAGGGGCCGCGCGGCAAGAACTTCAACATGCGCTGGGTCGCCTCGCTGGTCAGCGAGACGCACCGCATCTTCTCCCGCGGCGGCGTCTTTCTCTATCCCGCCGACCGGCGGCCCGGCTACGAGAAGGGCCGCCTGAGGCTGGTCTACGAGGCGGCGCCGATCGCCTTCCTGGTCGAGCAGGCCGGCGGCGCGGCGAGCGATGGCATGGAGAGCATCCTGACCAAGGTCCCGGTCGAGCTGCACCAGCGCACGCCCCTGGTCTTCGGCGCCGCCGAGAAGGTCCGGCGCATCGCCGGCTACCACGTCGATCCCGCCCTGGTGCGCGACGTCCCGCCCTTGTTCGGCAACCGCGGCCTCTTCAGGTCCTGACCCGGTAGAGCAGATCCCATGTCCGTCAAGCATCCGATCATTTCCGTCGCGGGCGCCTCCGGCGCCGGCACCAGCACCGTCAAGCACACCTTCGAACAGATCTTCCGTCGGGAGGAGATCGCGGCCGCCTCGATCGAGGGCGACGCCTATCACCGCTACGACCGGGCCGAGATGAAGGCCGAGCTCGCGCGCCGCCTGGACCGAGGCGACCTCACCTTCAGCCATTTCTCGGTCGAGGCCAACGACCTCCACGAGTTGGAGAACACTTTTCGGCAGTACGGCGAGAGCGGACGGGGCCGGACCCGGCACTACGTCCACAACCAGGAGGAGTCGGACCGCTACGGCGTGCCGCCCGGTCACTTCACCGACTGGGTCGACGTCGGCGAGGGCTCCGACCTGCTGTTCTACGAGGGCCTGCACGGGGCGGTGAAGACGCCGGAGATCGACATCGCCGGCAAGGCGGATCTCAAGATCGGCGTGGTCCCGGTGATCAACCTGGAATGGATCCAGAAGATCCACCGCGACCGCGCCTCGCGCGGCTACTCCACCGAGGCGGTGACCGACACCATCCTGCGACGCATGCACGCCTACGTGCACGTGATCTGCCCGCAGTTCACCGAGACCGACGTCAATTTCCAGCGAGTGCCGGTGGTCGACACCTCGAACCCCTTCGTCGCGCGCTGGATCCCCACCGCCGGCGAATCGCTGGTCGTGATCCGCTTCAAGGACCCGCGCGGCATCGACTTCTCCTACCTCGTGTCGATGATCCTGGGCAGCTGGATGAGCCGCGCCAACTCCATCGTGATCCCCGGCGACAAGCTCGATCTCGCCATGCAGCTGATCCTGACGCCGATGATCATCCGCCTCGTCGAACGCGGCCGCCGCGCCAAGACAGCCTAGGGAGCCCGAGATGAGCCAAGTCAACCTGACCGAGCCGGCCGAGCTGCCGAACCCCGTCTCGGCGCCGCGGCAGACGGTCAGCCAGCGCGAGATGGCGAACGCCGTCCGCGTCCTCGCCATGGACGCCGTGCAGAAGGCGAACAGCGGCCATCCCGGCATGCCCCTGGGCATGGCCGACGTCGCGACCCTGCTCTTCACCCGCTTCCTGAAGTTCGATCCGGCCGATCCGGACTGGCCGGACCGCGACCGCTTCGTGCTCTCGGCCGGCCACGGCTCGATGCTGCTCTACGCCCTGCTGCACCTGACCGGCTACCAGGACATGACCCTGGAGGAGCTGAAGAGCTTCCGCCAGCTCGGCGCCCGGACCGCCGGGCATCCCGAGTACGGCCATGCCGCAGGGGTCGAGGTCACGACCGGGCCGCTGGGCCAGGGCATCGCGACCGCGGTCGGCCTGGCCCTGGCCGAGCGCATGCTGGCCGCCGAGTTCGGCGACGCCCTGGTCGACCATCGCACCTACGTGCTGGCCGGCGACGGCTGCCTGATGGAGGGCATCAGCCACGAGGCCATCGACCTCGCCGGCCATCTGAAGCTGGGCAAGCTGGTCGTCCTCTTCGACGACAACGCGATCTCCATCGACGGCCCGACCTCGCTGGCGACCTCGACCGACCAGCTCGCCCGCTTCGCCGCGGCGGGCTGGGCGGTCTCCCGGGTCGACGGCCACGATCCCGAGGCCGTCGCCGTCGCCCTGGCCGCGGCCAGGGACAGCGACCGCCCCAGCCTCGTCGCCTGCCGCACGGTCATCGGCTTCGGCGCCCCCAACAAGCAGGGCTCGGCGGCGACCCACGGCGCGCCGCTGGGCGAGGACGAGGTGGCCGCGGCCCGGCAGCGCCTCGGCTGGCGGCAGGGGCCCTTCGAGATCCCGGCCGAGATCCGC
>JANQGU010000350.1 GCA_028282935.1 Kiloniellales bacterium
CCATCCTCCCGGATGCCAAAGCGCCCCCGCCGTGCTATCACCGCCGGTGGAAAGAGAGGGAAGCGGCGCCGACGGCTGCCGTGCTTTGGGGGCGGAAGCTTGGTCAAGGGCGTCAGGGAGACGATCGTCTCCGGCATCAACCGGCGGTTCTTCTACGGCTGGGTCATCGTCGGCGCGGCGAGCCTGGGCATCCTGGCCTCCGGGCCCGGCCAGTCGCACACCTTCTCGGTCTTCGTCGGGCCGATCGGCGAGGACCTCGGCATCTCCAGCGCCACCATCGCCAGCGCCTACGGCCTCGCGACCCTGGCCGCCGCCTTCCTGCTGCCGCAGATGGGCCGCTTCATCGACCGCCACGGGCCGCGGCGCATGCTGGGCGTGATCGTGGTCCTGCTCGGCCTGGCCTGCGCCTTCTTCGGCGCCGCCGCCAACTTCCTCTGGCTGGCGGTCGGCTTCGGCCTGCTGCGCTTCCTGGGCCAGGGCTCGCTGATGCTGGGCTGCGCCAACCTGGTCTCGCAGTGGTTCAGCCGCAGCCGCGGCCTGGCCATGAGCCTGATGGCATTGGGCTTCGGCATCTCCATGGCGGTGCATCCGCCGCTGTCGGAGGCCCTGGTCGAGGCGATCGGCTGGCGCCAGGCCTGGGTCGTGCTCGGGCTCCTCACCTGGCTGCTGATGCTGCCACCGGTCCTGCTGCTGATCCACGACAAGCCGGAGCCCTTGGGCCTGCGGCCCGACGGCGCGGGCCGGAAGGAGACGGCCGCCGAGGCCGAGCCGGCGGAAGAGATCACCGGGCTGACCCTGCGCCAGGCCCTGCACCAGCCGGCCTTCTACATCGTCTCCTTCGGCTGGTTCGCCATCGCCATGCTGGTCACGACGCTGCACTTCTACCAAGTCTCGATCATGACCGCGCAGGGCCTCTCCAGCGAGCTGGCGGCGCGGGTCTTCCCGGTCTCGGCGGTGACCATGGTCGCGACCATGCCGCTGGTCGGCCGGCTCTTCGACCGGCTGCGCACCCGGGTGGTCTTCGCCCTGGGGCTGCTGATCACGGCCGCCGGGCTGGTCGGCATCACCTTCGTGACCGACTGGGTGACGGCGGTGCTCTACGCCCTGGTCTTCGGGCTCAACAACGCCTTCTCCATGACCATGTTCGGCTACCTCTGGCCGCGCTACTTCGGCCGCCTGCACCTGGGGGCGATCCAGGGCACCGGGCAGATGATCGGCGTGGTCGGCGCCTCGCTCGGCCCGCTGCCGGTCGGCCTGGCCTTCGACTTCGCCGGCAGCGCCGAGCTGACCCTGCGCCTGCTGGCGCTCTATCCGGTCATCGCCGCGGTCATCGCCCTGCTCTTCCTGCGAACGCCGAAGGCGGTGACCGGGAACGAGCATCTGGAGTGAGGCGGCGGGGCACCGATCGGCCTCCCCCGCTGTCATGCCCGGACTTGATCCCAGGGTCTTTGCTGGAGGCAAAGCCCGCGGCATCCATCTTGCCGCGGCACCATGGATCACCGGATCAAGTCCGGTGATGACAGTGGAGAAGTTCCTCATCCGAAAATGCTGAGGTCGAGGGTTTCGCTGGGGCCGAGCCAGATCGCGTGGTCGCGGTGGTCGGCCAGGTCGTCGCCGCTCTCCGGATGGACGAAGACGGTCAGGCCCCGGCGGTTGAGCGCCAGCCAGGGGAGTATCTCGGCGAAGATCTCCGGGGCGAAGGCGATCTGGTAGCTCCAGCAGGGGTGCGGCCCGACCGTCTTCTCGTGCCAGCGGCCCATCACGACCGGAAAGCGGGCCTCGACGGCCTCCCGGATCGCGCGCGCCGCCTCGCGGGTTCCGGCGTCGAAGTAGACGTGGGCGTGATAGCCGGTGATGCGGTCTGCGTCCTTGTCGGTCATGACTCTCGTCCTTTTCGTTGCGCGATGCCGCGCGGGCTCAGAACTCCCGGCCGATGGCCCGGTCCAGCGACAGCCGGCCGCCGCCGTGGAAGGCGCAGGCCAGGGCAATGATGCCCCAGAGCAGGGGATACTCGTAGCCGCCGTCGGTCCAGAAGAAGCCGTTGGCCAGGTGCACCTTGAAGGCGGCGACCGCCATCAGGACCGCGATCGCCGCGGCCGCCGGCCGGGTCAGGAGGCCGAGGGCCAGGAAGAGGCCGCCGAAGAACTCCACCGCGCCGGTCAGGTAGGCCAGCGGCAGCGCCGGCTCCAGGCCGATCTGGCTGAAGAAGCCGGCCGTGGCGTCGATGTCGCCGCCGAACCAGCCGAAGAGCTTCTGGGCGCCGTGGGGCACGACGAAGAGTCCGGCCGCGAAGCGGGTCAGCGGATAGCCGTAGGGCGCGAGGGCCCGGGTCAGCGGCGCCACCGCCGGGATGATCGGGCGCGGCGCGTCCTGGGGTTGGGTCGTGGTCATCGGGGTGTCTCCCTAGTCGCTGTCGTGGTGCTTCCCCTCACCCAGCTCCGGCTAAGGCTCGGCCTTCGGCCTCGCCAAGCCTCCACATCCCTCTCCCCGTGGGAGAGGGAGGGGCCCAGCGCCCTTGGGCGCTGGGAGGGTGAGGGGCCACCGTTCCGGTTCAGGCCAGGTCGGCGAGCAGGACCTCCGAGTCCTCCAGCGCCGTGATGGTGACCGCCTCGACCTGCGAGATCGCGACGCCGTCACGCGCCTCGGCGGTCTGGCCGTCGACCTCGATCCGCCCGCTCGCCGGGACCAGGTAGGCCTTCCGGCCCCGCTCTAGGGCATGGGTCACGCTCTGCCCGGCCTTCAGGGTCGCGCCGAGGATCGCCGCGTCCTGGTGGATCGGCAGCGGGCCTTCCGGCGCGCCGGTCGCGTCCTCGGGACGGCCCGAGGCCAAGGCGACCAGTTCGCCGGCCCGGTCGCCCCTGGGAAAGCGGCGCGCCTCCCAGCGCGGCCGGACCCCCGCGGTCGCGGGCTCGATCCAGATCTGGAAGATCTGGGTCGTGTCGTCCTCCAGGTTGTGCTCGGCGTGCAGGATCCCGGTCCCCGCCGACATGACCTGGACGTCCCCAGCCTCGGTGCGGCCCTCGTTGCCCAGGTGGTCCCGGTGGCTGATCGCGCCCTTGCGGACATAGGTGATGATCTCCATGTCGCGGTGGCCGTGCAGGTCGAAGCCGGTGCCGGGCTGGATCGTGTCGTCGTTCCAGACCCTCAGCGGCCCGAGCCCCATCCGCGAGGGATCGTGGTAGCCGGCGAAGCTGAAGTGATAGCGGGCCGCGAGCCAGTCGTTGTCGAAGCGGCCGAGCGCGTCGAAAGGTCTGACCTCGATCATGAGTCCTCTCCTTCGAGTCTGAGGGCGGGTCCGGAGGTAGCTCCGGGCCGGTCCCGCTGTCCTTACCTTAGCCGTCGATATAATTTGTTTCCCGCAGTATTATAATAGGCTCGAACTTCAACTCACTGTTTCCTGAAAGAAACAATGGCGCTAGAACATCTCACCGGGATGGCGATCTTCGCCCGGGTCGTCGAGTACCGCAGCTTCACCCGGGCGGCCCGCGAGCTGGGCATGACCAAGTCGACGGTGTCCAAGCAGGTCGGCCGGCTGGAGGACCGCCTGGGCCTGCGGCTGCTCAACCGCTCGACCCGGCAGCTCTCGCTGACCGAGGCCGGCGCGGCCTTCTACCAGGGCTGCCGCCGGATGGTGGCGGAGGCCGAGCAGGCCGAGCAGGCGGTCTCCTTCCTGGCCGAGGCGCCGCGCGGCACGCTTTTCGTCTCCGCCCCGGTGTCCTTCGGCACGCTGCACATCCTGCCCGGCCTGCCGGACTTCCTGCGGCGCTATCCGGAGCTGCGGGTCGAGGTGACCCTTAACGACCGCCTCGTCGATCTGATCGAGGAGGGCTTCGACATCGGCGTGCGGATCCGCAAGCTGGAGGACTCGGCGCTGGTCAGCCGCCGTCTGGCGCCCAGCCGCCGGGTGCTGGCGGCGTCGCCGGACTACCTGGCGCGCCAGGGGCGGCCGCGCCGGCTGGAAGATCTGGCGGATCACGAGTGTCTGATCTATGCCTATCAGGTGGAGGGCGCGCTCTGGCGCCTGGCCGGGCCGGACGGCAAGCGGGAGGTCAAGGTGGCGGGACGCCTGAGGGTGAACAACGGGGAGGCCCTGCTGGCGGCGGCGGCCGGCGGCGCGGGGATCGCTTTCCTGCCGACCTTCGTCTGCGGCGAGGCCTTGCGGGATGGCCGGCTTGCCCGCGTCCTGCCGGACTGGTCGGACGACGAGGGCGCGGTCAACGTCATCTGTCCGCCGGGCCGCAATCTGCTGCCCAAGGTCCGGGTCTTCATCGACGACCTGGTCGCGCGTTGCGCCGGCACGCCCTATTGGGACGAGGGCATCGCGTGAGCCAGGGCACCGCAAGCCCGACCGCGGTCCCGGGACCGGAGGCCGGACCTCGTTCCGCCGGGGGCCTGCTGCTGCCGCAGTGCGCCGTGGCCCTGGCCTCGGTGCTCTGGGGCCTCTGGTGGATCCCGATCCGCGGGCTGGAGCAGCTCGGCCTGACCGGGAACTGGGTCAGCGTCGCGGTCTACGGCTTCGGCGCCCTGGCGCTGCTGCCGTTCATGCTCCCGGGCTACCGCCGCCTGCTGCAGAGCGCCGGCACCATCGCCATGGCCGGGATCTTCTGCGGCGCGGCCCTGGCCTTCTGGAACCACGCCATCCTGATCGGCGAGGTCGTCCGGGTGACCCTGCTGTTCTACCTCTCGCCGATCTGGGCGACGATCCTGGCGGCGGTCTTCCTGGGCGACCGGATCACCTTGCGGCGCGGCCTCGCGATCTTCTTCGGCCTCTCCGGCGCTGCCACGGTGCTCGGCGCGGGCGCGGACGGCCTGCCTCTGCCCCGGGGCGAGGCGGACTGGATCGCGATCGCCGCCGGCGTCGCCTTCGCGATCGCCACCACGATCATCCGCAAGGCCGGGGCGGGCAACTCCGTGCCCCAGTCCTTCGCCACCGTCGCGAGCGCCGCCCTGGTCGCCTGGGCCCTGGCGGTGTTTCACCCGAGCGGCGGCGGGTCGCTTGCCGGCCCCGATCCGGAGGCCCTTTACCTGGCGGCGGCGGTCGGGGTGCTGTGGCTGCTGCCGGCCCTCTGGCTGGTGCTCTGGGGCGCCGGCCGGATCGATCCGGGCCGGGTCGCGATCCTCCTGCTGCTGGAGATCGTGACCGCCGCGCTCTCGGCCGCGGTCCTGACCGAGGAGCCCTTCGGCGGCCGCGAGGTCGTCGGCTGTGTGCTGATTCTCGCCGCCGGACTGGTCGAGGCCGTGGCGGGCCGGCCCTGGGCGCCGGGTATCCTGCTGCGCCTACGGCGGCGCTGATCCGCTTCAGCGGCTTGGAGCGGGATCGGGGAGCACTACCACTCGATGGTCTCGACCTCTCTAAACTCGAGGCTGCTGCCGTCCGCCTGGGCGATCCGGCCGGAGGCGTCGGGCGACAGGGTCAGGCTGTCGGCGTCTTGGCTCTCGATCGTCGCGCCGCCGTGCAGGATCAGCGTCCAGTCGCCCTGGGTATGGTCTCCGGTGACGTCCTGCAGCCGGATCCCGTCGGACCAGCCTTCGCCGCCGAAGACGATATCGGAGCCGGCGTTGGCGCCGAAGATGAAGAGGTCGCTGCCGCTGCCGCCCCAGGCCCGGTCGTTGCCGGCCCCGCCGGCCAGCAGGTCGTCGCCCGTGCCGCCGATCAGCCGGTCGTTGCCGGCCCCGCCGGCCAGGCTGTCGCTGCCGGCGTCGCCGTAGAGCCGATCGTTGCCGCTGCCGCCCGTGAGCGTATCGCCGCCGCCGCGGCCGTAGAGTCGGGCGTTCTCCGTCATGCCGCTGGCATCGAAGCTGTCGGCGCCGGCATTGCCGACGGCGGTCTCGACGCTGGCCGCGGCCAGGTCCAGGGTGACGCCGTCACTGCCTTGGACGTCGACCCGGTCGCTGCCCCTGCCGCCGTCGATGACGCTGTCCTGGGCGTCGATATAGAGCCGGTCGTTGCCGGCCCCACCCCGCAGCGTGTCGGCCCCGGCGCCGCCGATCAGGCGGTCGTTGCCGGCCCCGCCGGTGAGGCTGTCGGCGCCGCTCTGGCCATAGAGCCGATCGTTGCCGCTGCCGCCCGTGAGCGTATCGTCGCCGCCGCGGCCGTAGAGTCTGGCGTTCTCCGTCATGCCGCTGGCATCGAAGCTGTCGGCGCCGGCATTGCCGACGGCGGTCTCGACGCTGGCCGCGGTCAGGTCCAGGGTGACGCCGTCGCTGCCTTGAACGTCGACCCGGTCGCTGCCGCTGCCGCCGTCCACGGCGCTGTCCTGGGCGTCGATATAGAGGCGGTCGTTGCCCGCGCCGCCCAGCAGGACGTCGGCCCCGGCGCCGCCGATCAGGCGGTCGTTGCCCGCGCCGCCGGCGAGGCTGTCGTCGCCGTCCTGACCGTAGAGCAGGTCGTTGCCGCCGCCGCCGCTCAACGCGTCGTCGCCGCTGCCGCCGTAGAGCCGGTCCCGACCGCTGCCGCCGGTCAGCTCGTCGTCGCCGCCGCGGCCGTAGAGGCGGGCGGCCGAGGTCATGCCGCCGGCATCGAAGGCGTCGTTCCCGGCGTTGCCGACGGCGGTCTCGATGCTGGCGGCGGCCAGGTCCAGGGTCACGCCGTCGCTGCCCTGGACGTCGAGGCGGTCGCTGCCGGCGCCGCCGTCGATCACGCGGTCCTGCGCGTCGGCGTAGAGGCGGTCGTTGCCCGCGCCACCCAGCAGAACGTCGGCCCCGGCCCCGCCGATCAGGCGGTCGTTGCCCGCGCCGCCGGCGAGGCTGTCGTCGCCGTCCTGGCCGTAGAGCAGATCGTTGCCCCCGCCGCCGGTCAGGGCGTCACTGCCGTCGCCGCCGTAGAGCCGGTCATTTCCAGCGCCGCCCTGCAGGCCGTCGGCACCGGCGTTGCCATAGAGCCGGTCGGCGCCCTCGGCGCCGAAGATCAGGTCGTCGGCGCTGCCGCCATGGAGCCGGTCGTTGCCGCCCAGGCCGTAGATGTCATAAGGCTCCGACGCGCCGGCGGCGCTGAGGACGTCGTTCCCCGGAGTCCCGACCAGCGTGGTCGCCTGGCGCGGCGGCGGTGCGTCCTGCGGATCGGGCGCCGGATCGGCTTCGGCGGCCGGCGCTCCTTCGAAAGCGGCCCCGAGGGGCCTCGGCGCTTCGGAAAGGCTCGGCGGGCCGGCGGGCTCCGGCGCGGATTCGGGCGCCGCCAGGTCCTCCAGCGGGATCGGACGAAGCCCGCCGCCCTGGCGCCCGCCAAGGCTGTCGAGCTCGTATGCGGTCGCGTCGAGCGGCCGCTCCGGCTCCGGCTCCGGCAGGGTGGCGCGCCGCGGGGGCTCGGGCGTCGCTGCCGCCTCCGCCGGGGCGGCCGGCGGCGCCTCTCCGGAAAGCTGCTGCGGCGCCTCGGGCGCCGGCGGGAGGCCGGGCGCCTCCGTCAGTATCCCGCTGCCGTAGTGGATGTTGGGCAGGCTGGCGTCGGCGTCCTCGACGGCCGGACCCGCGCCGGCCTGCTCCCAGACCTCCTGATCGTCCTCCCGGGAGCGCCCGCCGCGCGCCTCGAGAAGGGCCGCCTCGTCGTCATGGTCCGGTACCGGGGTCTGCTCTGGCGTCGCCATGTCCCGCTGCCTTCGATTGGGCCGCCTTCAACTGGAAGGACGATAATCCTTCGAGCGCCCTCGGGCCGGTGCCGAGGGAACCGCGCGACATGGCGGGAATCCTGATCGCTAGAGATTAAGGGGAGATTTTTATCCGTGGTTAAATCGATTGTTTTCTTCGGGGAGGCTCCCGAACTGCACCTCAGGGTTTACAAGTGGTTAAGGGGACGGCGCGTATAGCTTGTAGGACTCGCTGACGCAATGGAAAGGCCGCCGCCATGCCTGGCTCGCAAGACAGGTCCTCCCGCCGACTGCTCCCGGTCTTGGCCCTCGGCCTTTTGGCCCTGTCGCTGGCGGCCTGCAGCTCGACCCGCAACATCGCCACCCAGCGCATCATCGCGCCCGAGAACCTCGAGGTCGCCAGGCTGAAGACGCTCGCAATGGTCGAGTTCGACGGCGAACTGGGGCCGAGGCTGAGCCGGCGCCTGGCGAAGCGTCTGGCCGAGGTGCGCGTCGATGGCCAGCGCCTCTTCGACCTGACCGGCCCGATCACCCTGCACGCCGGGGGCAGCCAGGATGTCGAGGCCGTCGCCCTGGCCCGCAAGCTGGATGCCCGCGCCGCGATCCGCGGCCGCGCCGACCTGCGGCGGGAGACCGACTACGAGGTGCCGGTGGTGCTGGAGGACTGCGTCAAGTACGCCGACAAGAAAAAGAAGACGTGCATCGAGACGCAGCCTGTCATCCTCCACTGCGCAGAGCTTTCCGTGACGCTCAACTACAGCGTCCTGGCCAGCGATGCCGACTCGGCCCGGCCGATCTACGATCCCGGCCAGACGCGCTTGGTCGAGCGCGACCGGGAGTGCATCCGCTATCCCGCCGAGCAGGCCCACGACGGCGTCGAGCTTCTGGAAGGGCGGGTCGACGACCTGGCCGCCGGGCTGCGCCGCGAGCTGCTGGACCAGGCGGTCGAGCGGATTCATCGCGACATCGCGCCTTATCCGGAGACGGTCACGATCACCTTCCTCTCCGAGCCGGACGCCCTCGCCGAGGCGCCGGCGGAGCGCTTCGGCGCCGCCGCCGACCTGGTCAACGACCGTCGGATCGAGGCGGGCTGCGAGATCTGGCGCAACATGGTCGAGGGTGGCCTGCGCGATCCCGCCCTGACCTACAACCTGGCCGCCTGCGCCGAGCAGGAAGAGAGCTACGGCGTCGCCGGCCGGCTCTACGCGCTGACCCGGCGCTACGCGGACGAGCTGCAAGGGCAGGCCGGCGCGGAGGAGCGCAACTACGACTACGAGGACTGGGCCAAGCTCGTCGCCAAGGCCCAGGACCGGGTCGGCCGGCTCTACCGGTCGCAGCAGGCGATGGATGTCCTGAGGACCAAGCCCCAGCCGTGAAACAGGTCGGTACTTCCTTCCCCTGGTATTAGCTGACCTGCGCGGCCTCCAGCTGCAGACGCAGACCGTGGAGGTCGCCGAGGACCCAGAGTTCGCAGACCCGCCCGTCCCGGAAGCGGAAATGGGCGCTGCCCTCCCAGGCGACGGGCCGGCCGCTCGCCGGCACGCCGAGCAGGCGGCCCCGGTGGGTGCCCGAGAAGCGCATCCGGGCGACCACCCGATCCGCCTCCTCGACCATCTCCAGGATTTCGCAGCGGAAGTCCGGCAGGGCCTTCACGACGTCGTCGACGTAGCCGGCGAACTGCGTCCGGCCGAGCAGCACCGGCCCCAGCGAGCCGCGGAAGCTGAAGCCGGAATGAAAGATCTCCGGGATCCGGCTCTTGTCCGCCTTGTTCCACATCTCGTCGTAGAACAGACGGACCAGGCGTTTCTGCGGTGTCGCTTCCTGCGCGCTCGCCATGGGACGGATCGTTCCTCGTCAGAGTGAAGCCGGGATCGCGGCCAAGCGAATCCTAGCGCCGCCGCGCCCGGTCCTCCCGCTCGCCCATCCTCTGCCCTCGCCTCCGGCCGCCGTTCGGCAAGGGGCTTGGGATCGGCTTTGACTCGCCGGCCCAAGGCTACCATACCCGCCGAACGACAGAGCGAGGGAGCAGGGGTCTTGGTCACCGGACACGTCTACATCGCAGCCAGCCTCGACGGTTTCATCGCGCGCCGCGACGGCGACCTGGACTGGCTGATGAAGCAAGCGACGGCGGGCGAGGACTACGGCTACGACGCCTTCCTGGACTCCGTCGACGGGCTGGTCATGGGGCGCGGCAGCTACGAGAAGGTGCTGACCTTCGGGGACTGGCCCTACCCCAAGCCGGTCGTCGTCCTGAGCCGCTCGCTCTCGCCGGCGGATCTTCGCGAGGACCTCGCCGGCAAGGTGCGTATCCTCGACGCCGCGCCGGCCGAGATCATGAAGGCCCTCTCCGAGGAGGGCTGGGGGCGTGCCTACATTGACGGCGGGCAGGTCATTCAGGCCTTTCTGCGCGACGGCCTGATCAGCGACATGACCCTGACCCGAATCCCGATCCTGCTGGGCGACGGCATCCCCCTCTTCGGGCCGCTCGACCGCGACATCGATCTCAGGCATGTCGAGACCAAGGCCTACGCCTCGGGCCTGGTGCGCTCGAGATACGAAGTGCGCCGCTAGACCCCTGCGTCACCCCGGCGCTCGCGGGTCCTCGGCCGTCGAGTGATCCGTCGGCTGCGGCGTCGCGGTCAGCAGAGTGACGCCCTCGGGCGCTGAGAAGCGGTGCCAGCAGTTCTGCGGCACGACCGCGAGCGTCCCGGCCGTCATCTCCAGCACCTGGGGTCCCTCGTCGGTGAGCACGGTCAAGGTCGCCGCGCCGGAGAGGATCTGGACCAGTTCGTCGCCCTGGGGATGACGCTCCCAGGCGCTGTCGCCCTGGAAGCTGCCGGCGAAGATGCCGCCCTCGCGGAAACCGGCCAGGGTCGCGAAGGCCGCAGCCGTCTCGTCTCCCGGCGTATCGGGCCGCCGTCCGCGCAGCATCGGGTGCTTCGCAAGCTCCTGTTGGATGTCGACCGCCTTGACCATCGCGCGTTCCTTTCCGGTCCGGGTGTCAGCCTCGTTTCTAGTTGAGGTGCCGGCGCCGGTCTTGCCAGAGGTATCGGGGCCAGAGGTATCGGGGCCAGAGGTGCGGGGCCGGTCAGTCGTGGGCGACGGCCGGCGGTTGCGGCCACTCCGCCGTGACCTCGGCCTGGACCGGGCGCTCCAGATAGGTCGAGAGGGCGATGTAGCTGCGCGTGCTCTTGACCCCGGGCACCGCGTAGATATGAGCCAGCAGCGCCTCCAGCGCGTGGGTGTCCCGGGTCCGCACCTTGAGCAACATGCAGGTGTCGCCGGCCACCGAATGCAGCTCCTCGACCTCGGGGAACTCGCCGACCGCCAGCAGCTCCGGGCTCTTGCCCCAGCCGCGGGTATCGACGTGGACGAAGGCCAGCAGGGCCTTGCCCAGGGGCGCCGGGTCGATCAGGGCTGCCGTGCGCTTGATGGTGCCGTCGCGGCGCAGCCGCTTGACCCGCTCGTGCACCGCCGGCGGCGAGAGGCCGATCCGCGCGCCCAGCTCGGCGTAGCTCAGCGTCGCATCCTCGGCGAGCAGGCCTAACAGCTTTCGGTCCAGGGCATCGACTCCCGGCCTGCGGCCGCGGCCGGGCCGAACCTCATCTGTTTTTTCTGCCATACCGAGATTCCGCCTTTATCTGTTATCTCATTCGGCCATATTCACATTATGTCGAATTTAAATCAAGAAATTGCACCTTCGGCGCAGGCGCTTCGGCGTTATCCCCCGGTCGTCTTCGTCCTGACCGCCGGCATCGCGGTGATCGGCGCCAACTCCCTGGCCCTCAGCCCGATCTCGGCCGAGGTCGCGGCCTCCTTCGCGGTGGCGGTCCCGGCCGTGATGGCCGCGACGGCGGCCTACGGCCTGGGCACGGCCTTCGCCGCCGTCTTCCTGGCGCGCAGCATCGACCGCCTCGGCAGCAAGCGCGTCCTGTCCTGGGCCCTGGCCGTCCTGGCGTTCGCCTTCGGCGCCAGCGCCGCGGCGCCCAACGCCCCGGCCCTTGTCGCGGCCCAGGTCGTGGCCGGGCTCGGCGCCGGGGTCGCGCTGCCGGCGATCTACGCCCTGGCCGCCGAGGTCGCGCCGCCCGGGCGGGAGAGCGAGACCCTTGGCATCGTGCTGACCGGCTGGACCCTGAGTCTGGTCGCCGGCGTCTCACTTTCCGCGGTGGTCGCCGATCTCGCCCATTGGCGCCTGGTCTACGCCCTGCTGGTCGGTGCTGCGCTGCTCGGCCTGCTCGCGCTGCTGGCCAGCCCCTACCGGGATGCCGGCGGGGGCGGGGAGGCCGCGCCCTCGCCCTTGCGGGCCCTGGCCCTGCCGGGGGTCGCCAGGCTGCTTCTGGTCTGCGCCGGCTACATGATCGCCTTCTACGGCGTCTACGGCTACCTCGGCGCCCATCTGCACGACCGCCTCGGCCTCCCGACCAGCGCCAACGGGGCGGTGCCCCTGGCCTACGGTATCGGCTTCGGCGCTGCGGCCCTGCTGGACCGCGTGATCGACCGCGTCGGCCCGGCTCGGGCCATGCCCTTCACCTATCTCGGTATCGCCGCGGTCTATGCCGCTCTGGCGCTGGGCAGCGGCGGCTATCTCACCATCGTCGCGGTCGCGCTGGTCTGGGGCCTGCTGAACCACTTCGGGCTGAACCTGTTGATCCTGCGCCTGACCGCGATCGATCCGGCCCGCCGGGGCACGATCCTCGGGCTCAACTCCGCCGTCACCTATCTCTGCGTCTTCCTCGGCACCTTCGGCTTCGGTCCGCTCTACAGCCTGTACGGTTTCGCGGCCCTGGCCTGGCTCGCGGCCGCGCTCTGCCTCTTCGCCGCTGTGCTGACGCTTCCCGGGCTGCTGGAGCGGCCTGCGTTTCCCAAACGCAGATAAGCTGCTCTATCTAATTGAAATAGATCAATTTGTCTGCGCTCAATTGATTCCAATTGAGCGCAGTTTGATCTAGGGTCTGGCAAAGCCAGGGGCGAGTGAGCCCGAGGCGCGAGCGGGAGAGGGTGAGGCATGGCGAGCGAGATCCACGAAGGCGGCTGTCTCTGCGGCCAGGTTCGTTATCGTGTGACGGGACCCCTGGCCGATGTCATCGCCTGTCATTGCCGGATGTGCCGGCGGACCAGCGGACACCACGTCGCGGCGACCGCGGCACCCCGGGAGTGCTTCGAGCTGACCGAGTCCGCCGGGCTCGCCTGGTACTGCTCCTCGGAGACCTCGCGCCGGGGCTTCTGCAAGTTCTGCGGCTCCAGCCTGTTCTTCGACCACGGCCCCGAGGAGCCGATGGGGATCGCTGCCGGCTCGCTCGACGGCGACCCGGCCCTGAACCTGGTGGCGCAGATCTACGTCGACGAGGCCGGCCGCTACTACACGATCCGAGAAGACGGCGAGACCTTCGACGGAGCGACCTGGCGCCAGGGTGGCTGGCGGCAGTTCCGGGACGCCTAGATGTGATCTCTCAATAGGTTGTCCATTCGGCCCTGAGCGAGGAAGCTGAAGGCACCAGGGCTTCGCGCAGCGGCACCAGGAGCCCGATCGGGTAGGCCGGCGCGTCCAGGGCCGAGAGCAGCCACGACAGGACCAGCTTTGGATCGGCCAGGCCGTCCCCGGTCTTGGTCCCCGCCGAGGCGATGAAACGCTTGAGAAAGGTCTCCGGCTGCGCCGCGCAGGCCGACTCCGAAACGTCCTTGCAAACCCGGCCTTCGTCTCCGATGGTCAGTGCTCCACAGACAGCCGTCTTCGACTGGCTTGGCATGGTTCCTTGACTTGGCAGGGGCAGACCGTGGATTTCCTGCGTGAAGGATCGACCTGCTGGCGGGTTGCGGAGGCCGAGCGCGCGGCGGTCCTGATAGACGGCGCAGCATACTTCGCGGCCCTGCGGGCCGCCATCTCGAAAGCACGGCGATCCGTCTTCATCGTCGGCTGGGACATCGATAGCCGGGTCGATCTTGCGCCTCGAGATGCCGGCCGTCTGCCGGACCAGGAACGTCTCTTGGGCCCCCTGCTGACCCGTGCCGTGTCGCGGCAGCGGGATCTCCGGGTGCACCTCCTGCTCTGGGACTACACCGTGCTCTATGCTCTGGACCGCGAGCCGCTGCCGCGGGTCAAGCTGGATTGGGCGACGCCGGACCGGATTCAGGTAGGGCTCGACGACTGCCTGCCCCTCGGCGCCAGCCACCACCAGAAGATCGTCGTGATCGATGACGCCTTGGCCTTCGTCGGCGGGATCGACCTGACGGGCAAGAGATGGGACACGCCGGCCCACCGCCCGGACGATCCTGACCGGCTCGACCCGGCCGGCGAAGCCTTTCCGCCGGTGCACGACGTTCAGATGATGCTCGACGGCGAGGCCGCCGCGGCCCTGGGGGCCTTGGTCCGGGAGCGCTGGCACCGCGTCGCCGGCAAGAAGGTGCCGCCGCTAGAGGCCGCGGGCGATCCCTGGCCCGAAGAGGTGACGCCCGACTTCGAGGCGGTCTTCCTGGGCATCGCGCGCACGCTGCCGGAGTGGAAGGATCGCAGCGGGGTTCGCGAGGTCGAGGCGCTTTTCCTGAAGGCCATTGGCTTGGCAGAGCGTTCGATCTACATCGAGAACCAATACCTGACTTCGGAAACCGTGGCCCGGGCGCTTTGCGAGCGGCTGTCGGCGGTGCCGGAGCTGGAGGTGGTCATCGTCGGGCCGCGCCGTTCGGCGGGCTGGCTGGAAGCCAAGAGCATGGGCGCCGGTCGGGCCGCGTTCCTAAAGACGCTCGAGGCCGAGGGCTTTGGCGAGCGGGTGCGGGTGCTTTTCCCGGTGGTCAAGGACAAGGGTCGGGAGACGCCGGTCTACGTCCATGCCAAGGTCATGGTCGTGGATGACCGCTTGTTGCGCATTGGCTCCGCGAACCTGAACAACCGCTCTATGGGGCTGGACTCCGAATGCGACCTCGCCATCGAGGCAAAAGATGAGGAGCAGCGCAAGGCCATCGCCGCAATCCGCGATGGCCTGATGGCCGAGCACCTTGGCGTCGACGTCCGGAAGGTAGAAGCCGAATTGGCCGAGCAAGGGTCACTGCTTCGGGTCGTCGACGGGCTCACCAGCGAAGACCGTCGACTTCGTCCAATTCGGGACGAGGCCGATTTCGACGACAACTTTTCCCATGCTTTGCGGGAGATTGCCGATCGAGAGCGCCCGGTCCGGCCCGAGGACTTCATCGGCGACATGTTCGGCGGCCGCAGGCGGCCGAGGTGGCGCGGCTACGCAGCCTTGGTGATCGGCTTGGCCATGCTGCTCATCCTCGTCGTCTCGGCTTGGCTCTTCGGCGGCTAAGGCGTTTTGCGATCAGATGGAATCCCTTTGCGATCCATCTGGCCGGATGCAGCGCTCCAACTTCAAAGCGTTAGCGGACTTCCCTTTCAAACGCGTCCGCACCTGGCCACCGGGCGTCCCGACCTGCTGCGCCGGGCGGCGCTGCGCCACGTCAGTGTGAACAATATCACATTCCAGCCATGCTCGGCGGCGCATAGATCTGCTGCCCTTAGAGGGCTATTCTTCCCCCTGGGAGATGGAGCATGGAACGGCGGCTGGCGGCGATTCTCGCCGCCGACATGGTTGGCTATTCCCGGCTGATGGACGAGGACGAGGCGGGCACCCTGGCCGCCTATCGTCGGCATCGTCGTGAGCTCTTCAATCCCAAGGTGGCGCAGTACCGGGGCCGCATCATCAAGCTGACCGGCGACGGCGCGCTGATGGAGTTCGTCAGCGTCCTCGATGCCCTGGTCTTCGCGGTCGAGGTGCAGCTCGCCCTGCGCGAGCGCAACGCCGGGATTCCCGAGGAGAAGCAGTTCCGCTACCGGATCGGGATCCACATCGGCGACGTGATCGTCGAGGAAGAGGACATCTACGGCTCCGGCGTCAACCTGACGGCGCGCCTGGAAGGCCTGGCCGACCCCGGCGGCATCTGCATCTCCGGAAGCGTCTTCGATCAGGTCAAGGGCAAGCTGGACCTCGGCCTCGAGCCCCTGGGCGAGAAGCAGGTCAAGAACATCGCCGAGCCGGTCAGCGTCTACCGCGTGATCCTCGACGAGCGGGCGGCGGCCCTGGCCACACCGGTGGTCCAGCCGATGGCGGCGCAGCGCCGCCGCGGCCGGCTGGGTGTCGCGGCGGCCATGGTGCTCCTGCTGGCCGGGGGAACGCTGTGGTGGCAGCCCTGGCAGCCGGCCCCGGGTCCGGAGCCGACGCGCTTCGCCTATCCGCTGCCGGACAAACCCTCGATCGCGGTCCTGCCCTTTATCAACGTCAGCGGCGAGATCGAGCAGGACCACTTCGCCGCCGGCCTGACCGACGACCTGATCACCGAGCTGTCGAAGGTCTCGGGACTCTTCGTCATCGCCCGGCATTCGGTCTTCGCCATCCAGGACACCGCCGCCAAGATCCAGGACGTGGCGGCCGAGCTCGGCGTGCGCTACGTGCTGGAAGGCTCGCTGCGCCGCGCCGGGCCGCGGATCCGGATCAACGTCAAGCTGATCGACGCGCTCTCCGGCCTGTCGCTCTGGGCCGAGCGCTACGACCGCGACTACGCCGACCTCTTCGCGCTGCAGGACGAGCTGATCGAGAAGATCATCGCCGCCCTGTCGATCCAGCTCACCGAAGGCGAGCGGGAGAAGCTGGCCCGGATCCCGACCGACAACCTGGAGGCCTACGACTACTACCTGCGGGCCGAGCAGGAGGGCTTCTACTACAGCGACGTCGAGACCTATCGCCGGGCCCTGTCCTACTATCAGCGGGCCATCGACCTGGACCCGGACTTCGCCGAGGCCCATGCCGGCATCGCGCGGATCGCGGTCGACGTCTGGCGCAACCACTACACCTTCCTGTGGTCCGGGGCGGTCGCCCGCAAGATCGCCTATGACGCCGCCGGCCAGGCCCTGCGGTTGGACCCGGACAACGCCCGCGCCCATATCGTGCTCGCCCTGCTGCAGCTGGTCGACGGCCGCCCGGTGGAGGCCCAGGCCTCGGCCCGCAACGCGGTCGGGATCGAGCCCAACCACGCGGAGACCCTGGGCAATGCCAGCCTGGTCCTGGCCCATGTCGGGGCGCGGGTGGAGGCGCTCGCCGGGCTGGACAAGGCGCTGCGGCTGGAGCCGGCGCCACCGCCGAGCTTCCGCTTGCTGGCCGGCGTGGTCTCCTACATCGCCGAGGACTACGAACGCGCCCTGCCCTTGCTGGAGACGGCGCGCGACGGCCTGCCCATGGCGGAGCCGGCGCGCGAGTACCTGGCCGCCGTCTATGCCTACAGCGGGCAGGCGGCGGCGGCGAAGCAGGAGGTCGCCGGCCTGAAGACGCTGTTTCCGGAGACCAACCTGGAGCACTACCGCAGCCTCTACGGCTACTGGCGCCAGGACGACCTGGACCACCACATCGAGGGCCTGCGCAGGGCCGGCGTCACCACCTGGCCCTTCGGCTTCGAGGGCCGCGAGGCCGATCGCCTGGGCGGCGCCGAGCTGCGCGAGGTCACGACGGGCCGGACCTGGATCGGCCGGCAGCACAACGGGACCGACTTCCTGCAGTTCTTCGACAAGGCCGGAAACATCGCCTACCGCAGCCCGAACAGCTCCCTGACCGGCACGGCGCGGATCCGCGGCGACCAGCTCTGCCAGCGCTTCGAAGGCCACTTCCTGGACCGCGAGACCTGCGGCTACGTCTACCGCGACCCCGGGTCAGAGGCGGAAGCGGCGGAGGACCGGCCGCGGGCCGAGTATGCCCACGTGAGTCCGCACGCGCTGGAGTACTTCAACGTCGAGGACTGCTGTCAGTAGGTCCCGGATCCCTCGCCGCCGGCATCCAGCCGGCGTACCGCGCTGCGCGCCATCTGCAGGAGAAGGCGGCCGAGTTCGTCGCGCTCGGCCTCGTCGAGTCCGGCGGTCAGCGCCGCGCGCCGCGCCTCGACGTCGGGCATCAGCCGGTCGAACATCGCCCGGCCGGCCGGGGTGAGCCAGAGACAGGCCTTGCGCCGGTCGTCGGGATGCGCGCCCCGCGCAATCAGGCCGCGCGACAGCAGCCGGTTGACGCCGCGGCTCACGGTGTTCTTCGGCAGGCCGGTCATGTCGACGATGTCCTGCGCGATCAGCGGCTGGTGATGGGCCAGGCAAAACAGGGTCACGAACTCCGGGCGCAGGAGGTCGTGCGCCTTCTCGAAGCGCGCGTAGATCGGGAAGACGAAGAGGTTGGCGAGATAGCAGATGCGCCAGACCTCGCCGATCGCATTCTCTGCGAGCATGCGGTCGGTCAGCGAGGCCTGGGGCGCTTCGGACTCGGCCGTCGGAGGCTCGGTCGCGGCGTCGGTCAAATCCAGGTGCTCCAGATCAAGAAGGCGCGCCAGTTAGTCCCATATGGGACTTGACGTTGTTCCATATGGGACTATAGCCTGCTACTAGCAGCCGGGCAAAGGCCACCGATGCGCGAGTGGCCGCGCAGGCTGACTTGGGAGGACAACATGCGCCGTTTCGCTTCGACCCTTGTCATCGTCTTGGCCCTCGGCCTCAGCCTGCCGGCGTCCCCGAAGGCCGCCGAGCTCAAGATGCTGTCCGGCTTTCCGCTGAACTTCGTCCTCACGGAGGAGATCGCCAAGCCCTTCGTCGCCACGCTGCAAGAGGAGTCGCAGGGCCGTATCGCGATCGAGCTTTCCGGCCCGGACGCTGTGCCGACCTTCGAGCAGCTCGAGCCGGTCCAGGCCGGCGTCTTCGAGATGCTCTTCACCCACCCGGCCTACCACTCCGGCACGACCGGCGTCGGGCTCGCCATCGACGGGATCGCGTCGGATCCGAGCAAGCGCCGCGAGGCCGGTGTGATCGACTACCTGACGAAGCACTACGAGGCGCTCGGCGTGAAGCTGATCGCCGCGCCCGCGACCGGCACCAAGGGCTTCCGCTACTTCCTGCGCGAGCCGATCGCCGGGAGTCCCGGCCTCGAAGGCCGCAAGGTCCGCGGCACCGTGTCGTACCATCCGATGATCCGCGCCCTGGGCGGCTCGCCGGTCAACATGCCCGGCGGCGAGATCTACACCTCCCTGCAGAAGGGCGTGGTCGACGGCGCGGCCTGGAGCCTCACCGGCGCCGTGGACTTCAAGTGGTACGAGGTCGCCGGCTACTACGCCGAGCCCGTTTTCGGCCAGGTCGGGGTCATGATCTTCATGAATCTCGATGCCTGGAACGCCTTGCCGGCCGGGGACCGGGCCGTGGTCGAGGCGGCGGCGGTCGAACTGGAGCAGAGCTCGATCGCGCGCTTCGATGAACTCGCCGCCGCCGAGCTGAAGGCGCTGCAGGGCTTCGGCATGAAGGAGACGCTCTTCGCGCCCGAGGACGCCAAGCGCCTGGAGACGCTCTGGGAAGAGGGTGTCTGGCAGGTCGCGATCGAGAAGTCCGGCGCCGAGGCCGAAGGCCTGCGCGAGATCGCGCGCAAGGCGGGCCTGACCCGGTAGCGCGGGGCCGGACCGTCGGCGATGGCCGAAGGCGGCAGGGACGGCGCTTGGGAGGCCCTGCCGCTCCGTCTGCTCGACGGGCTCTCGCGGTGCTGCGCGGGGCTCGGGGCGGCGGCCCTCGGTGTCATCGTGTTCGCCTATGCCTACGAGGTCGCGGCCCGCTACCTCTTCGGGGCGCCCACCGAATGGGCCCATGACCTCGTTCGCTACCTTCTGAGCGCGGTCGTGTTCCTGGTCGCGCCCGAGGTCGCCCGGGCCCGGGGGCACGTCGCCATCTCCTTCCTGGTCGAGGGCCTGAGCGACGGGCGGCAGGCGCTGGCCCTGCGGGCCCTTGCCGGCCTCTCGGCGCTCGCCGCGGGGGCGGCGGGATTCATCGTCGCGAGCGAGGCCGCCCGCCAGTTCGAGCGCGGGATCCTGACCGTCGCGGTGCATCCGGTGCCGAAATGGTGGATCACGGCGGTGATCGCCCTCGGCCTCGCCCTGACCGCCCTGCAGTTCCTGCGGAACGCGGTTGTTCCGGCCAAGCGCGCGGAGTGAGCGGTGGGCTGGGTCGAGATCCTGCTGCTGGCGATCGGGTCGCTGCTGGGGCTGATGGCGATCGGCCTGCCGGTCTTCGTCGCCTTTCTGATCATCAACGCCATCGGCATCCTCGCGCTCTTCGGCAGCCGCGCCTTCGGGCTCTTCGCCAACTCGATCTACGAGACCGCGACCTCGGACAGCCTGGTCGCGATCCCGCTGTTCATCCTTCTGGGCGAGATCCTCTTTCGCTCGGGGTCCGTCGACGTGCTGTTCCGTGCGATCGACACGCTGGTCGGGCGGATGCGGGGCCGGCTCTACGTCGTGGTGATCGCGCTCTCGACGGTCTTCGGCGCCCTCTCCGGCTCCGCGGTCGCGGTGGCCGCGATGCTCGGACGCTCCGTGCTGCCGCGCATGCTGGCGCTGGGCTACGATCGAAAGCTGTCGTCGGCGGTGATCCTCGGCGGCGCCAGCCTGGCGCCGATCATCCCGCCGAGCCTCCTGGTCGTCGTGGTCGGCTCGCTGGTCAAGGACGTCTCGATCTCCGGCCTCCTGATCGCCGGCATCGGGCCGGGGCTGCTGCTCGGCGCGATGATCCTCGGCTACGTCGGCTTCGGCGTCTGGCGCCGCCCGGCGCTGGCGCCCGGCAGCCCGGCCCGCGGCGCTAAGCGCGGCGGACGGGAGATCGGGCTCGCGCTGCTCAGCATGCTGCCCTTTACCCTGGTTATCGCGGCAGTCATGGGCTTCATCCTGGCCGGGATCGCGACGCCCTCGGAGTCTGCCGCGACCGGCGTGATAAGCGCGGTGCTGGTGGCCGCGATCTACCGCCGGCTGAGCCTGGGCATGCTCGGCGAGGCCCTCTGGGGCGCGGCCCGCCTGACCGCGGTCATCCTGGTGATCGTTGCCAGCTCCAAGCTCTTCGGCCAGGTCCTGTCCTTCTCGGGGGCGACCCGGGGCCTGGTCGCCTTCGTCACCACGCTCGACCTCCAGCCCTGGCTGATGCTGCTGATCATGATGCTGGTGCCGTTCGTGATCTGCATGTTCGTCGACCAGATCGCGTTCATGCTGCTCGCGATCCCGCTCTACGAGCCGCTGATGCAGCACTACGGCTTCGACCCGATCTGGTTCTGGACCTTGTTCCTGATCAACCTGACGATCGGCAGCCTGACGCCGCCCTTCGGCTACACGCTCTTCGCGCTCAAGGGCGCCACGGCCGACATGGCGATAGAAGCGGTGTTCCGCTCCGCCTGGCCGGTGGTTGCGGTCTTCCTCGCGGGCCTCGGGCTGCTGGTGCTGCTGCCCGGGATCGTCACCTTGCTGCCGAGCCTTTTCTGAGCGTCGACATGGACCCTGGCCCAAAGACCCTGGTTTCCGCGACCCACAAGGTCCCCCAGCCGGACGAGGCCGGCCTCCTGCTCCATGTCCGGGAGCGGCGCCCGCAGGGCCTGCCGCCGGGTGGAGCCGGGCGGGCCGTGCTCTTCGTGCACGGGGCGACCTTCTCCAGCGGGCTTTGGGACCTGCGCCCGCCGGGCCTGAGCTTCCTCGACGCCGTGGCGGCGGCCGGAATGCCCGCCTACGCCCTGGACATCCGCGGCCACGGCCGCTCGCGCTCGACGGTTATGGAGAGCGAAGGCGGTCCCTACGCGCGGGCCGGCGACGCAATCCGGGACATCGATCGCGTGGCGGATTTCCTGAGCGCGCGGGAAGGGCTCGCGCGCGTCTGTCTGCTCGGGGGCTCCTGGGGCTCGATCACCGCCGGGCTCTACGCGGCGACGCTCGGGCGCGACAAGCTGGAGCGGCTGGTGCTCTACGCGCCGATCTTCAGCGATCGCAACGCGGACTGGCTGGCCCTGATCGCCGACCCCTCGGATCCGTCACGGCCCAATCCGGCGCTCGGTCCCTACCGGCGCGTCGGCGAAGCCGAAACGCGGATGCGCTGGGACGCCGAGATCCCCCTCCAGGATAAGACGCTGTGGCGCGACGAGGCGGTCTTCCGCGCCCTGCTTGAGGACGCCTTCGACGCCGATCCGATGGCGCGCGACAGCGAGCCGCCGGCTTTCCGCGCGCCCAATGGAACCCTGCTCGACCTCTTCGAGGCCTTCAACCGGCGGCCACTCTACGACCCGGGTGCGATCCGGGTGCCCGTGCTGCTGATCCGCGGCACCTTCGATCCGACCTCGACCCGCGCCGATGCGACCGGTCTCTTCGACCGGCTGGCAAGCCCGGTCAAGCGCTACGTCGAGATCGGCGAGGGCGCTCACTTCGTCAGCGCCGAGCGCAACGCCTGGCAAGTGATCGACGAGGTCGTCGGCTTCCTCGGCCGGCCCCTCGCCGGGCAAGACGGCTATGGTGTGCGTTAACACGACGCTGCGCTGGCGCCCTTCAGTCTGCGACCGATACCAGGCGGCCGAAGATCGAGTTCCTGCCGATCCAGCCGTTGATGCGGCCGCGGTTGTTGCCGATCTGGTAGCGCTCGCCCCGGATCGCCTTGACCAGGTGCAGGTACTCGGCGCCGCGGACCCGGCAGAGCACGATGTCGCCGACCGCGAGCGCCGCCGTCCCGAGCGGGGTCACCGTGCAGAGCTGACCCGATTCGATCTTGCCCGACATGGAGTGACCCCGCGGACGAAAGGACACGGTCTCGCCCTGCTGCAGGCGCGCGATGTGATGTCTGGCCCAGCCCATGGCGGGTTCTTTAGCGATCCCCGCCGGCTCGGTCGAGTCGGGACCGCGCCGGGATCGGGCCGGTCAGGGCGCCGCCCGCGCGCCGCCGGTCAGCGCGATCAGGGCCTCTTCGTCGATGCGCACGCCCAGGCCGGGCGCCTGCGGCAGCGTGGCGGCGCCGTCGCGGATCTCGAAGTCGACCTCGGCGAAGGCCGCGCCGCGGGCCAGGTAGTCGGGATAGATCTCGGCGGTCAGCAGGTTGGGCATCAGCGCGGCGGCGTGCAGCATCGCCGCCATGGCCAGCGTCGTGCTGTTGTAGTTGTGCGGCGAGACCGCGACCGAGAAGGCCTCGGCCATGGCCGCCACCTCGAGAAGCTCGAGGATGCCGCCGCAACCGGCGATGTCGGGGTTCAGCACGTCGGCGGCGCGCCGCTCCAGCATCTCGCGGAAGCGGAACTTGCCGCCGTGGCGCTCGCCGGAGACCACCCGCAGGTCCACCCGGGCGCGGACGTAGGCCAGCGTCTCCAGGTCGTCGGAGGTCACCGGCTCCTCGAACCAGAAGGGCGCGAGGGGCGCGAAGCGCCGCGCCGCCTCGAGCGCCAGGTGCGGATCGTCCAGGGCGTTGAGGTCGACCATGACCGCGACCTCGGGCCCGACCGCCTCCCCGACCGCCCGAAGGCAGGCCTCGGCCCGGTCCAGGCCGGTGAACTGCAGGGGATAGATTTTCACCGCCCGATAGCCCGCCCGCGTCATCTGCAGCGCGCGCTCGACGACGAAGTCGATCGAGGACGCCCGCGCGCTCCAGGTATTTGCGTAGAGCGGGATCTTGTCCCTCAGGGCGCCGCCGAGCAGCCGGTGGACCGGGGCGCCGAGCTGCTTGCCCGCGAGGTCCCACAGCGCCAGCTCCAGGGCGCTGAGGGCACAATAGAAGTCGATGCCGGCGCGCTTGTCGGCGAAGCCGAGCAGCGCCTCGCGCCGACACGACCGCGGGCTCGAGGCCGTCCGGCCGACGAGGCCGGCCCCGAGGGCGAGGATCATCTCCTCGACGGCGCGCTCGCGGCCGGCGAGGGCGTAGGCCT
>JANQGU010000371.1 GCA_028282935.1 Kiloniellales bacterium
AGGAGGGCCGATCACAATGCTCAAGGAAGCCGATGCCCGGACGGTCAAGGCATGGCTGGACGGCGGGCGCGCCGTCCTGATCGATATTCGCGAAAGCGACGAGTACGCCCGCGAGCACATCCTCGGTGCGCAGCTCTTGCCGCTGTCCGGCTTCGACGCCGCCGACTTTCCCGAGGACCACGACAAGATCGCCGTGTTCCACTGCGCCAGCGGTGACCGGACCTGCGCGGCGGCACCAGAGATCCTCGAGCGGGGCTTCAAGGAGGTTTACCAGCTGAAGGACGGCCTCGCCGGCTGGAAGCGCTCGGGCCTTCCGACCCATGTCGACCGCAAGGCGCCGATCAGCATCATGCGCCAGGTGCAGATCGTCGCCGGCAGCTTGGTGCTGCTGGGCGTCCTGCTGGGCTGGCTGGTCTCGCCCTGGCTCTACGGCCTCAGCGCCTTCGTCGGCGCCGGCCTGGCCTTCGCCGGAATCTCGGGCACCTGCGCCATGGCGAAGCTCCTGCGCCTGCTGCCCTACAACCGGCGTCCACTCGCCACGACCAGCTAACCCCGGGGGCCGGCAGCGCTCCGAGGCACGACCACAGGGCGTCGGGGGTCCGGTTCTCGATCCAGATCATCACGAAGACAGCCTTCGAGGAGGAGAGACGAGACATGCGTGCCGGAATTCTGACCTTGGTGGCCTGCGCGGCCCTGCTTTCGGGTGCCGCCCGGGCGGCGGACGGCCTGATGACGGAAGCCCAGGAGCTGTTCGAGCCGATCCCGGCGCAGCCGCCCGAGATCGAGGGGAACCCCGCGACGCCGGCGAAGGTGGAGCTCGGCAAGATGCTCTACTTCGACCCGCGGCTCTCGGAAAGCCACACAATCAGCTGCAACTTCTGCCATCGGGTCGGGCTCGGCGGCGTCGACATGCTGGAGACCTCGCTCGGCCATCGTTGGCAGGCGGGCGGTCGCAACGCGCCGACGGTCCTGAACTCCGTGTTCAACACCGCGCAGTTCTGGGACGGCCGCGCCAAGGACCTGGAGGAGCAGGCCGCCGGGCCGCTGGTCAACCCCATCGAGATGGCCTCCAGCCATGAGCACGTGGTCGAGCAGTTGAAGAGCATCCCGGGCTATCGCGGCGCCTTCGAAGCGGCCTTCCCGGAGGAGAAGGAGCCCATCACCATCGACAGCGCGGTGAAGGCCATCGCCCTCTTCGAGGCGACGCTCATCACCCCGAACGCCCCCTTCGACCGCTACCTGAAAGGCGAGGCCGAGGCCCTGACCGAGGACCAGAAGGCGGGGCTCCGGATCTTCATCGACAGCGGTTGCGCCAGTTGCCACGGCGGGGTCAACCTCGGCGGCGCCATGTACGCCCCCTTCGGCGTGGTCGAGAAGCCGGGTGCGGACTTCCTGCCGCCGGAGGACAAGGGGCGCTTCGAGGTCACCCGCTCGGTCGACGACGAATACGTCTACAAGGTGCCGACCCTGCGCAACATCGCCCTCACGCCACCCTACTTCCACACCGGCAAGGCCTGGGACCTCCGCCAGGCCGTGGCGGTCATGGGCACGACCCAGCTTGGCGCCGAGTTGAACGACGCGGAGGTCGACAAGATCACCGCCTTCCTGCACAGCCTGACCGGCGAGCAGCCCCAGGTGGTCTACCCGATCCTGCCGCCCAGCACCGCGGCGACGTCGCGGCCGCAGCCCTAGGCTCGGCGCCGGGGGGGCCTCACCCCCACCCAACCCTCCCCCATCAAGGGGGAGGGCTGGGGTGGGGGTGATACACCGTGGCGCCTAAGGGGGCTGCTCTGCGAAGGTGCTGCTCCGCTCCGGCCCTGGCGGAATCGACGGGCCGGCGCTATCCCGCCTCCTGGGCGTTGATCACCGCGAGGAAGTCCTCGCCGTAGCGCTCCAGCTTGGCCTGGCCGATGCCGGTGATACCGGAGAGCTGCTCCAGGCGGCTGGGTCGGGTCCGGGCCATCTCGGCCAGGGTGGCGTCGTGGAAGATGACGTAGGGCGGCACGCCCTGGCTCTTGGCCAGGGCCAGGCGCAGGCCGCGCAGGGCCTGGAACAGGGCCTCGGCCGCCGGGTCCTCGAAGCTGACCGGCGCCCGGGACTTGGCGGCGGGACGGGCCCGGCCGCGGGCCGTCACCGGGTCGCGGCGCAGCTCGATCCGGCGCTCGCCGCGCAGCACCGGCCGCGCCTCGCCGGTCAGGCGCAGGCCGCCGTGGCCCTCGACGTCGACCGTCACCAGGCCCAGGGCGACGAGCTGGCGGAAGATCGAGCGCCACTCCTCGCGCCCGAAGTCGCTGCCGATGCCGTAGGTGCTCAGCTCCTGATGGCGGAACTTGCGGATCCGCTCGGTGTCGCCGCCCAGCAGCACGTCGATCAGGTGTCCCGCGCCGAAGATCTGGCCGGTCCGGTAGACGCAGGACAGCGCCTTCTGGGCCGCCTCGGTGCCGTCGAAGCTGGTCACCGGCTCCAGGCAGGTGTCGCAGTTGCCGCAGGGCTCGGGCAGGCTCTCGCCGAAGTACTCCAGCAGCACCTGGCGCCGGCAGCGGGTCGTCTCGCAATAGCCGAGCAGGGCGTCGAGCTTCTGCCGCTCTATGCGCTTCTGCTCCTCGGGCGCGTTCGAGGCCTCCGAGAGCTGGCGCAGCTTCACCAGGTCCTCCAGGCCATAGGTCATCCAGGCGTTGGAGGCCAGGCCGTCGCGCCCGGCGCGGCCGGTCTCCTGGTAGTAGGCCTCCAGGCTCTTGGGCAGGTCGAGGTGGGCGACGAAGCGCACGTCCGGCTTGTCGATGCCCATGCCGAAGGCGATGGTCGCGACCATGACCACGGCCTCCTCCTTGATGAAGCGGTCCTGGTTGGCGGCCCTGACCGTCTTGTCCAGGCCGGCGTGGTAGGGCAGGGCGGTGAAGCCTTCCCCGTTCAGCCATTGCGCCGTGTCCTCGACCTTGCCGCGCGACAGGCAGTAGACGATGCCGGCATGGCCGCGGTGCTCGGCCTCCAGGAAGGCCTTGAGCTGGCGCCGCGGGTTGGCCTTGGGCTGGGCCCGGTAGCGGATGTTCGGACGGTCGAAGCTGGCCGCGAAGACCCGGCCCTCGGTCAGCTCCAGCTGCTCCAGGATGTCGCGGCGGGTCGGCCCGTCGGCGGTCGCGGTCAGGGCCAGGCGCGGCACCTCCGGGAAGCGCGCGCGCAGCGTCGTGAGCTGGCGGTACTCCGGCCGGAAGTCGTGGCCCCACTGCGAGACGCAGTGCGCCTCGTCGATGGCGAAGAGGGCGATCTCGCAGCGCTCCAGCAGGCGCAGGAACCCGGGGGTCAGCAGCCGCTCGGGCGCGACGTAGATCAGGTCCAGCGCGCCGGCCGCGAGGGCCCGCTCGACCTCGGCCGCCTCGTGGTAGTGAAGGCTGGAGTTCAGCGCCGCCGCCTGCACGCCGAGCTGCCGCAGGGCCTCGACTTGGTCCTGCATGAGCGCGATCAGCGGCGAGATCACCACCGCGGTGCCGGGCCGGCAGAGCGCCGGGATCTGATAGCAGAGCGACTTGCCGCCGCCGGTCGGCATCAGCACCAGGGCGTCGCCGCCGCCGACCACCTGCTCGATGATGTCGAGCTGCTGCCCCCGAAAGGCCTCGAAGCCGAAAACCTTGCTGAGGACCTCTCGAGCGTCGCGAATCATGGCCGGGAGACTAGCGGCTAATTCCGGGCTTGGCGATGCCCCTCGTGACCCGGCCGGCACGCCTTCCTCGATCCGACGGTCGAAAGACGCATGGTCGCAGAAACGACTTATGTTACATACTTTAGGTTGTGGTCTCTCTGAGCCGAAACGGAGCCTCTGCATGACGAAGGCGGCCAGTCTGGCCCGGCCCCGCAGATCGAGGATCAGGCTGCAGGTCCTGCTGCGGCAGATCCATCATTGGGGGTCGATCGTCGTCGCCCTGCCGTTGATCGTCATGATCGGCGCCGGCCTGCTGCTGATGCTGAAGAAGGAGATCGACTGGATCCAGCCGCCGACCCAGCGCGGCGTCTCGCAGGACCTGCCGGCGCTCTCGCTGGAGGCGCTCTTCGCCGCCGCCAAGGCGGTGCCCGAGGCGGCCTTCACCGACTGGCGCGACCTCGAGCGGGTCGACTTCAAGGCCTCGAAGGGCGTCGTCAAGTTCGTCGGCGAGAGCCGCTGGGAGGTCCAGGTCGACACCGCGACCGGCGAGGTGCTGCAGGTCGCCTACCGCCGCTCCGACCTGATCGAGAGCATCCATGACGGCAGCTTCTTCGCCGACTGGGCCAAGCTCTACCTCTTCCTGCCGGCCGGGGTCGTGCTCCTGCTGCTCTGGCTGACCGGCCTCTACCTCTTCTTCCTGCCCCACGTGAAGAGGTGGCGGAAGCGCAGGTGACTGGCTCCGGGCTCAGGCGCCGGACACCACTCACGCAGCGTTCACTGAGCCCCCCGAAGGTAAGGGAAAGGAAGACTCCCTCTCCAGACCCTAGCGGGTCCTCGGAGGAGCGATGAGCGAGATGCCAATGTCAAACATAGGCAGCGAGATAGCCCCTGATCCGCTCTGCGTTCTCGGCTTGTCGATCGAACAGCTCGGCCAGGAGCCTATAGCTCGGGTGCGCCTTGCCGTCTGCGATGGCCTTGCTGATGTCCGCGGCAAGGTCACGGTAGCTCGCGGCCTTGTCCGAAAGGGCGTTGATGATGATCAGGAGGTCGTCATCGAACAGGAGGACGCTGCGTTTCATCCGCGTTATTCCCGAACCAATGGTCACAGTTGGAATAAGCGGAACGCTAAGCATAGCACCCGCCGAACGCTGTGAACCACTTGAGTCTTGGGAGAATAAATTTATGAGGCCCGATGGAGACACAGCCCGGAGTCCAGTCTTGGTGAGGCGTCAGAATACAATCGCCAATGTTCTTGCCGATATTTTCGTCAGCATCCGCACGGGAATATTTTGCAGTATTGCCTGAAAGATCGCTAGTTAGCGGGCTAGAATTGCATCGCTGGCGAACGGGCTGAATGGACGGAGCGGGGAGGCCGAGAGGCGATGAGTGGAATGATCAAGAAGGTGGCGAGAGCCTTCTACGATGAGCAATGGCGGCCTCACGCCAAGCCCACGATGGAAGATGTTAAACGCCACCGACGGCTTGCCCGGATCGCGATCGAGACGTTGATGGAGCCGAACGCCAAGATGATGATGGCGTTCTACCACGAGATGGATCGAGGATCGCTCGCAAACAGATACGAGCCTGCGTTCCATCGGGCTTGGCGGGCAGCGCTCGAAGCGGCGCTGGAGGAAGGAGACGAGGCATGAACGCCCAAGCCAAGATCACCCGGGCCTCGTGGCCCAACGTCGACAATCGGAAGGACAAGGCATGCGACACGCGCAGCTGAGCGACGGGTCCGAGGTCACGTTTACACCCCCGAGTAGGTCAAGGCGCGGCTCGAGGAGGCGGCGCAGACGCTTCGGCGGCTGCCGGCGGCCGGGTGCTTCCCTCAGGGCCACAAGGCGCAGTGGCCGGCGGTCGTGCGTGAGTTTGGGAGGAGTGGAACGTCAGTGGCGAGAGCGAGAAAGAGGCCTTCGCTGATGAGCGGAACCGGGTGCGGCTGTCACCGTTGCCGGCGCAGATCGAGCGGATGGATGAGGCGCTGATGCGGCTCTACTACATCAAGCAGCCGAAGCATCGGATGGTGGTGTTTGCGAGGTCGTTGGGGGTGAGGGGGAGCGTGCTGGCGCGGCAGTTGGACATTCACAGAAATACGGCGGCGAGTTGGTACGAGGCGGGAATGGACCGCATCATCGGAACTCTAGGCAACACTGACACGTAGTCCGGCGTGGGTGCAGCGGGACGCCGTTATTGCCGTCACCAATTGCCTGATGTCTCGTTAAGTCGGTAGTTCAAGCTGCACCCGTGCCCCGGATTTGACAGCGGTACCATCCAGAGATCGGTGCCCCTTCGGAACAGAGACTATGTCGCGTGGTACAGGAGCCAGATTCGAGCGACGTCGAAATTCTCCTGATCGCCGTGCGTATCCCCCGACTCGCTGCGGGAGTGAAATCCCAAGAAGTTGTTGCCCGGTCGTAGCATGCGCTCTTTCACTCTAGTCACTTGAGGAATCCAGTTCTTGCCTGTAGGGACGATCCTCGAGACATAGAAGCTTTGGGGCTTCGCATCCTGGAAGCTTATGTCATCCACGTTGGAGCCTTCCGGTGCATTCCAAGAGATGAAGCTGAATTCTTTGTCAACCCCACGGGCATAGAACACCAGCAGGGCGTGACGGCTGGCGTCCACGCTTTCCGGAAGTACGATGGGCCCCACCTTCTGGTTGAGACCGTCCGGCCTGTTCTCCCCAAACTGGAAGTGCGGCAGGTCAACTTCATGGATCGTTTTCAGCTCTAAGCTGGACATTCGTCATCTCCTTTAGCGATTGCTCCGCCGCGAGATTGCGGTCGGGACAGCCCATTGACTCTATGTGCTAAGGGGTATGGAGTAATGGAGACGCCGTGGAGTTTTGGTGGAGTTCCGGTGGGTGCCAGATGCATGTCTCCCCAGACCAGAGAACTCTCTTAAGGCTGGATGTCCGAGACGAGCGTCTGTGGGACGGCGATCAGGCGATCCGCCTGACGCCCAAGGCGTTCGCCCTGCTCCGGCACCTTGTGCAGAACCCGAACCGGTTACTCACCAAGGACGAGATCCTAGAAAAGGTCTGGCCAGATACCTTCGTGAGCGAGGGTCTCGTGCGGGAGTACGTCCAGGACCTCCGTCAGGCCCTGAACGACGACCCTAAGGAGCCACGGTTCATCGAGACCGTGCATCGGCGTGGATACCGCTTCCTTGGTGACATCGAGATAACAGGTGATGACGCTAACTCCTTGCCGAGTCAGAGCGGCCAGGCATCGCCGCCCGCCATCGCAGTACTACAATTCGAGAACCTAGCTGGGGACGAGGGGTGGGGGCACTTCGCGGCAGGTCTCTGCGACGACATCATCACGGATCTGACGCGCTACCCGGACCTGCAGGTGATCGCGCGCTACTCGACCCTGGTTTATCACGGGAGGACAGTTGATGTTCGGCAGATCGCGCGCGAGCTAAATGCCGCTTATCTTCTTGAGGGAAGCATCCAAGCCGACGGCCAACAGATGCGTGTCGCCGCGCAGTTGGTGGATGGCGCGACTGGCGGTCATATCTGGGCCGAGCGCTACAATCGCCAGCTGGATGACTTGTTCGCAATTCAGGACGACATTGTTGCGCGGGTTGTCTCAGCACTTGGCGGGCTCCACGGAGAGGTTCTTCGAGCAGAGCGGACACGGGTTCGCAGGAATTCGCCACTTAACCTGCAATCCTACGAATACTATCTCATCGGATCTGACCATATGTTGACGTTTTCTGATGGCGGCACGCGCAAAGCAATTAAGTTTCTTGAAAAATCAATAGAGCTGGACCCCATGTTTGCGCGGGCATGGATCACGCTCGCCTTTGCTTTTATGCACTCAATCATCGCGGGTTGGACTAGTGAGCCAGCGGAATTGAGCGCCCGCTACAGGCTTGCGGTTCTGAATGCTGCAAAGCTGGACCCAAGGGATCCCTTCGTCTTGAAAGAACTCTGTGTGTTGCGCGCCTCGGACGGTGATATAGAAGGAGCATGTGCAGCGCTAGAGCGGGCGCTTGATATTGGTGGAAACAATGCGGATGCTTTGGCTGCTCTATCGAAGCGCGTTACTACTGTGCTAGGCCATGGTGACGAAGCGAAGTCAATGGTAGAAAAGAGTGTCAGGCTCAATCCTTGCGCTCCGGACTGGTATTTCACGTCAGTGGCCTGGGTGGCATATTTTAATGGAGATTTTGAAGAAGTGCTGCGGGCAGCAAAACGAGCTACAGACTTTTTACCGACACGCGTTCTCGAAATACTGTCACTTGCCCATCTTGGAGACGCATCCGGGGTTAAGGACAAAATGCGGACGTTTCTGCGTCGCTACCCGAGTTTTGAACCTTTTGGAGGGATCACACCGCTACCACTGATTCATGACCCACACATCGAACTCTACCATGAAGGGCTGCGAAGAGCGGGTTTCGCACCATAGCTGCAAGAACAAATGATACGGTCCGTCGGTTGGTCAGGAAAAGGCATTGTGCAAAATGTGCCGTTTCTGTTAGGGACCGTTTGAGGGTGACGAATCGCGTCCGCACCATCCCGCCCGGCAGCCCCGCGGCGGGTTTTTCTGTGCCGCGGTTTCGGTGCTCTGCCGGTATGTGGCCAGTCTGCCTGGTTCTGGCCTCGCGCTTCGGTCAACCCCACCGGCGTAGCCTCGGAGCCCTAGCGGGGGTTTGCCCTGAAGAACAAGGTGGTCGATGAGGCCAAGCTGGCGAAGGCTGGCATCTGGGCCAATACGGATGAGCACGCCGCCGCTGCGCTATAGGCCGCACTGGTCGCTATCTTCTGCCTGCACCAAAACTATCTTCTTCCTGCGCCAAGAAGAGACGGTGGTGAGAACGCAGGTGAGGTGGCCGCTCTCCTGCCTCCGAGCCTTCGACCTTCCCGGAATCGGGCGCTCGGAACGGGCTTCGAAATCAGGCGCCGGAGCGGGTGCTTCCGAAGCGGTGCCGGCCGTCCGGGCGGGTCGCGACGAAGAACGCCAGGCCGAGAACCGCGATGGCTAGGACATACCTCATAACCAAGACCTCCTAAGCTTCATACGGCGATTGGGCCGTCCCGGTTCATAGGCCAGCTTGTCCGGTCGAATCCGGCCTAAAACCGTGCCGATTCGCGGCTCCGCGCTTCGCTTTGCGGCCCGCTTTCTCTAGACTTGTCCACAGGGCGCGTCGGGCGGGGGCGGCGGCGGGCGGTCCTGGCGTGAGACAGGGAAATAAAGGGAAAAAGATATGCGTGTCGCGTTAGCGGTTCCGGGGATCCTGGCCGGAATTTTGATTACGGGTGTCTGGGCAGCAGGGGCCCGGGCAGCGGACGTGCCCGAGGTCATCAATGGCTTCCAGAACATCAAGGTGACCTTCTCGCAGCGGGCGGACGAGTGCGCCATCAACGACAAGCAGATGTACGTCAAGCATCTCTACAACCGGCTCGGCGAGATGGGCATCAAGGAGGACGCCAACAGCATCGTCGAGGCTCACATCAACGTCGCCGGCGCCCCCTCCGGACTCTCGACCTGCATCCTCCACACGCTGCTGCGCTTCGATACCCTCCTGGGCTCGAAGAACATCGCCACCACCAACCCGGCGGTGCGCCAAGCCGTCGACAAGCTGGGGGTCTTTCCGATCACCCTGTGGTCGGGCGGCGCCATGGCTGCCAAGCAGTACCGCCTGCCGGCGAGCGGGAACAAGATCGACCGCGCCGCCAAGAGCGTGCTCGAGCAGATCGACTTCATCCTGGAGCGCTTCAAGGCCGAGCGCCGGCGCTGACGCTTCCGGGCTCCGGCGGCCGCCCGGGGCACCGGGCGGCCGGCTGGCCATCACCTTGCCGAGCCGGTAAGCTTTGCCGCAGGGCGGGCTGTCTCCGCGGCCTGCCCGAGTGGGGTCAAGCGAGAGGTGCGGCATGCCGCCGCAGATCCTGGTCTGCCTGCCGGAGCGCCTGCATCCGGTGAGCCAGCGGCTGCTCGAGGCCTGGCTGGCCGGCGACATGGAGACCGCGGACTTCCTGCGCTGGTTCCATATGCCGAACTCCTCCTACCTGGAGGTGGCGCAGTGCCTGCTGAGGGCCATGCAGGGCGGGGCCTAGAGAGCCTTTCGGATGCGGTCGTAGCCGGCCTTGATCTCCTCGGCGAGAAGCGAGACCGCCTGTCCCAGCCCCTCCGCGGTCTCGTCGAGCCGGGCCTTGGCCTCGAAGTCCGACCACTTCTGCTCCAGCTCCTCCCACTCGGACTTGGCCTCCATGCTGCCGAGGTGGATCTTCAGGGCCAGCTCGTCGCGCAGCTGCTTCAGCTGCTCCAAGACCTCGGCGAGCTCTTCCTTGGCTTTGGTCATGTCTCGGGTTCCCTCCTCTGACGGCGCTGCTTCTTAACCTTGGTCCGGCCGGCGCGGCTTCAAGGCCGGAGCGCGGACAATTCCCGCGCCGCCCGGACGCGGATACGAAAGTGTCGCCAAGGCCGGTCTTTTGGCAAGGACTTGGCGTTTTCTTGGCCAGGCGCCCTCGGATATTGACAAGATTTGTCCCGGCCGCCATGTCATGGGGACAGAACGCAATCGCACGTGCCTCTGGCATGGTCCGCAGGACCCGAAGGCCCAAGTAACGGCGGGAGCGTCTCTTTTGTTGGGTGCCGGATCGACCGGCTGGCTGACGGGGAGAATGCCCATGCCGACATTCAGTATCTGCGCCGCCTGAGGGCGGGCCCGGCCCCGGGGCGACCAGGGGATCCCGAAAGACCGAAGCAAAACGACCAGCGGCGGGCCGCGATCCGGCCCGGCACGGAGGACCACGATGCGAGACAACACCGCCCGCCTGCACGCCGTCGAGGCGGCGCAGGCCGAGAACGGCTTTGCCCAGCCAGACTTCGACGAGCCCGACTTCGACGAGCCCACCCTCGATGAGCCCACTCCCGACGGAACCGGCCCGGCCGGGATCGCCGCGGAGTCGCAGGACCGGAAGGACTTCTTCATCGTCCGCGACGGCGAGCGCTTCGCCGGCACCCACCTGATCGTCGACCTCTGGCAGGCCGAGCGCCTGGACGACCTGGACTACGTCCGCGAGACCCTGGTCGCCTGCGTCGAGGCCGCCGGCGCGACCTTGCTGAACATCGACCTGCACCACTTCACCCCCAACGGCGGCGTCTCGGGCGTCGCGGTCCTGGCGGAGTCCCACATCTCGATCCACACCTGGCCGGAATGCGGCTACGCCGCGCTGGACGTCTTCATGTGCGGCGACGCTCGGCCCGAGGCCAGCGTCCCGGTGCTGCGCGCGGCCTTCGCGCCGAGCAAGGTCGCGGTGCAGGAGCTGCGCCGGGGACGGGAGGCGCTGCGATGACCCGGCGCATCGAGGAGACCCTGCATCCCGGCATGGCCGCGGCCTTCGAGGCCGAGGAGGTGCTCTACGAGGGGCGCAGCGGCGAGCAGGGCCTCTGCCTGATCCGCAACAAGATCTTCGGGCGGATGCTGTTCCTCGACGAGGTCACCCAGGTGACCGAGGCCGACGAGTTCATCTACCACGAGATGCTCGCCCACCTGCCGATCCTGGCCCATGGCGCGGCCCACCGGGTGCTGATCATCGGCGGCGGCGACGGCGGCATGGCCGAGGAGGTCCTGAAGCACCGCTCGGTCGAGCGGGTGACCATGGTCGAGATCGATCCCTCGGTGGTCGCGTTCTCGCGCCAGCACCTGGCGTCGATCTCCAAGGGCGCCTTCGACGACCCCCGTCTGGAGCTGGTCTTCGCCGACGGCGCGCGCTTCGCCGCCGAGGCCGAGCCGGGCTTCGACGTGGCGATCATCGACTCCACCGATCCCATCGGGCCGGGCGAGGCCCTCTTCACCGAGGCCTTCTACGCCGACTGCCGGCGGCTCCTGGCGCCGGGCGGAATCCTGGTGACCCAGAACGGCGTGCCCTTCCTGCAGCCCGAGGAGCTGCGCCAGACCATGGCGGTCTTCCGCCGGATCTTCGCGGCGCCGGCCTGCTACCGGGCCGCGGTGCCGAGCTACGTCGGCGGCGACATGGCCTTCGGCTGGGGCAGCGATGCGCGCGAGCCGCTCGAGGTGCCGGTCGAGACCCTGGCGACCCGCTTCGCCGAGGCCGGGCTCGAGACCCGCTACTACACGCCCGAGGTGCACAAGGCCGCCTTCGTCCTGCCGGCCTTCATCCGCGACCTGGTCGAGGCCGGCTGAGCCCGGCGTCGCCGCCGCGTTCCCTGAGGGAGCTGCTGCGCCTGCCGATTTATTTCGCAGGTGCAGCATTTTTCTCTTGATTCTGAGTCCAGCCGCTTT
This sequence comes from Kiloniellales bacterium, assembly GCA_028282935.1. Taxonomy (GTDB): domain Bacteria; phylum Pseudomonadota; class Alphaproteobacteria; order Kiloniellales; family JAKSBE01; genus JAKSBE01. The sequence continues at coordinate 11,897 of JANQGU010000371.1, forward strand.
ATAACCCTGCGTCCCGGGCCGCTTGGGGTCCGGACGCAAGGACAGCCCGGGGTGACCCGGGTAAAGGCGTGAAGCCTACATAGCGCCGCCCGCAAGGGCCCGCCCAAGCAAGCGCCGATGACCCCGCGAGGGGGCCTCATCCGTCAAATGGGGCGAAGTCGGACAGCATGTCTGCGGTCCCGGAAGGGATAGGTCCTGGCCGACGGTGGGGGCCGAAAGGGCGGGTGGAACCGCCGCCGCAAGCCAAGGCATCGTCCGCTGATCGTCAAGGCGTGGTGCCGCCGGTACGAGGGTTGTTGCCTCAGTGCTGCGGCGCAGGTGACCGGGGAGAGATCCTCGGGCAGCCCGTGGGACGCCCCTAACAAGGGACCCGCAGACGGTGAGTTCTATTCCTGGCCCAAAAGGTCGGGAGGAACCGCTGGGGCTCGTCGTCGTAGGTTACGTAAGCAGCTCAAAGCGAGCAGCGGGCTCAAGACCCGAAGGGAAGGTGCGATTCCTTCGCTTGCCACCCTTCCAGGGTGGAAACGCAAAAGCCCCCAGCGGTGCGGGCACGGAAAGATGCCTAATCCCGGCCATCTTCGGATGAAGCCGGGGGCCAGGAAGCCGCAAGCCGAATGGCCTTGCTGTAGGACCGGGCGAACTGGGTCGGCCAACCCAAACCGTTCGGAAAGCAGCGAGACGGCTCGCACGACGGGTGAGACGCCGCACCCCAAAAAAGGCGGCATTGGGCTGATACCCGGGGAAACCCGGGTGGATGAAGGGCTAACCGGAGGCGCCACCTTCGGGTACGGTCCAGAAGGCAGCCCGCGGAGGCCCGTAGTCTCAGGGTTTCCCGACTTCTTTTCCCGACGTCCGCGGCGGCTCAGTCGAAGCGCTTGACCAGGGGGCTGTCGGCGGCGGGCCAGACGCCCTTGTCGACCGCCTTGCTGCCCTCGAAGACGACGTAGCCGTAGCGCCGGTAATGCGGCAGCGGCCGCAGCAGCAGGGCAAGGCTTTCCGCGTCCTTGGCCGAGACGATCAGGGCGGTCACCCCGTCGCCGCGGCGCCGGGTCCAGGCGCGGGCGCTGCCCCGGCCATCGAGGACCTTGGGCATGGGCGACACCTCGTGCTCCGCGAGGGCCTCGGGCAGCTCGCTCTCCAGGCCGACGATCAGCAGGGGGCCGGTCGCGGGCGCCGCCGGCTCGACCCCGCTAGGGGTCGCCGCGACGCCGCGGACCAGCCGGCCGGCCAGGTCCTCGGCCGCCTGGCGAGCCACCGCGTCCGCGCCGGTGGCCAGGACCACGCGGGCCTCGGGGTTCAAGGTGACGTCGCGCAGGATCGGCGTCGCCTCGCCGGGCGCCAGGCGGCGGAAGAGATCGTAGTCGGGATCGATGTGCAGCGCCTTGGGGCGCGCGTCCAGGCGCTCGCTGACCTTGGCCTTCGCGCCCTTCAGCTCGACCCGCAGGGTCCGGCTCCCGGCCTCGGTCTCGATCCGGACCGGCACCGAGAGGCGGAAGGGGGAGCCCTTCTGCGACAGGGTGAAGCTCAGCCGCGGGCCGCCGTCCTCCTCGGTCACCACGACCTCGCCGAGCTGCAGCTCCGGCGCCCCGGGGCGGATCAGCCACTGCTCGAACAACCAGGTCAGGTCGCGCCCGGCGGCGGCCTCGAAGGCGGCCTGCAGCTCCACCCATCCGGCGCGCCGGTACTTCTGCGCCTGCCAGAAGCCCCGGATGCCGGCGGCGAAGACCTCCGGGGTCAGCTCCTGCTCCAGCATGTGGAAGAAGAAGGCGGTCTTGTTGTAGCCGATGACCTGCTGGGCGTCGTGGGTCTTGGAGACGAAGCTGGTGACGGGTTGGTCCTGCCCGGCCGGCAGGGCGGCGTAGTCGCGCAGCCAGCCCAGGCGCATCTCGCGCGCCGCCTCCGGCCCGCTCTCGGCGGTCAGGGCGTAGTCGGCCATGAAGGTCGTCAGGCCCTCGGCCCAGTTGCCGGCGGCGTAGTCGATCTCGACCGCGTTGCCCCACCAGTTGTGGGCGATCTCGTGTGCCAGCGAGCGCCCTTGCATGAAGGGCAGGTGCAGGATCTTGTCGGAAACGTAGGTCAGGCCCGGAAAGCCCAGGCCGACCGGCAGCGGCCCGGCGACGATGTGGAAGGCGTCGTAGGGGTAGGGGCCGATGCGCTCCTCGAAGAGGTCCAGGTAACGCGCCGTGCTGTCCAGGTAGCGGGGCGCCAGGGTCTCGGCGGCGGCGGGAAAGTAGGTCCGCAGCAGGGTCCCGCCGTGGCGCCGTTCCGCGACCTGGAAGCGGCCGGCGAAGACCGCGGGCGCGCTCACGCCCGGCTGGCTGGCCACGACCACGCTGTGGCGGCCCTTCTCGCTCTTCTCCTCGATCAGGCGGCCGGTCGCGATCGCCCGGAAGGGCTCCGGCGTGGAGATCGACAGGCGGTAGCTGCTGCGCGCCTCCTCGGTCTCGGGCATCCAGCCCAGGCGCTCGGGCAGATAGGCGCCGCGCGGGTCCAGGAAGGCGCTGCCGCTGTCGTCGATCAGAGGGCCCCGGTAGCGCACCACGACCTCGCTGGACTCCTTGCGCGGCAGGCGGACGACCAGCGGCCGCTGGTCCGCGTCGAAGCGCTCCGCCTCGCCGTCCACCAGCAGCGCCTCGATTTTCAGCGAGGGATAGAGGTAGAGGGCCAGCTCGCGGCGGCCGGTCACGGTGATGCGGTCGCTGCCCTCCAGGAGGCCCTTTGCCGGATCGAGATCGATCTGGACGTCGTGCGCGACGCTCGGGACCGGGGCCTCGGCCAGGGCCGGCGGGGCCCCGGTCGACAGGGCCCAGCTCGACAGGGCCCAGGTGGAGAGGGCCCAGGCCGGCAGAACCAGGGCGAGGACGAAGGTCAGGCGCGCGGTCATTCGAAGGCCGTCGGGAACCTGGCGATCACGTCGAGGGTCTCCTCGCCGCGCTGCACGCGCAGCGGCAGCCAGGTGCCCGGCGCCTGGCGCTGCACGATCTCGATCAGCTGGCTGTGCCGCTCCAGCGCCAGGCCGGCGGCCTCGCGCACCAGGTCGCCAGCCTGGAGCTCGGCCGCCGCGGCGACGCTGCCCTCGGCGACGTTGCGGATCCGCACGCCCTCTTCCGCGGTCTCGATGATCACGCCCAGGCGCGGCTTGGGCCGCTTTCCGACGTCCTTGCGCTCGACCACGAAGACCGCGTCGGCCAGGCCGGGGTCCAGGGTCTCGCAGGCCTCCTCCGGCGTCACCGGCAGCAGCACGGCGACCTCGTCGATGCCCAGGTCCGAGAGCTGGTGCGGGATGCCGTGGCGGTTCTGCAGGTGGCCGCTGCCGACGATGCCGACGACCTGTGGCCGTCTCGAGCCGTTTCGCGCCGCGGCCAGGGCTTCCGCCATGGCGCGGTCCCAGGTGAGCTGCGCCTCGACGAAGCGGTCGAAGGCGGGCAGGGCCATGACCTCCTCCAGGGTCATCTTCTCGCCTTCACCGCCGTGCTCGCCGTCCTTCGGCTTGGCCGGCACGTGCTGCCGGTAGACCTTGCCGAGGCTGAGCCGATAGGCCGCGCTGGCCGGCTTCGGATCGCCGAGGCCTTCGCGTTCCTCGACCGGGACCGCGGCCCAGCCCTCCTGGCCGACCTTGGAGACCAGCTTGCGCTCGACGTTGAGCGCGACCATCGGCAGACGGTAGAGCCGGGCGAAGTCGAAGAGCGGCAGGTAGAGCCCCGGCTCCATGCCCCAGACCTCGGACCAGCGCGCTTCCTTCAGGAAGGTGCCCTCCGTCCATTCGCCCTCGACCCAGGTGTCGAGCGCGGGCTGGACGCTGCGCGGGAAGGACTCGAAGCCGACCGCCAGCCGGTCGGTCTTGGCGTGAAGCCCGGCCAGGACCGAGAGCTGCCAGCGGTGGTGGTCGGCCTGGTCGTGGGACTCGCCCAGCAGCACGATCTCGGCCTCCGCCGCGGCGGCGACGACGTCGCGGTGGGAAAGCCGCCGGCCGTTGGCCGGATCCATCCAGGTGCCCGCGGCCGGGCAGACGCGCGGCGGCGGATCCCGCTCTTCGGCCAGGGACTGTCGCGGCGGCACCGCGACGGCGGCCAGCAGGACCGCGACCGCGAGGCAGCCGGAAAGCGCCGATAACAGGTTGCTTGGACTTGGCATCTCGGTCGTCTTCTGCTCGTGAAGGGATACGGCGGCTTGGTGCTCCGGGATCACCGGCAGCGGCCGGTCGCGTGGCGCCCGGCAAGCCCTGGGGGTCCTCGCTAAATCTCCGCCGGGTCGATGACTCCGTGTTTGATCCTGCGCCGATTCCAGGTATAGGCGACCTGGACCCGGCCATCCCGATCCAGGATGACGGCCGGGTAGGAGAACTCGCCGGCCTCGTCTTCCAGGACCAGGACATCTTCCCAGTCTTGACCGTCACGCGACACCGCGATGTTCAGGGGGCTGCGCCTGCGGTTGCTGCGGTTGTAGACCAGCAGCGCCCGGCCGTCCCGTAACATTACTGCGTCGATGCCGCTGTCCGGATTGGGCAGGTCCGTGGCCGCCATCGCGCTCCAGCTCCGGCCGCCGTCCTGCGACCAGCATTCGGTGACGACGCCCTGGCGGGAGCGGCTGAGGATCTGCAGGCGGCCGCCGCCGTAGTCCAGGATCGCCGGCTGGATCGCCTTGAACTCCGCGCGGCTGTTCATCGGGCCGATCCGGTCCCAGGTGGCGCCGCGGTCGCTGGAGCGCTCCAGATGGACCCGCCAGCCGTCGTGCTCGCTGCTCGAGGGGCTGAGCCAGGAGCCGTCGGCCAGCTCGACCGGCTTGTTCTTGATCGGCCCCAGGATGCCCTCGGGCAGGCGCCGCGGCTCCGACCAGGTCGCGCCGCCGTCTTCCGAGGCCATGACCTCGCCCCACCAGCGGCTGGGGCTGCGCCCGACCTTGAAGAACAGCAGCAGCGGCCCCTGCGCCGGCTGGAACAGCACCGGGTTCCAGCAGGGATAGCGGCGCCATTGGCCCAGAGGCCCGCTCGGCACGCCGTCGGCGACCTCGACCGGCGGCGACCAGGCACCGGCTTCCAGCCGGGCGACCCAGATCCCGACGTCGCGGTGCTTCTCCCGGGTCCCGGCGAACCAAGCGGCGACCAGGCCCCGCTCGGTCGCGGCGAGGGTCGCGGCGTGGGCCGAGGGGAAGGGCGCCTCCTCGAAGATGAAGGCGGACTTCATCGGACCGCGACGGCCGCCGCCACGGGCGAGGGCAACTGGGCCGCGCCCTCGCAGGCCGCGCCGTCGTGCAGGGCGATCACCGGGTTGGCGTAGTGGTTCGGGGTCAGCACGGCCTCGACCAGGCGGATCGGCAGGGCCTCGGCGATGGCCTTGGCGACCGCGTCGCCCAGCCTGGGGTCGACCTCGACCTCCGGGCCGCCGTCGACGTTGATCCGCGGCTGGCGGACCGCCGCCTCCAGCGGCAGGCCGCCGTCGATCAGGAAGGAGGCGACCTGGAACACGGCCGGCAGGATGCGCCGGCCGCCGGAGCCGCCCAGGGCGAACCAGGGCCGGCCGTCGCGGGTCGCGACCAGCGGGCACATGTTGCACAGCGGCCGCTTGCCCGGCGCGATGGAGTTGGGGCGGCCGGGGCGCGGATCGAACCACATGATCCCGTTGTTGAGCAGGACCCCGGTCCCGGGCGAGACGACCTTGGCGCCGAAGGGCGAGAGCAGGGTGTTGGTCAGGGCAACCAGGTTGCCCTCGGCATCGGCGACCGAGACGTGGGTCGTGCTGGCCTGGCCGGCCAGGTCGCCGTCGTGGCCGATCTCCGCCAGGCGCCGCCGGTAGGCCTCGGTCAAGGCCCGGGCATAGGCGGCGAAGGCCTCGGGTCCGGGCGCGCCCGCGGCGATCGGGCCCAGCGCCTCCAGGGCTTCGGCGAAGCTCGGGCCCGCGGTCAGCCCCGGCGGCAGGTGGATGCTGGCCGCGCCCCGCCGGGCCGTGCGCGGCGCGACCACGCCGGCCTCGTAGCCCGCCAGGTCCTCGGCCGAGAGCACCCCGCCCAGGGCGGCGACGTCGGCGACCAGCGCCTCGGCGAGGGCGCCGCGGTAGAAGTCCTCGGGACCGGCCTCCGCCAGGCGGCGCAGGGTCGCAGGCAGCCGGCCGAGGTCGAGCTTCAGCTTGCCGATCTCGGTCGCGACCGGGGGCAGGCCCTCGGGCAGGTAGACGGCGGCGGCCGCCGGGTTCTCGCGCAGGGCGGCGGCGTCGCGGGCGACCATCAGGGTGGTCCACCAGTCGACGACGTGGCCCTGCTCGGCAAGCGCGATCGCGGGCGCCAGGACCTCGGCCCAGGGCAGGCTGCCGAAGCGCGCCAGGGCGAGGGCGAAGCCGGCGACGCTGCCCGGCACACCGAGCGACAAAGGTCCCCGGACGTTGCGCTCGCCTTCGACGCCCGGCCAGCCGAAGAGGTCGTGGTCCGCCGCGGCCTCGCTGCTCAGGGGATAGGCCGCGGGGTCCAGCGCCCGCGGCGCGACGGTGCCGAACGCGACGACCTGGACCGACTGCGCGGCGGCGCTGTGGACGACCATGTAGCCGCAGCCGCCCAGGCCGCTCATCCAGGGCTCGGCCACCGCCAGGGCGCAGGCGGTGGCGACCGCGGCGTCGACCGCGTTGCCGCCGGCCTCCAGGATCTCCGCGCCCGCTTGCGCCGCCCGCCAGTTTTGCGCCGCCACCACGCCGCGGGGGGAGCGGGCGACGGGCTTGGAAATCTGCCAGTTCTCGATCGGCATGACGGTGCTCCGGCTCCGCCCTTCTGGGATCATGTCCTGCCAGAAGGTAGATGGGACCCCCGGAGCCGTCCACAAGGAGCGTTCCGCGGCGCCTCGGAGGCGCGGTTTCGCCGGCCGGGGTCCCGTCTTGACGCACATCAAGGCGGGACTCCGGCCGCCCCGCTAGGCTGCCCGCGAGGCTAGGGCAGCTCCCCTGCGCTGTCTCGAAGCCTTCGGTTTGCCGGGCAAGGGCTGCTGGGTCGCCATGGACGAGAAACGCGCTTCGACCGTCTCCGGACGCCTTCTCCCATCTTCCTCGGCGGAGGCCCGGGGGCGCCGCTCCGGTGGGAGCGGGAAGCGCAGGCCCTTGTCCAGGGCGTCGGCCGGTGAGGGGGCACGTCCGGCCGTGCCGAGTCCGCCCTGTCCGGCGGCCGATCCGGCCCGGGGGTCTTCGGAGCCCGGTCCGGGCTTCGAAGCGCATGAGCACAAGTACGACAGCCTCGACCGGAGCCTGGCCGCCAACCTTGCCCGCCTGACCGCCGGCGTCTCGCCCAGCGTGCTCTGGCTCGCCTACCTGGACTGGCTGATCCATATCGGCCTGTCGCCGAGCAAGGGCGCGCAGCTCGCGGAAAAGGCGGCGCGCAAGAGCCTGCGCCTGGCGCTCCACGCCCAGCACGCCCTGGCCGATCCCGAGGCGCCGCCCTGCATCGAGCCCCTGCCGCAGGACAGGCGCTTCCGCGCCGAGGCCTGGCGGCAGTGGCCCTACAACCTGCTTTACCAGAGCTTCCTGCTGACCCAGCAGTGGTGGCACGTCGCGACCAGCGAGCTGCGCGGTATGGACCGGGGCAACGAGCGGATCGTGAACTTCGTGACCCGGCAGCTGCTCGACATGGTCTCGCCCTCGAACCTGCCCTGGCTCAACCCCGAGGTCCGGGAGACGACGCTGCGCGAGGGCGGTGCGAACCTGCTCCGCGGCGCCGAGAACTTCCTCGAGGACTGGGAGCGGAGCATCGCCGGCAAGCGCCCGGCCGGGGCCGAGTGCTTCCAGGTCGGGCGCGACGTGGCGGTGACACCGGGCAAGGTGATCCTGCGCAACCGCCTGATCGAGCTGATCCAGTACGCGCCGGCGACCGAGACCGTGCAGGCCGAGCCGATCCTGATCGTGCCGGCCTGGATCATGAAGTACTACATCCTCGACCTCTCGCCGCAGAACTCGCTGGTCAAGTACCTGGTCGAGCGCGGCCACACGGTCTTCATGATCTCCTGGCGCAACCCGACCTCCGAGGACCGCGACCTCAGGCTCGACGACTACCGGCGCCTGGGCGTCCTGGCCGCCCTGGACGCCATCGACGCCGTGGTGCCGGAGCGCGAGGTCCACGGCGTCGGCTACTGCCTGGGCGGCACCCTGCTGGCGACGGCGGCGGCCGCGCTGGCGCGCAACGGCGCCCCGCGCTTCGCCAGCCTGACGCTCCTGGCCTCGCAGATCGACTTCCGCCACAGCGGCGAGCTGATGCTCTTCATCAACGACAGCCAGGTCGACTACCTGGAGAGCCTGATGTGGGACCAGGGCTACCTGGACACCCATCAGATGGCGGGCGCCTTCCAGCAGCTCCGCTCCAACGACCTGATCTGGTCGCGCCTGGTGCAGGACTACCTGCTCGGCAAGCGGCGCGAGATGTCCGACCTCATGGCCTGGAACACCGACCTGACGCGCATGCCCTATGCCATGCATTCCGAGTACCTGCGCCGCTTCTTCCTCGACAACGACCTCGCCGGCGGCCGCTACGAGGTCGACGGCCGGCCGGTCGCGATCAGCGACATCCGCGCACCGATCTTCGCGGTCGGGACGACCAAGGACCATGTCGCGCCCTGGCGCTCGGCCTACAAGATCCATCTCCTGGCCGACACCGAGGTGACCTTCCTGCTGACCACGGGCGGCCACAACGCCGGCGTGGTCAGCGAGCCGAACCACCGCAACCGCTCCTACCAGGTCGCGACCAAGAAGGAGTCGGACTACTACCTCGACCCCGAGACCTGGCTTGCCAGGACGCCGCGCAAGGAGGGCAGCTGGTGGCCGGAGTGGCAGGCCTGGCTGGCGGCGCGCTCCGGCGGGCAGGCGTCGCCCCCCGGCCTGGGCGCCGCCGAGGCCGGCTATCCGCCGCTGATGGATGCGCCCGGCAGCTATGTTCTGCAGCCTTGAGATCGGGATTTCCGACCACTTCGAGGAGAAGAATCGATGACGCCATCGGCGGAACCGCAGAAGCGTCTCGTGCGCGAAGCCGTCGGCGTCTTCCAGGACGCCGAGGCCCTGGAAACGGCGGTCGACACCTTGCTGAGCCACGGCTTCGACCGGGCCGAGATCAGCCTCCTCGCCGGCGAAAAGGCGGTCGAGGCCAAGCTCGGCCATGTCTACCGGCGGGTGCAGGAGCTGGAGGACGATCCGGAGGCGCCGCGGCGGGCCTTCGTCTCGACCGAGGCCATCGGCGATGCCCAGGGCGCCCTGATCGGCGGTCTGCTCTTCCTGGGCGGGGCGGCGGCGGCCGGGGCCCTGGTCGCGACCGGCGGCTCCCTGATCGGCGCGGCGGTCGCGGCCGCCCTCGGCGGCGGCACCGGCGGCCTGATCGGCTCGGTCCTGGCCGGCCTGGTCGGCGATCGGCACGCCCAGAGCCTGCAGGAGCAGCTCGACCGCGGCGGCCTGCTGCTCTGGGTCCGGACCCGCGACGCCGAGCACGAAGAGAAGGCCCTGAGCGTGCTCACAGGGGCCGGCGCGAGCGACGTTCACGTCCACGGCCTGATGGACAAGTCGTAGCGACATCCCCACCTAAGGCTTTTCCGAGACGAGCCGAGAGAGGTGGGAGATGTCTACAGACTGGCCCGAGATTCCCTTCGAGCCCTGGAAGGACAGCTGCGCGACGCTGCATCTCTGGACCCAGATCGTCGGCAAGTACCGCCTCGCCCGAACGCCCTGGATCAACCACTCCTGGCACGCGACCCTCTACGTCACGCCCCGCGGCCTGACCACGTCGGAGATTCCGGACGGCCCGCGGGCGGTCCAGGTCGACTTCGATTTCATCGATCACGCGCTGGTCGTCTCGGCCAGCGACGGCGTCCGGCAGCGCATCGATCTGGCGCCGATGTCGGTCGCCGACTTCCACGGCCGTTTTCGCGACGCGCTCGCCACGCTTGGCGCGAACCCCGACTTCCACTCGGCGCCCAACGAGGTGGCGGATCCGATCCCCTTCGCGCGCGACCACCAGCACGCCGCCTACGATGCCGAGGCGGTGCAGCGCTTCTGGCGCGCCCTCCTGCGGATCGACCGGGTCTTCAAGCATTTCCGGACCGGCTTCCTGGGCAAGTCCTCGCCGGTGCACCTCTTCTGGGGCAGCTTCGACCTGGCGGTGACCCGTTTCTCCGGCCGGACGGCGCCGCCGCATCCCGGCGGTGTTCCGGCCTTGCCGGACAGCGTGACCCGGGAGGCCTATTCCCACGAGGTCAGCTCCGCCGGGTTCTGGCCCGGCGGCGGGCCCATCGACGAACCCACCTTCTATTCCTATGCCTATCCCACGCCGGAGGGCTTCGCCTCGGCCGCGGTGGGACCCGGCGACGCCGTCTTCGACGCCGCGCTGGGCGAGTTCCTTCTGCCCTACGACGCGGTCCGCAGCGCCGCCGATCCCGAGGCGACGCTTCTCGAGTTCCTGCAGACGAGCTACGCGGCGGCGGCCGATCTCGCCGACTGGGACCGCGCCGCCCTCGAGACCGAACTGGGGCGGCCTGGCGTGCCCAGAGAAGCGTGAGGGCCTGGGTCAAATAGATAGAGCAGCTTATCCGCGTTCACCTGAACGCGGGCCGCTCTAGCGCAGGACCAGGACCGGCACGTCCTGGGTTTCGAGCAGGCCTTCCAGGTTCAGCTTGGACGCCAGCGGGCCGCGCTGATCGACCACCAGCAGGCCCGCGTCCCGGCGCTTGACCAGATCGTGGATCGCAGCGGCCTCGGCGGTGTCCAGGCGCTCGACCCGGCCGCGGAGTCCCGACTCGCGCAGCCAGGTCTCGGCCTCCGCCTCCAGGGCGGCGGCGCGCTCCGGAGTCTCGGCCAGGACGCCGACGATCAGGGAGCAGGCGAAGACGCGCGACAGCTCCGCGGTCAGCGGCAGGGCGCGGGTGCCGCCCTCGTAGAGCGTCAGCAGGGGACAGCCGGCTCGCTGGCCGCCGCGCGAGACCAGCACCGAGCAGGAGGCCGCCATCGCCGTGCGCCTCGCGGTCGCGCCCAGGGGCGCGGTCCGGACCGCCGGCCGGCTGGTCCGGCCCAAGGCCACCAGGTCGAAGTCCCCGGCCTCGGCCACCACGGCCTCGGCGCTGCTGCCCCGGGTCACCCGAAAGGACCACTTGACCTGCCATTGCTCGGCGCTGCGCTCCAGAGCTTCGCGGGCCTCGGCGGCCTGGACCTTGAAGGCGCGGCGCAGCATGGCGGGGTCCAGCGCGCCGGTGCCGCGGGCGCCGACCAGCCGGGTCACCGGCAGTTCGGCCATCCGCAAGAGGTCGCTGTCCTCGACGAAGAGGCCGACCAGTTCGGCGTTCAGGCCGCCGGCCAGCCGGGCCGCCGCCTCCAGGGCCGCGCGGCTCTGCTCCGAGACGTCCAGCGCGACCAGGATGCGGCGCAGCGCCAGCTCCGCTTCCGCTGCCATCACCCTTTCTCCTCTTCGCCGCCGCCACGGGCGAAGGCCCGCCGCTGCTCGGCCAGCGCGACCAGGCGGGCCTCGACCCGGTGGTTGAGGCTGTCCTCGGGGAAGTGGCCGTCCGGCCCCCGCAGCCCCGCCGGCAGGCCGGTCAGGATCTCGATGCCCTGCTCGATGCTGGTGACGGGATAGATCCGGAAGCGGTCGTCCCGCACGGCCTCGATCACGTCCGGGCGCAGCATCAGGTGCTTGACGTTGGAGTCCGGGATCAGGACGCCCTGCTCGCCGGTCAGCCCGCGCTCGGCGCAGAGGTCGAAGAAGCCCTCGATCTTCTCGTTCACCCCGCCGATGGCCTGGACCTCGCCGTACTGGTTGACCGAGCCGGTCACCGCGAAGGACTGCTTGATCGGGACCTCGGCGATCGCGGAGAGCAGGGCATAGAGCTCGGCCGAGGAGGCGCTGTCGCCGTCGACCCCGCCGTAGGACTGCTCGAAGACCAGGCTGGCCGAGAGCGAGAGCGGCCGGTCGCTGGCGTAGTGCGAGCTGAGGAAGCCGCGCAGGATCAGCACGCCCTTGGAGTGCAGCGGTCCGCCCAGCTCGACCTCGCGCTCGATGTCGACCAGGTCGCCGCGTCCCAGGCGGACCCGCGCGCTGATCCGGCTCGGCCGGCCGAAGGAAAAGCCGCCGAGGCTGAGCACCGAGAGGCCGTTGATCTGGCCGACCTTGGCCCCGCGGTCGTCGATCAGCACGGTGCCGCGGGTGATCTGCTCCTGCATGCGCTGGCGCACCCGGTCCTGACGGTAGACCTGCTTGTCGATCGCCTTCTGCACGTCGTCGCGCTCGACGATCTCGCGGCCCTCGGTGCCGGCCCAGTGGTCGGCCTCGCGCAGCAGGTCGGCGATGGTGTCGGTCTGGGCCGAGAGGCGTTCCGCGTCGCCGGCCTGGCGCGCCGCCTGCTCCAGGACCCGGCCGACCGCCTCGCGGCCGAAGGGCCGCAGCGCGTTCTCGCGCGCCAGGGTCGCGACCTGCCGGGCATAGAGCCGGTCGTTGGCCGCGCTGCGGTCGATCACCTCGTCGAAATCGGCCGAGACCTTGAAGAGGTCGCCGAACTCCGGGTCGTGGAAGGACAGCAGGTAATAGAGCTGACGGTCGCCGATCAGCACGATCTTGAGGTTCAGCGGAATCGGCGCCGGCTCCAGCGAGCTCGTGCTCAGCAGGCCGGCCATGTGGGCCAGCGGCTCGGTGCGGATCTCCTTGGCGAAGAGCGCGCGCTTGAGGCCGTCCCAGGCCAGCGGCCGGGTCAGCACCTTGCGCGCGTCGAGGATCAGATAGCCGCCGTTGGCCTTGTGCAGGGCCCCCGGACGGATGAGGTTGAAGTCGGTTACCAGCGCGCCCATCTCGGCGCGGTGCTCGATATAGCCGAGCAGGCGGTCGAAGGTCGGGTTGTCCTCGTAGACCACCGGCGCCCGGCCTTCCGTGTCGTCGCTTTTGGGGTCCTTGCCCGCGGCGTGGTTGTGCACGACCAGGTTGACCCGGTAGCGGCGCAGCGGATTGCGGCCCGCTTCGCCCTCGCGGGCCGGGGGCGGACCCGCGCCCTGCTTGGGTTGCTGCAGGAAGAGGTCGACGTTGCCGATGACGTCCTGCCGGACCTCGCCCAGGTAGGCCATGATCTCGGGAAGGTCGGCATAGGCGTCGCTCAGGGCGCCGATCAGGTGGCCGACCGCCAGCTGGGCGATCTCCTGGTTCAGCGCCCGCACCTTCTCGCGGGTCTCCTTGATCCAGAGCGGGGTCTTCTCCAGCGCCGCCTGCAGGCGCTTCTGCAGTTCCTCGATGTCGGCTTCGATCTTCTCCCGGGCTTCCTTGGGGAAGTGCTCGAAGGCCTCGGGCGGGACCAGCTTGCCCTCGCTGACCGGTGCGAAGGCGAAGCCGAGCGGCGTGCGGACCAGGGCCAGGCCCTTCTCCTTGGCCGCGGCCTCGACCTCGGAGGCCGAGGCCTGCTGCCGCTCCTTCAGCTCTTCCTCGATCACCTGGCGGCGGGTCCGGTACTCCTCGCTCTCGAAGGCGCTGATCAGGACGTCGTGCAGGTCCGTGACCAGGCGCGCCATGTCCTCCTTGAAGGCCACCCCGCGGCCGGGCGGGAGCCGGATCGCCTTGGGCGCATGGGCCTCGCGGAAGTTGTTGACGTAGCACCAGTCGGCCGGGGCCGCCTGCCCGGCGGCCTTGGCCTCCAGGAAGCGACGGACGATGCCGTGCTTGTCCAGGCCTTCGGGGCCCAGGGCGAAGATGTTGTAGCCGGGCTGCTCGATCCCCACGGCGAAGTGGATCGCTTCGACGGCGCGCGCCTGGCCGATGACCTCGCCGAGGTCCTCCAGGTCCTCGGTGGTCTCGAAGGCCCAGCCGGAGGTGTCGCAGCGCCAGCAGAGCCGCTCCGCGGCCAGCGGCGCGCCGCCTTTGATTTCACCGGGCAAGACTCCATCCTCTCGTCGTCAAAGAACCGGGCGGACATGCTCACAGATTCTGTGGCGCCGGCAAAGCCTCCGTTCGTCCTCCGCCGCCCTCCCGGGTCCCTTGACGTGAATCAAGGTGCCCGCCGCGGCCGGGCCGCAACCTGGAGGCGTCCCTTCGGGGCGCGTAATCCCTTGTCCGATGGCCGCGCGATCCATGACTTCCTCGCACGATCCGCCAGGCCCGCAGCCCGCTTTCGGCTCCGGTCTGCTGCTCACCGACCTCTATCAGCTGAACATGCTGCAGGCCTATCTCGACGCCGGCATGACCGAGACCGCGGTCTTCGAGTTCTTCGTCCGGAAGCTGCCGGCGAGCCGCAACTTCCTGATGGCGGCGGGCCTGGAGACGGTCGTCGACTTCCTGGAAGGCGCCGCCTTCACGGCGGCGGAGCTCGAGTGGCTGCGCGACTGCGGCCGTTTCTCCGAGGCCCTGGTCGACTATCTGGAGGGCTTTCGCTTCAGCGGCGAGGTCCATGCCCTGCGCGAGGGCACGGTCTGCTTTCCCGACGAGCCGTTGCTGCGCCTGACCGCGCCGCTGCCCGAGGCCCAGCTTCTGGAGACCCGGATCATCAACCTGCTGCACGTCCAGACCGTGGTCGCCTCCAAGGCGGCGCGCATGGTCCTGGCGGCGCCGGGCAAGACCCTGATCGACTTCGGCCTGCGTCGCGCCCACGGCGCCGAGGCCGGGCTCCTGGCCGCGCGCGCCAGCTATCTGGCGGGCTTCGCCGGCAGCGCGACGACGCCGGCGGCCCGGCTCTACGGCATACCGGTCTACGGCACCATGGCGCATTCCTTCATCCAGGCCCACGACGACGAGGAGGCCGCCTTCGAGAGCTTCGCACGGGCCCGCCCCGAGGCCGTGGTCCTGCTGCTCGACACCTACGACAGCCTGGCGGCGGCCCGGACCGTGGTCCGTCTGGCGCCGCGACTGGCCCAGCGGGGCATCACGGTCCGCGGGGTGCGCCTGGACAGCGGCGACCTCGCCGAGGAGGCGTGGGCGGTGCGCCGGCTTCTCGACCGGGCCGGGCTGGAGGACATCCGGATCTTCGCCAGCGGCGGTCTCGACGAGACGCTGCTGGCCCGCTACACGGCCGAGGGCGTGCCGATCGAGGGCTACGGCATCGGCACCAGCCTGGCCACGGCCTCGGACGCGCCGGCGCTCGACTGCGCCTACAAGCTGCAGGTCTACGCCGGGCGGCCGAGGCGCAAGGTCTCGACCGGCAAGGCGACCTGGCCGGGCCGCAAGCAGGTCTTCCGGCACTACGGCCACGACGCGGTCATGGCCGGCGACGTCCTCACTTGCGAAGGCGACCCCCAGGGTGGCGAGGCCCTGGTCGCGCCGGTCATGCGGGCCGGGCGCCGGATCGCGCCGCTGCCCGGCCTGGAAGAGGCCCGCGCCCACGCGCTGGCGGAGTTGCGCCGCCTGCCGGCGGCGCTGAGGTCGCTGGAGCCGGCGCCGGCCTATCCGGTCGAGGTCTCGGCGGCCCTGCGGCGCCTGGCCGAGGAGGCCGACCGGGCACGGCGGGAGGCCGGAGGCGCGTGACCGGGGTGCTCGAGGTCCTGGTGGTGCTTCTGGTGGCCCGGATCTTCGGGCGGATCGCGATCGCCTGCCATCAGTCGTCCTCGATCGGCGAGATCCTGGCCGGCGTGGTCCTGGCCCTGGCGCTGGTCAGCCTGCCGGTCGAGCTGCCCTGGCTCGCCGGGCTGAGGGGCAGCGAGGCGGTCGAGCTGATCGGCGAGGCCGGGATCTTCCTGCTTCTCCTGCTGACCGGCATCGAGATGGAGCCCAAGGAGATCGCCGAGCACTCCCGCGAGGCGGTGATGGTCGCCTGCGGCGGCCTGCTGCTGCCCCTGGCGCTGGGCTGCCTCCTCGGCTGGATGGTCCTGCCGCCCTCCGACCTGAAGCAGGGCCAGGCCCTGATTCTCGGCATCGGCCTGTCGATCTCGGCGATCCCGGTGGCCGCCAAGGTCTTCATGGAACTCGGCCTGCTGCATCAGGCGGTCGGCGAGATCGTGATCGCCGCCGCGGTGATCGACGACATCCTGGGGCTGGTCCTGCTGGCGGTCGCCAGCCATCTGATCATCCACGGCGACCTGCCGGACATCACGGCGCTGCTGCTGCTCTTGGCCTCGGTCGGGGTCTTCTTCGCGGTCGCGATCGGGCTCGGCCGCTTCGTCTACGCGCCGCTGTGGCGCCGGCTTCCGGCCAACCAGGGCGGCGCCATGAGCCTGACCGTGCTGCTGCTGCTCGCCCTGGCGCTGGGTTTCCTGGCCGAGCTGCTGGGCCTGCACTTCGTCCTCGGGCCCTTCGTCGCCGGTCTCTTCTTCGAGAGGCAACAGGTCGGCGTCGAGGTCTACGAGCGGGTCAAGTCGGTGGTCGGGACCGTGACCTCGGCCGTCGCGGGCCCGGTCTTCTTCGCCTGGATCGGACTGCAGCTCGACCTCGACGCCTTCGCCACGGTGCCAGGGTTCCTCGCCGCCCTGATCGCGCTGGCCTTCCTGGGCAAGCTGATCGGTGCCGGGCTCCCGGCCTATTGGTGCGGGCTTGGGCCGCGCCACGCCCTGGCCATCGGGATCGGCCTCAGCGGCCGCGGCGCGGTGGAGCTGGTGATCGCCAGCATCGCCCAGAAATCCGGGCTCTTCGCGGCCGGCGATGGGGCAGACCCGATCGTCGGCAGCCTCTTCTCGGCGCTGGTCATCACCGCCGTGGCGACCACCCTTGTGGTCCCGATCGCCCTGCGCTGTCTCCTGGGCTGGCGCCGAGGGCCGCCCTGATCGCCTTTTACCTGCCTCGGCAGACAGAGTAGTCTGTCGGTTACAAGATCGTCCCGAGCAGCAAGCGGATACCGGATATGTCCTCCGATTCTGCGGCGCCGGAGCATCACTCGAAGGCCCCGGACCCAAAGCCCTCCCTCGTGATCGTGCTCGATCCCGAGGGACGCATCGTGTTGATGAACGAGGCCTGCCAGACCCTGACCGGGCGGGAGCAGTCCGAGGTGCGCGGGCGCCCGATCTGGGACTGCCTGGTGCCGCCCGAAGAGGCCGGAGCCATGGAGCGCAGCATCGCCGAGCTCCTGCGGAACCACGCCGAGGGCGCGCCCGACTGTGACCTGATCCATCGAAACGGCGACCGGCATCGGGTGTCCTGGTCGCACGACCTGCTGCGCGATGCCGCGGGGGACCCGCGGCTGCTGATCTGCACCGGCGTTGATGTCAGCCTCGAGAGCTCCGCCCGGGCCGAGGCCGAGGAGCGGCAGGCGCGCCTGCGCGCGATCCTCGAAAGCGCCGTCGACGCGATCGTCACCATCAACGACGAGGGCGTGATCGAGAGCCTCAACCCGGCGACGGAGCGGCTCTTCGGATACCCGGCCGGGGAGATGATCGGCCACAACGTCAGCCTGCTGATGCCCGAGCCGCAGCGCAGCGCCCACGACGGCTACATCCGCCGCTATCTGGAGACCGGCGAGCGGCGGGTCATCGGGACCGGCCGGGAGGTCCAGGCCCGGCGCAAGGACGGCAGCACCTTTCCCGCCAGTCTTTCGGTCAGCGAGGTGGTCTTCGACGGCCAGCGGCTCTTCACCGGGATCATCCACGACAACTCGGCCCGCAGGGCGGCCGAGGAGCAGCTCCACCACGCCCAGAAGATGGAGGCGGTGGGCCAGCTCACCGGTGGCATCGCGCACGATTTCAACAACTTGCTGACGGTGGTGATCGGCAATCTGGAGATGCTGGAGACACGGGTCGCCGACGACAAGGCCCGCTCCCTGGTGCGCCAGGCGGAGGAGGCCGCCGAGCTCGGCGCGGACCTGATCGACCGCCTGTTGACCTTCGCCCGGCGCCGGTCGCTGGAGCCGCAGAGCCTCGACCTCAACGAGCTCATCCTCGGCCTGGGCGACATCCTGCGCCGGGCCCTGGGCGAGGCCATCGACCTCAGCATCCTGCTCTCGCCCGGTCTCTGGCAGGTCCGCAGCGATCAGGGACAGCTCGAGAACGCTTTGCTGAACCTCTGTCTCAACGCCCGCGACGCCCTGGGGACGGGGGGGCGGGTGACGATCGAGGCGGCGAACGCCGAACTGGACGGCGAGGCCACCGCCGGCGATCCGGAGGTCAGGCCCGGCAGCTACGTCCGGCTCTCGGTCGCGGACGACGGTCCCGGGATGCCGCCGGAGGTGCGCGCCCGGGCCTTCGAGCCCTTCTTCACGACCAAGGAGCCCGGCGTGGGCACCGGCCTCGGGCTCAGCATGGTCTACGGCTTCGCCAAGCAGTCGGGAGGCTTCGCCAGGATCGCCAGCGAGCCGGGCTCCGGGACCACCGTCAGCCTCTTCCTGCCGCGCTGGGAAGGGGCGCTCAGCGAGACACTGGCCGAGGACGCCGGGGCCGAAGACCTGCGGGGACGAGGCGAGACCATTCTCGTGGTCGAGGACGATGCCCGGGTCCGCCAGCTCTCGGTCCAGCGCCTGACGTCGCTGGGGTATCGGGTCCGGGAGGCCGGCAGCGGGCAGGCCGCCCTGGATGCCCTGGAGGCGCACGACGGCATCGCGCTGCTCTTCACCGACATCGTCATGCCGGGCGGCATGACCGGACGCGAGCTGGCAGCGGCGGTCCGGGAGAAGCACCCGGATGTGAAGGTTCTCTACACCTCGGGCTATGCGGCGCAGTGCGGTGCCCTAGGTCCCGGCGAGGCCGTGCTGCCGAAGCCCTATCGAACGTCAGAGCTGGCGATCCAGTTGAGACGGATCCTGGAAGCGGACTGAAGGCCCGGGGATCAGGTCGCGGCGACCTCGGGCGTGAAGATGTAGCCGATGCCGCGCACGGTCTTGATCAGGGACGGGTTCTTGGGGTCGGCCTCGATCTTCTTGCGCAGCCGTCCGACCTGGGTGTCGATGCTGCGGTCGAAGGGGCTCCAGTCCCGGCCGCGCAGCTTGTCCATGAGCTGGTCACGGTTGAGCGGGCGGTTCGGGGCCTGAAGGAAGGCCAGCAGAAGGTTGAACTCGCCGGTGGTCAGCTCGACCTCGGCGCCCCCGGCGTCCCGCAGCTCGCGCCGCCGTGGATCGAGGGTCCAGCCGGCGAAGGCCAGCCGGCCCGCCTCCGTCGCGGCACCGACGGCCTCGGCGTCGGGCTTGGAGGCCGCGACGCTCCGACGCAGGACGGCCCGGATTCGCGCCAGGACCTCGCGCAGATGGAAGGGCTTCGCGATGTAGTCGTCGGCGCCGACCTCGAGGCCGACGATGCGGTCCAGCATCTCGCCCTTGCCGGTGATCATGATCACCGGGACGCTGGACTGCCGGCGCAGTTCGCGCAGCAGGGTCAGGCCGTCCTCGCCCGGGATCTTCAGGTCCAGCAGGATCAGGTCGATCTCGGCGGCCGCCATCTCCCCGCGGAGCTGCTCGCCGTTCTCCGCGAGGCTGACCGCGAAGCCCTCCTCCGTGAGGTAGGAGGCCAGCATCTCCCGGATCCGTCGGTCGTCGTCGACGACCAGTATGCGTCCCGGCGTTTCCATGACACCCGGTGTTCAGGTTCCCCTCGGTCCCGGGAGCCTTGCGAGGCCCGTTCGAGCGCCGTCGCAGCCTCCCGGCCGACGCTGTCCCTTCTCAGTAGCATGAAGTTGCGCAGTGATACAAAAAACCGCTGTTCCCTCGGCCGGAGTCGGGCACACTGTCGGCTCCAGGGTGATGCGCCGCTGCGGCATCGGGGCGCTGGGTCTCGGCCGCGCGGGCGCCAGCGCAGGACCCACGACTTGGGAGGTGCCGATGCCCGATCGATCCCGAGATGTCGAGAAAGCCAAGGCCTGGTCGAAGATGAAGGCCGCGGTTCGCGCCTATGCTCACGATCCCTCCGGGAACAACATAGGCGAGGTGGAGTCGGCCTGCGGGCGCCTGCGCCGGGCCGAGACCGACTCCTTGCTGGAGCGCGGCCGGGCCGGCGAGGAGCCTCGCGGCCCTCAGCCGAACCGGAGCGGTCCCTCGAAGGACTGACGCCGATCCGCTAGGGGCGGACGTCATGTCACGCTTCGTTACAAAGCGTTGCACTTTGGTGCCGAGTATCCGGCCCGCCGACATACGGCGGTGACGCAAGCCTGTTTTCCTAGAGACCTGGGGAAGGCCTGCGCTGCGGGCCTCTTCCCCGACCGGGTTTCAATGGGGAGGACAGGATGCTGGCGTTGAAGACGCAGGACGTCACGCGCTCCAGCGGGGCGCGCAGGACCGGATTTACCGAGGGGCTGCCAGGCGGATCCCTGGAAGATCTGTTCCTGGCTTCGGTCCGCAAGTCGGTCGCCCCGCGCGAGATCGTCGTCTGCGAGGGCGACAGCAGCGAGAGCGTCTTCGAGGTCGTCGAGGGCGTGGTCAAGCTCTACAAGCTCACGCCGGACGGCCGGCGCCAGGTGACCGGCTTCGTCTACCCGGGGCAGCTTTTCGGCCTGTCGCTGCAGGGCGCCTGCATTTACACCGCCGAGGCGGTCACGCGGGTCACCGTCGTGCTTTACCCGCGGACCAAGCTGGACCACCTGGCGGCCCGGGTGCCCGGCCTGGCCCAGCGGCTGCTGTCACTGGCGACCCGGGAGCTGATCACGGCGCAGGAGCAGATGCTCCTGCTCGGCCGCAAGACCGCCGTGGAGAAGATCGCCTCCTTCCTGGTAGCCCAGGCCGCCGACGCCGTCGCCCGCGGCGGCGACGGCGGCAGCCTCTACCTGCCGATGACCCGCGCCGATATCGGCGACTACCTCGGCCTGACCACGGAGACCGTGAGCCGTGTCTTCAAGCCGCTGAAGGAGCACGGAATCGTCTCCCTGAGGCAGCAGAAATATGTGGTGATCCATGATCATGCGACGCTCATCGATCTGGCGAACGGCAACTTGCATGGCTTCGAATACTGAGACCTTGAGGCGAGCGGCGGTGGGGTGGAGCGCATGAACATGCTGCACGAGGCCTTCGACCCGGACCCCTCCGACCTCGACCTTCGCCGGGGACGCCGCTCCCTCGCATTCCGCCGCGCCGGCCTGCCGCAAGGCCCCCTGTCTTGGCCCCGGCGGCGGGCCGTTCTGGCCGCCTTTGGCGACCGGCTTCGGCTCGAAAGCGCCCTGCTCGCTCTGCCGCGCCTGGGCTTCGACCTTGCCGGCTTCGGCGTCCTCGGGACCCCGGCGGCCTTCGAGGTCTTGCTTGCCGGCCGCTTCCAGGCCGCGCCGACCGGCGGCCAGGAGCCCGTCCTGGTCCTCGGCGATTGCTTCGCGGACCCCGGCGGCCCGCCCGCCGTCACTAAGGCCCTGTCGAGGCTGCCGGCGAAATCGGAGGCGACGGCCTTCCTGGTCTCCGGCGGCTGGCCGCTGCCGCTTGCGGCGGAGCCGGGCGACGCTTGCGCCTCCCGGGACTGGTTCCGCCTGCTCGCCCCCGCTCAGGGCCGGCCGGCGATCCTTCTGGGCTTGCGCCTGCTGGACGGCCAGTCGGCCGCCTTCGTTTGCCGGACCTTGCTGGCGCTCACCGACGGCCCGGTCGAGCTTCTGGATCTCAAGGTTTCCTGATCCGCTCTTCATCCGCCGCACCCGGCGCCGGCACCTTGACGTGGGTCAATGAGGTGCCCGGCGTGCCGGTGTTCCCTGAGTGCCAGCAGTCGTTTCGTCGTGCTTCGGTAGAGGCAGATCGGTCCTGGGGGAAGGATGGCCGAGAGCGGCAAGGGCGCCGATTTGAAGGAGATCCTTCGTGACCCGACCCGGGTGTTCCGTCAGCCCGAGGACGTGCTGCTGCACCCGGAGCTGGATCGGGAAGCGAAGATCGCCATCCTGCGCTGGTGGGAGCGCCACGACCGCGAGGCCCTGGCCCGAGAGTCCCGGGCGCCGGACGGCGAGCCCCTGCGCCTGATGCGCATCATCCGTGCCCTGAACGCCCTGCTGCACGACCGGAACCTCGACGGTGAAACCGGAGAGAGTGAGGCCGGAGAGGGCGATGGATTGGAGCCGCAAGCCCGGCCCTCGAAGGAAGACCAAGCCTAGCGTCTCGGCGGCCGCGACTCTGGCGCAGGCGGGCGAACCTCGGCGCGACGGCCGGCGGTTGGGACCGACGGAGCCGCTCTCAGAGCCGCTCCGCCTCCATGTCCTCCAGGGCGTAGCCGTGCTGGGTCAAGGCTTCCTCGAGGTAGTCGCTGAGCAGCGGGATGCCCAGGAGGTAGCTCGCCGTGTGGTCGCTGCGGGCGTTGCGGGCTTCCGTCAGCGCCTGGTCCCATTCCTCCACGGTGAAGTCGCCGCGGCCGAGCCAGGTCAGGGCGACGAGGTTGATCTGCTCCTCCTCGTTGAGGGCGCCAATGAACTCCGAGACCTCGTCGTAGGTCGGGTCCTCGCCGTAGTCCTGCACCAGCTCGTCGACTTCCTCGTCGACGGCATTGGCTTCCGTTGCCTCTTCCCCGACATCGATCTGGGCGTCGAACTCGCGCGACTTGGCGATGACGAAGAAGACCTTGTCCGGTGCAATCGCGATGTTCACGGCTCGCTCCTCGATTCCCAACGCCGACCGTCCCGTCCTTCAGGTTCCGCTGCCCGGCCGTCCTTCCTTTCCGGCCGCGGTCCCGCGTCCTCAAGACGTCGACGGTCTCTCGTCAGTCTCCCTCCGGCCCGGTCCGGGCGCCTTGATCTGAGTCAGTCGGGCCCGGACCCTTGACGTGCGTCAAGGTCGTGCGCGCCGCGCCGTGATACCCGGAGACTCGGGCTTGAGCCCGCACTTTTCCCTTCTCCGGCCCCTTCTCCAGGAGGCGCGCCATGTTCAAGACCATCCTCGCGCCGGTCGACGGCTCCGATCACGCGGCCAAGGCGGCGGACCTCGCCGTGGAGCTTGCCAAGGCCTATGGCGCCAAGCTGATTCTCCTGCACGTCACCCTGCAGGGCGAAGCCCCGACGCAACTGCGCCGGCTCGCCGAGATCGAGCATCTGGTCCAGGCGGCGCCCGTCGAGCCGGTGCCGGTCGCCAACGTCCCGGCCGGCCTGGGCGCGGCCTTGCGGGGGCTGGAGGAGAACCGGCAATCGCAGGCGATCTATCAGGCGCTCGGGCAGCGGATCCTTGACATCGCAGAACGCGCCGCCAGGGCCGGCGACGTCGCCGAGATCGAGACCAGGTTGGTCGTCGGCGATCCGACGGATCAGATCATCAAGGCGGCCGAGGGATCGGCGGCGGATCTGATCGTGATGGGCAGTCGCGGTCTCGGCGATCTGAAGGGACTGCTTCTCGGCAGCGTGTCCCACAAGGTCGCAAGCCTCGCGCCCTGCACCTGCATCACGGTGAAGTAGGCTTGGACCCAGGGCGGCCTCTAGGAAACGGCGGCCGCGATCCGACAGCATGGAGTTGAGCCTTTCGGAGGTCGAGCTTTTCCAAGGCCTGGGCGTGGCCCTGGCCCTGGGAATCCTGATCGGGATCGAGCGGGGCTGGCATGAGCGCGGGCTGCGCGAAGGCAGCCGGGTCGCCGGCATCCGGACCTTCGGGATCATCGGGCTCCTGGGCGGCGTCTGGGCCCGGCTGGCCGAGCTGCTGGGGGAGATCGTCCTCGGCTTCGCCTTCCTGGCCTTCGCCGGGGTGATGATCCTGGCCCGGCTGCAGGTCGCACGCCAGACCAAGGACTACGGCAGCACCACGGTGGTGGCGGCCATGCTAACCTTCGTCCTGGGCGCCTTGGCTGCGCGGGGCGAGATGCAGGTCGCGGTGGCCGCCGCGGTGCTGACCGCGATGCTGCTGGGCGTCAAGCCGATCCTGCACGGCTGGATCGCCAGGATCAGCTTCGAAGAGCTGCTGGCGGTCCTCAAGCTGCTGGTCATGACCGCCGTGCTTCTCCCGGTGCTGCCCGACCGCGGATTCGGACCCTGGCAGGCCCTGAACCCGCAGGAGACCTGGCTGATGGTGATCCTGATCGCGAGTATCTCCTTCCTCGGCTACGTCGGGGTCCGGCTGATCGGCGAGTCGCGTGGCCTGCTGCTGACGGCCCTGGCCGGCGGCCTGGTCTCCTCGACCGCGGTCACGGTCAGCTACGCGCGCTTCGCCCGCAGCAACCCGGACCGCGGCCCGATCCTGGCGGCGGGAATCGCCCTGGCGGCGGCGACCATGTTCCCGCGCACCCTCGCCGTGGCCGTGGTGATCGAGCCGCAGCTCCTGGCCCCGCTCGCTTGGCCGTTGGGCCTGGCCTCGGCCGGCGGTTTCCTCGCGGCCGGCGTGCTCTGGCTGCGGCAGCGCGAGTCCGCCGGCGCGGCCGGGTTGCGGCTCGACAACCCCTTCGAGTTCGCCATGGCGCTGAAGTTCGGCCTGCTGCTGGCCGCCATCATGCTCCTGGTCCGGGCCGCCGAGGCCTGGGCCGGGGAGGGCGGGATCCTCGCCCTGGCGCTCTTGTCGGGGCTCGCCGACGTCGACGCCATCAACCTCTCCCTGTCGCGGCTTTCCGGGCAGACGATCGCCCTGTCGACGGCCGCCCTCGGCATCGTCCTGGCCTGCCTTTCCAACACCCTGGTCAAGGCCGGGATCGCCGTGGTCTCGGGTGGCCGCGCCCTGGCCCTGCCCGTCGCGCTGGCGCTGGGCGCCAGCCTCGCCGCCGGTGCGCTGGGCCTCGCGCTGGCCTGGCCCGCCGCGCGCTAGATCAAGATCGGCTCAGATCGAATCGATCTGAGCCGATCTTGATCTGTCTTAACAAGTTAGAGCGTGATTCACGCCTCACGCCGTTCCGGCGCAAG